>NZ_CP012640.2:5103450-5406900 GCF_001412595.2 Massilia sp. WG5
ACGGCTGGACCCTGCCGGCCGGGCCGCTGCGCGAAGCGCCTTCGCGCCGGCGCGATTTCACGGTCGTGAACACGCCCGCGCTGACGCCGCTGCTGGCCGCGGCGGTCGGCGGCCGCCCTTACCAGATGACGCTGGCCGGCGGCGTCGCCGAGCAGCTGTGCGATCCGGCGCGCCGCCTGCCGCTGGCCGAGCTGGCCGGCATGCCCGGCAAGCGCATCGTGGCCGCCGCCGGCATCGGCAATCCGGGACGCTTCTTCGCCATGCTGAAGGCGGCCGGACTCGGGATCCGCGAGCTGGCGCTGCCGGACCACCATGACTTCCTGGACGACCCTTTCCGGGGCCTGGACGCCGACCTCATCCTGATTACCGAGAAGGATGCAGTAAAATGTCGGCAACTTGAACATCTGAACAACGACCCGCGCCTGTGGGTCGTCCCGGTCACCGCGCAAATCGACCCTGCGCTGGCCGCTCAAATCGTGGAGAAATGTCGTGGACGCCCGACTGCTTGATATCCTGGTCTGCCCCCTGTGCAAGGGACCGCTCGAATATGACAAGAAAGCGCAGGAACTGATCTGCCGCCCGGACCGCCTGGCCTATCCGATCCGCGACGGAATCCCGATCATGTGGGCCGACCAGGCCCGCAAGGTCGAGCCGGCGCTCTGATCCTGTCATGAGCTTTACCGTCATCATCCCGGCGCGCCTGGCCTCGACCCGGCTGCCGAACAAGCCGCTGGCCGACCTCGGCGGCAAGCCCATGGTGGTGCGCGTGGCCGAGCGGGCGCAAGAGTCCGGCGCGGCCCGCATCGTGGTCGCCACCGACCACGCCGACATCCTCGCCGCCTGCGCCGCCCACGGCATCGAAGCCTGCATGACCCGTGCCGACCATCCGTCCGGCACCGACCGCATCGCCGAAGTGGCGCGCACCCTCGCCCTGCCCGACGACGCCGTGGTGGTCAACCTGCAGGGCGACGAGCCGCTGATCGACCCGGCCCTGCTGTCCGCCTGCGCGGCCCGCATCGGCCGGGACGTGCCGATGGCCACCTGCGCCCATCCGCTGCACGATGCGCTCGATGCCTTCAACCCGAACGTGGTCAAGGTCGTGCTGGACAAGCTCGGGCGCGCCCTGTACTTCTCGCGCGCCACCATTCCCTGGCACCGCGACGCCTTCGCGCAGAGCCGCGACCAGTTGCCGGCCGGCTATGTGCCGCTGCGCCACATCGGTTTGTATGCTTACAGCAACGTTTTCTTGCAGAAATATCCTGCACTGGAAGCGTCGCCGCTGGAGACGATCGAAGCGCTGGAACAGCTTCGCGTGCTCTGGCATGGCGTCCCGATCGCGGTGCACGTCACCGACAGCGCCCCAGCCGCCGGGGTCGATACGCCGGAAGACCTCGAACGGGTGCGCTCTTACTTCGCATCTTGATCCTGGTGGAAACACCGTTGTGGCTGCTCTGCGCCACCTCAAGCAAGCCCTTCGATCGCTCCCTCCCAGTGGCGTTTAGTGCTGCTTTTGTGGTAACTTCCGGATATAGCTAGTTAAATATGCATCAACACCTTTTAGGAAACCCTTCATGCGTCTCATTCTGTTAGGAGCCCCCGGAGCCGGCAAAGGCACTCAGGCAAATTTCATTAAAGAAAAATACAACATTCCCCAGATCTCTACCGGCGACATGCTGCGTGCGGCCATCAAGGCCGGCACCGAGCTGGGCCTGGCGGCGAAGAAGGTGATGGACGCGGGCCAGCTGGTGTCGGACGACATCATCATCGGCCTGGTGAAGGAGCGCCTGAAGGAAGCGGATTGCGCCAACGGCTACCTGTTCGACGGCTTCCCGCGCACGATCGCGCAGGCCGACGCCATGAAGGAAAGCGGCGTCAACATCGACTACGTGCTGGAAATCGACGTGCCGGACGAGATGATCGTCGAGCGCATGACCGGCCGCCGCACCCACCAGCCGTCGGGCCGCGTCTACCACGTCAAGTTCAACCCGCCGAAGACCGAGGGTCTCGACGACGTCACCGGCGAGCCGCTGGTGCAGCGCGACGACGACCAGGAAGAGACCGTCAAGAAGCGCCTGGCCGTGTACCACAACCAGACCGAAGTACTGCTCGGCTACTACAACAAGTGGGCGCAGTCCGGCCTGCCGGGCGCGCCGAAGTACCGCAAGATCTCGGGCGTGGGCCCGGTGGATCAGGTACGCGAAGCCGCGTTCGCCGCATTGGCTGGCTGAGCCGGCCGGGTAATCGAGTTTGCCGGGCGCGCGCCCATCGCGCCGCCCGATGGCTCCGGATGACATGTCGCCATCCGTCCAGTTTTCAGGATCAAAGTTTCGCAGTACGCAGCACCATGTGCAGCTTGTTACTTGATCGAAGGACGAGGAGGGGACGATATGGCATCCACACAGCTGGGCTTCGCCGTCGCATGCGGCGTCATCGCGGTACTTTACGGGCTGTGGTCGCGCAGCTGGGTCCTGCAGCAGGATCCCGGCAACGGCCGCATGCAGGAAATCTCGCTGGCCATCCAGCAGGGCGCGTCGGCCTACCTGGCGCGCCAGTACCGCACCATCGGCATCGTCGGCGTGATCCTGCTGATCGCCATTTTCTTTCTTCTCGGCGGACTGACCGCGGCCGGCTTCCTGGCCGGGGCGGTGCTGTCCGGCGCCTGCGGCTTCATCGGCATGAACGTCTCGGTGCGCGCCAACGTCCGCACCGCGCAGGCCGCCTCCCGCGGGCTGGATGCGGCCCTGCACGTGGCCTTCCGCGGCGGCGCCATCACCGGCATGCTGGTGGTCGGGCTGGGGCTGCTCGGCGTGTCGCTGTTCTACTGGTTCCTGGTGGGGCGCGCGGACGCCGCGCTGTCGCTGCATGACACCATCCAGCCACTGGTCGGCCTGGCCTTCGGCGCCTCCCTGATCTCGATCTTCGCGCGCCTGGGCGGCGGCATCTTCACCAAGGGCGCCGACGTCGGCGCCGACCTGGTCGGCAAGGTCGAGGCCGGCATCCCCGAGGACGACCCGCGCAATCCCGCCGTCATCGCCGACAACGTGGGCGACAACGTCGGCGACTGCGCCGGCATGGCGGCCGACCTGTTCGAGACCTATGTCGTGACCCTGGTCGCCACCATGCTGCTGGGCGCCCTGATGGCGCCCGGCGTTGCCGGGGCCGTCACGGACAGCACCGCCGTCGTCTACCCGATGCTGCTGGGCGCGGTGTCGATCATCGCCTCGATCGTCGGCTGCTCGCTGGTCAAGAACCGTCCCGGGCACAAGATCATGTCGGCCCTGTACACGGGGCTGTGGTGGTCGGCCGGGCTGTCGCTGATCGGCTTCGCCCTGGTCACCTGGCTGGTCTGGGCCGACGATCCCATGCGCTGGCGCATGCTGGGCTGCGCCGTGGTCGGGATCGTGCTGACCGGCTCGATGGTCTACATCACCGAGTACTACACCGGCACCGAGTTCCGTCCGGTGCAGCACATCGCCCAGGCCTCGACCACCGGCCACGGCACCAACATCATCGCCGGCCTGGGGGTGTCGATGAAGGCGACCGCGTATCCGGTGCTGGCGGTCTGCGCCGCGATCCTGCTGGCCTTTGCGATGGCCGGGCTGTACGGCATCGCGATCGCGGCCACCGCCATGCTGTCGATGGCCGGCATCATCGTCGCGCTGGATGCCTACGGGCCGATCACCGACAACGCCGGCGGCATCGCCGAGATGAGCGGCCTGCCGGACAGCGTGCGCGCCGTCACCGACCCCCTGGACGCGGTCGGCAACACCACCAAGGCCGTGACCAAGGGCTATGCGATCGGCTCGGCCGGCCTCGCCGCGCTGGTGCTGTTCGCCGACTACACGCATGCGCTGGAGGCGGGCGGCACCCGCATCAGCTTCGATCTCTCGAACCCGATGGTGATCGTCGGCCTGTTCATCGGCGGCCTGGTGCCCTACCTGTTCGGGGCGCTGGCGATGGAAGCGGTGGGACGGGCGGCCGGCGCGGTGGTGATCGAGGTGCGGCGCCAGTTCCGCGACATCGTCGGCATCATGGACGGCAGCGGCAAGCCGGAATACGACAAGGCCGTCGACATGCTGACCGCCTCGGCGATCCGCGAGATGGTGGTGCCTTCCCTGCTGCCGGTGGTGGTGCCGGTCGCGGTCGGTATGCTGCTGGGCCCGGTGGCGCTGGGCGGCATGCTGATGGGGACCATCGTGACCGGCCTGTTCGTGGCGATCTCGATGACCACCGGCGGCGGCGCCTGGGACAACGCCAAGAAATACATCGAGGACAGCCACTACGGCGGCAAGGGCTCGGATGCGCACAAGGCGGCCGTCACCGGCGACACGGTCGGCGACCCCTACAAGGACACGGCCGGGCCGGCGGTAAACCCGCTGATCAAGATCATCAACATCGTCGCGCTGCTGCTGGTGCCCCTGCTGCCGGCGGGCGGCGGCTGGCTCGCGGTGACCGCGCCGCAGATGACGGGAACGGAGATGATGCGGCCGGCCGCCACCGTGGCCGCGCGGAGCCTCAGCGCCCCAACGCCTCCGTCAGTGCCTGCCGCAGCGACTCCCGGTCCGAATCTCCCCGGTAGCGTACGCCATTGATGAAGAAGGTCGGCGTCCTGGTGGCGCCGTCGTGGCGGGCGCGCTCGCGGTCCTGCTGCACGCGCGGGCGGTGGCGCCGCTCCATGAGCTCGGCGCGGAAGCGTTCGAGGTCGAGATCCACGCTTTCGGCCAGCACGGCCAGGTCCGGCTCGTCCATGACCTGGCGCTGCTGTTCGTACAGCATGTCGTGCATGTCCCAGAACTTGCCTTCGCCGGCGGCGGCCTCGGCCGCTTCCGCCGCCGGCTCGGCCAGCGGGTGAAGCTCCGCCAGCGGCAGGTGGCGGAAGACCAGGCGAATCCCACCCAGCTCGTCCGCCAACTCCGTCAGCGCGCTGTGGGCCCGCGCGCAATAGGGGCACTGGAAGTCGCCATACTCGATCAGGGTCAGCGCCGCATCCTGCGGGCCGCGTACGTGTTCATCGGGGCCGATCTAGTCCACACGATCCATGAAATTCTCCTGTGTTCGCGAAGGGGGCCATCATGGCATGTGGCCGGGATCGCCGCCGCGAGTTTCGGAGAGGAATCAATGAGCTTATAAAAACCGCTCAGGGTAAGGCGCATCGGCGAAGACAGTACGTTAGTACGACGAGACGATGCAACGCCGCCATGAGCGGTTTTTAGGAGCTCTAAAATACGCACATCTTGTCGGCTTCCTCGCGCAGCCAGGGCCGGAAGTCCGGGTGTGCGATCGCAATCAGCGCCTGGGCGCGCTGCTTGGCCGACTTGCCGCGCAACTGGGCCACGCCCCATTCCGTCACCACGTAGTTGACGTCGTTCTTGCTGGTGGTCGCGTGGGTGCCGGGCGAGAGCGTCGGGACGATGCGCGAGACCGTGCCGTCCTTGGCGGTCGACGGCAGCACGATGAAGGACTTGCCGCCGCGCGAACGGTTGGCCGCGCGCACGAAGTCGACCTGGCCGCCGGTGCCGGAATAGGGCAGGTGGCCGATGCTCTCGCTGCCGCACTGGCCCAGCAGGTCGACCTGCAGGCTGGCGTTGATCGACACCAGCCTGTCGTTCTGGCCGGCCACGTAGGGGTCGTTGGTGAAATTCGACGGGTGCATCTCCAGCATCGGGTTCTGGTGCATGAATTCGTACAGCTTGCGCGAGCCGAGCGCGAAGGTGGCGACCATCTTTCCCGGCAGCAGCGTCTTCCTGCTGTTGTTGACCGCGCCGGATTCGACCAGCTTCAGGATGCCGTCGCCGATCATCTCGGTATGGATGCCGAGGTCGCGCTTGCCGGTCAGTTGCATCACCACCGCATCCGGGATGCCGCCGTAGCCGATCTGCAGGGTCGAGCCGTCCTCGATGTGCTCGGCCACCAGGGCGCCGATGGCTTCCTGCACCGGGCCGATCTTCGGCAGGCCGACTTCCATGATCGGCTCCTCGCTTTCGATCAGGGCCGTCACCTGCGACAGGTGGACGTGGCACTGACCGTGGGTGAAGGGCACGTTCGGGTTCACCTCCAGCACCACCACGCGCGCCTTGGCGACCGCGGCCATCGTGTAGTCGGTGCCGAGGCTGAGGGCGAACCAGCCGTGCGGGCTCATCGGCGAAGCCATGGCGAACACGACGTCGGCCGGCATCAGGCCGCGCTCGATCAGCGCCGGGATCTCGGAAAAGTAATTCGGGATGAAGTCGCACCAGCCGCCCTGGCCACCCGGGCGGGAGGCGCCGCCGAAGAACAATGAGGCATGGCGTACGTGTTCGTGGCATGCGCGCTCGAAGTAGCCGTACTTGCGCATCGCCAGGATCTGCGCGACCTTGATATCGGAAAAGCGCTGGTGCTGCTCCGACAGCGCGTGCAGCAGGCCAGGGGGCTCGCCGACCCCGGTCGGGACGATGATCATGTCACCGTCGAGCAAGTGATCGAGGGCGTCGAGGGCGCTGCCGCGTTTCGACTGGTACATCTGCTGCAGGTTCTGCATTGCCGTCTCCTGTCGTTATCGTCGTCTTGATGCGGTACTCTTGTTCAGCATAGCAAACTACGCGCAAAAGCTGACAGGGAGTTGACGCCCTTTCGACCAGGGCGCCGGACAGGGCTGGCGAATGGTGACAGGCGCGCGCCGGTCCCGATAAGCGCAGCCGATAATGGGCTCATCATGTCAGACGAGGTGGGCCATGAACACGATCGGATCATTCGGCGCCCTGGCGCTGTCGGCGCTGCTCGCCGGCACGGTTTCGGCAGCCCAGGCGCGGCAGGCGCCAATGCAGCCGCAAGCCCAGCCGCAGGTGCAGACGCCGGAGCAGACCCGGCAGGCGCAGGAAGCGCGCGAGCAGGCTGAATCCTTCCTGCGCAGGGAGGAGGGCGCCGCCACCGGGCGCCAGAACCGGAGCACCGACCGGGCCAACCAGGATGCCGGCGTGGCCGACGAAGCGGCCGGCCACAGCGATGCCGCCCGGCCCGCGCGCAGCACCGACCCGAACGCGGGCGCCGCGCCAAACACCATGCGCCCCGCCGGCGGCACCCCGGCGCCCAGCTACGGCCCGGTGCTGAACCCGCGCCAGCGCCAGGCCGGCGACCCGGCGCGCAAGGACCCGGCCGAAGTCCGCGACGAAACCGACACCCTGACGCGCGAAGCCCAGCCGCGCTCGCAACAATCGTCGCCGCCGCAGCAGCCGCCACCGCAGCAGCAGCCACAGCAAAAGCAGCAGAAGCAGGCGAAGCAGGCCCGGCGCCGGCATGAAGCCTGGCAGGCGAGCGGACCGCTGGCGCCGCGTCCGCCGGGCGGCGGCGAGCCGGCGGCCATCGGCTACGGCGCGGTGCCGGTCCCGGCGCCGGCCCAGGCGCCGCAGCCGGTGGTGCCGAGTTCGGCGCCCCTGAATTCCTGCGTCGGCGGCGCCTGCCGCGACGCTGCCGGCGGCACCTACAACCTGGGCCCGAGCGGCAGCGGCGTCAACCGCAGCGGCCGCCCCTGCACCCGCGTCGGCACGACCGTCCAGTGTTTATAAACATGGTGTTTGGCGCCGAAGCTCGCTACAATCCGGGAGTTGACGTTTACGTAAACGTTACCTGAGGTCGATTGAGAATTCCTGGAGGAGAGACAGCAATGCAAATTCAGAACAATGTATTCATCGTGACGGGCGGCGCGTCCGGCCTGGGCGCGGCCACCGCGCGCATGATCGTGGACGCCGGCGGCATGGCCGTGCTGGCCGACGTGCAGGTAGAGGCTGGCGAGAAACTGGCCGCCGAGCTGGGCGCCGGCAAGGCGCGTTTCGTGAAATGCGACGTCACCTCAGAGGCAGACGGCCTGGCGGTGGTCGATGCCGCCGCCTCGATGGGCGCCATCCGCGGCCTGATCAACTGCGCCGGCGTGGCGCCGGCCATCAAGACCGTCGGCAAGGACGGCCCGCACCCGCTCGACGCCTTCCAGCGCGCGATCAACATCAACCTGGTCGGCACCTTCAACATGTGCCGCCTGGCGGCCGACGCGATGGGCAAGCTCGACGCGCTGGAGTATGGCGAGCGCGGCGTCATCATCAATACCGCCTCGGTCGCGGCCTTCGACGGCCAGATCGGCCAGGCCGCCTACGGCGCGTCGAAGGCCGGCGTGGCCGGCATGACCCTGCCGATGGCGCGCGACCTGTCGCGCAGCGGTGTGCGCGTGATGACCATCGCGCCGGGCATCTTCGAAACCCCGATGCTGATGGGCATGCCCCAGGAAGTGCGCGATGCGCTGGGCAAGATGGTGCCGTTCCCGCCGCGCCTCGGCATGCCGTCCGAATACGCGCACCTGGCCAAAACCATCATCGAAAACACCATGCTCAACGGCGAGACGATCCGCCTGGATGGCGCGATCCGCATGCAGCCAAAATAATGGGCTGAAATCAGGTTTCGTGAGCAACTTGCTCATTTGATGTAGGATGCTCCGTGATATCGGGCGTGCAGGTCGGTAACAACGATGGCTGCACGCCCTGTTTTTTTCCGGAGATCCGATGAAGTTGACACTGCCGTTTTCCCTTTCCCTGCTTGCGGCCGTCCTGGCCGCCGCACAAGTCCCCGTCTTCGCCCAGGATGTCCTCCAGAAGGCGCCCGAAGCCGCCACCGGCTACACGGAAAAGGCCGGCTGGGCCGCCCGCAAGTACATGGTGGCGGCCGCCAATCCGCTGGCGGTCGAAGCGGGTTACGAGATGCTGAAGCAGGGCGGCACTGCGATCGACGCCGGCATCGCGACCCAGCTGGTGCTGACCCTGGTCGAGCCGCAATCGTCCGGCATCGGCGGCGGCGCCTTCCTGATGTACTACGACGGCAAGAAGGTGCAGGCCTTCGACGGCCGCGAGACCGCGCCCTCGAAAGCCGACGAGCACCTGTTCCAGCACCCGGACGGCAGCCCGCTGTCGCGCACCGAGGGCATCGTCGGCGGCCGTTCGACCGGCGCGCCGGGCGTGCTGCGCATGCTGGAACTGGCGCACCGCCAGCACGGCAAGCTGCCCTGGAAGACCCTGTTCGGGCCGGCGATCCGCCTGTCCGAGAACGGCTTCGCGGTCAGCCCGCGCCTGAACGGCCTGCTGGCCTGGGACCCCTACATCCGCAGGGACCCGACCGCACGCGCCTACTTCTATGGACCGGACGGCAAGCCCTGGCCGGTCGGCCACATCCTGAAGAACCCGGCGCTGGCGCGCACCCTGCGCGAAATCGCCGAGGGCGGCGCCGACGTCTTCTACACCGGC
The DNA here is from genome assembly GCF_001412595.2 of Massilia sp. WG5. Lineage (NCBI taxonomy): Bacteria > Pseudomonadati > Pseudomonadota > Betaproteobacteria > Burkholderiales > Oxalobacteraceae > Massilia > Massilia sp. WG5. The sequence continues at coordinate 5,112,711 of NZ_CP012640.2, forward strand.
CACATCGCGCGCGACATCGAAGCCAAGGTCAAGGGCCACCCGACCAATCCGGGCCTCCTGAGCGCCGCCGACATCGCCGCCTACCAGGCCAAGCAGCGCGATCCGGTCTGCAACGATTACCGTGCCTGGACCGTGTGCGGAATGCCGCCGCCGTCCTCGGGCGGCATCGCGGTGGCCCAGATGCTGGGCATGTTCGAGACCCGCGACATGAAGGCGCTGGCGCCGACCAACGGCATCCCGAATGCGGATGCGGTGCACGTGTTCTCGGAAGTCGGGCGCCTGGCCTATGCCGACCGCGACCGCTACGCCGCCGACACCGACTTCGTGCCGCTGCCCGGCCGCGGCATCCCGGCCCTGCTGGACAAGGACTACCTCGGCAAGCGCGCCGGCCTGATCGGGCCGCGCTCGATGGGCAAGGCCGAGGCCGGTCACCCGCCGGGCGTCGAGACCGCCTGGAACTGGGGCCAGGACAATTCGATCGAAGCCCATTCGACCTCGCACATCGTGGCCGTCGACGGCTACGGCGCCGGCCTGTCGATGACCACCAGCGTCGAAGATGCCTTCGGCTCGCGCCAGATGGTCGACGGTTTCATCCTGAACAACCAGCTGACCGACTTCTCCTTCGATTCGCGCGACGCCAATGGCCCGGTCGCCAACCGCGTCGAGGCAGGCAAGCGTCCGCGCAGCGCGATGAGCCCGACCATCGTGTTCGACAAGAAGAGCGGCCGCTTCGTCGAGGCGATCGGTTCGCCGGGCGGCCCCTTGATCATCAACTACGTGGCAAAAGTCCTGGTCGGCACCCTCGACTGGGGCTTGAACATGCAGCAGGCGATCGCGCTGCCGAACTTCGGCAGCCGCAACGGACCGACCGAGCTGGAAGCGGGGCGTTTCCCGCAATCGGAAATCGAGCAACTGAAGGCGCGCGGCCACGCGATCCGCATCGGCGAGCAGAATTCCGGCCTGCACGGCATCGAGCGCATGGACATCCACGGCGTGCCGCTGTGGTTCGGCGGCGCCGATCCGCGTCGCGAAGGTGTGGCAAAAGGCGACTAAAACGATAGCAAAAGTGTATTTATTCCACATGGGAAGGGCAGACTTTGCTACCCTTGCCTTGTGGATATTAAACATGACTTAGCCAGGCGCCCAATGCGGCGCCTGTGGGCGTTTCTGATGCTGTCGCTGTTGCTGGCGCTGGCCTGCCTGCCCGGCGGGCCGGCGGCGGCGGCGCCGACCCCGACCCTGCGCTTCGAACACCTGTCGGTGGAGGACGGCCTGGCCCAGGAGTCGGTGCTGGCGATCGTCCAGGACCTCGACGGCTTCATGTGGTTCGGCACCCAGTCGGGCCTGTCGCGCTACGACGGTTACCGCTTCACCAATTACCGCAACGTGGTCGGCGATCCGCAGTCGCTGGTCAACAACTGGGTGCGCGTGCTCCACGTCGACCGCAAGGGCCGGCTGTGGATCGGCACCGACGGCGGCCTCGCCCTCTACCATCCGGAGAGCGGCAGCTTCTCGAATTTCCAGCCCGACGAGCCGGCCAAGCGCGGCAACGGCAACCGCCACATCAGCGCCATCGCCGACGACGGCAAGGAAGGCCTGTGGCTGGCCACCGGCGACGGCCTGCAGCACTTCGACATTGCCAGTGGACGCTTCGCCACCTGGCACCACGTGCCGGGCGTGGCGGACAGCCTGGCCTCCGACAAGCTGTCCTCGCTGGCGCTGGACGCCAGGGGCCGGCTGTGGATCGGCACCTGGAACGGCCTGGACAGCCTCGACGCCGACCTGATGCGCTTCACCCACCACCGTTCTCCCCAGGGCGGCAAGTTCGATGTGATCCAGAGCCTGCTGCTCGACGCCAGCCAGCGCCTGTGGATCGGCAGCATGGGCGGGCTGGAGCGCCGCGACCACGGCGGCGCCGACGCCCCGGTCTCCTTCGACGCGGCGGACGGCATGCCGCCGGGCGAGATCGGCACGCTGTACCAGGACGCCCAGCGCCAGGTCTGGGTCGGCACCCACGACCGCGGCCTGTACCGCTGGATGCCGGCGGCCGGGCGCTTCGAGCACCATCCGCACCGCATCACCGACAATTTCAGTCTCGGCGACAACCAGGTCTCGGCGCTGTACGGCGACCGCGTCGGCACCTTCTGGGCCGGCACCTGGTACGGCGGCGTGTCGCGCGCCGATCTCGGCGGCGGCGGCTTCGCGCGCATCGTGCGCGGCCCCGACCTGCCGATCACCCTGAACGACAACAAGGTGCGCGGCATCGCCTGGGATGGCGCCGGCAAGCTGTGGCTGGCCACTAACGGCGGCCTGCACCATTTCGATCCGTCGACCCGGGAGGAAAAAACCTGGCGCCTGGCCGCGGGCGATGCCGCGACCTCGGGCGATGCGATGGCGACCGCGGTCGCGACGGATCACGACGGCTCCCTGTGGATCGGGGTCCGCAACGGCCTGCTCCACCTGGATCCGAAGAGCGGACGCCTGACGCGGCGGGTGCTGGTGCAGGGCGACGTCGATGCGAATTTCGTGCGCAACCTGATGGTGGCGCGCGACGGCAATCTGTGGATCGCCAGCCGCGGCGGCCTGCACCAGCTGGACCCGAAGACCGGCAAGCTGACCACTTACCAGCACGACCCGGCGGTGGGCGCCAGCCTGGCCGACAACGTGGTGCGGCCGATGCTGGAAGACCGCCAGGGCCGGCTGTGGATCGGCACCTTCGACGGCCTCGACCTGCTCGACCGCGCGACCGGCAGGTTCCGCCACTTCCGCCACGACCCGAACGACGCCACCAGCCTCAGCCACGACGAAGTCCACTACCTGATGGAAGACCGGCGCGGTGTCCTGTGGGTCGGCACCGCGGTCGGCCTGAACAAGATGATGGTGGGCAGCGACGGCACCCCGCGCTTCCAGCGCTACACCAGCCACGACGGCATGAGCGACGACGCGGTGGCGGCGATGCTGGAAGACCAGGACGGCCAGATCTGGGTCAGCACCTCCAGCAATATCGCGCGCCTCGACCCCGTCAGCGGCAGCTGGCGCAACTACGACGCCGCCGACGGCACCATCGAGGGTGCGTATTTCGACGCCTCGGCGCTGCGCGCGCCCGACGGCACCCTTTACTTCGGCGGCAACAACGGCATCACCGCCTTCCACCCGCGCGCGCTGCACGACAACCTGATCGCGCCGCGCGCCGTGATCACCGGCCTGCAGATCTTCGGCGAGCCGGTGCAGAAGCGCCATCCGGGCCTGGTGAGCTGGCCGATCGAGCGCGCCGGCGGGATCACGCTGCCGGCCTCGGATTCCGTGTTCTCGCTGGAGTTCTCGGCGCTGCACTTCGCGGCGCCGCTGCGCAACCGCTTCGCCTACCGCCTGGCCGGCTTCGACCAGGACTGGATCTCCGCCGACGCCAACAAGCGCTTCGCCACCTACACCAACCTCGATCCGGGCACCTATGTGTTCCAGGTGCGCGCCGCCAACAAGGACGGGGTCTGGAGCGACGCCCCGGCCAGCTTCGAGATCACGGTGCTGCCGCCGTACTGGAAGACCTGGTGGTTCCGCGGCCTGGTCGTACTGCTGGTGGCCGGGATCGGCTACGGAACCTTCCGCATCCGCGTCGGCGGGCTGCGGCGCCAGAAGGAACTGCTCGAACACCAGGTCAGTGCGCGCACCGAGCGCATCGAGCAGCAGAACCGCCTGCTCGAGCACCAGACCGCCGAGCTGCGCGAGCAGCAGCGCCAGGTGCGCCGCCGTACCGACGAGCTGGCGCGCGCCAACGGCGCCCTGCAGGAAAACGAAGAGCGCCTGTACCTGGCCAAGCAGCGCGCCGAGGACGCCACGCGCCAGAAGTCCGAGTTCCTGGCGAACATGAGCCACGAGATGCGCACGCCGCTGGCCGGCGTGATCGGCATGCTCGGCTTCGCCCTGCGCGACGCCCAGCTGCGCGACTCGACCCGCGAGCAGATCCTGCGCGGCCAGGCCAACGCCCAGTCGCTGCTGGCGATCATCAACGACCTGCTGGACTTCTCGAAGATCGAGGCCGGCAAGCTGACCATCGAGAACATCGACTTCGCCCTCGACGAAGCCATCGGCCACGTGGTGACGCTGTTCGAGGAGCAGGCCGGTGCGCACAGCGTCGGCTTCGCGGTCCACCTGGACCCGGACCTGCCGCGCTTCGTGGTGGGCGACCCGACCCGCCTGCGCCAGATCCTGGTCAACCTGGTCGGCAACGCCTTCAAGTTCACCGAGACCGGCACCGTCAGTGTGCGCGTCGAACGCCGGCCCGACGACCAGGTCGACGTCCAGAAGCGCAATATGATCCGCTTCTCGGTCGAGGACACCGGCATCGGCATCGAGCCGGACGCGCTGCCGCGCCTGTTCCAGAAATTCGAGCAGGCCGACGCCAGCACCACGCGGCGCTACGGCGGCACCGGGCTGGGACTGGCGATCTGCCGCCAGCTGGTCGAGCTGATGGGCGGCGCGATCGGCGCGGCCAGCACGCCGGGGCAGGGGTCGACCTTCAGTTTCCTGCTGCCGCTGGCCGACGGCGTGCAGCCGCCGGTGGTGGCGCAGGTGCCGCGCGAGCCGCACACCCACCGCCTGCGCGTGCTGTGCGCCGAAGACTACCCGACCAACCAGATCATCGTGCGCATGATGCTGGAAGACCTGGGCCACCAGGTCGACGTGGTCGAGAACGGCCAGCTCGCGGTGGCCGCCTGCGCGCGCGCCCGCTACGACCTGATCCTGATGGACGGCCGCATGCCGGAGATGGACGGCGCCACCGCCACCCGCCTGATCCGCGCCGGCGGGCCGCTCGAGGCGCCGGTGCTGGACCAGCACCTGATGATCGTTGCGCTCACGGCCAACGCCAGCGAGGAAGACCGCTCGCGCTACCTGGCCTGCGGCATGGACGCCTTCCTCACCAAGCCGATCGAAGAGGTCCAGCTGCACTTCCACCTGAGCCGCGCGATCGAGCGCCAGCTGCAGCGCGGCGTCGAACTGCAGCCGATGGCGCCGCTCGCGCCGCACGACCCGGCCGCCACCCCCAGCACGGCGGAGCTGGACGCCATGTTCGGCGTGTCCACGGGCGCGCAGGGCGAGCCGCAGACGCAGCCGCAGCCGGTGCAGGCGCCAGGCTACGGCCCGAAATACGGCCGCCGCGCCAGCGACCTGCAGGGCAAGATGCGCGCCGCCTTCGCCGCCGACCTGCCGCGCCGCCGCAGCGAGCTCGACGCGGCCCTGGAAGCCGGCGATCCGGAAGCCTGCGGCCGCCTGCTGCACGGCATGCGCGGCAGCGCCGGCTACCTGGGCGAGGCCGAACTGCACCAGCTGTGCACCGAGCTCGAGCGCGATGCCGACGGCGGCCGCCTGGAGCGCGTGCGGGCCCGCCTGCCGGACCTGCTGGGCCTGCTGGCACGTTTCGAAGAAACCACGGCTTGAATCGTGCGCCCTCCAGCCATATGTATAATTTGCTTCACAACAACACTGTGAAGGCGGAGGCGCGATGAAGGTCCTGGTGGTCGACGACGACGTGGTGTCGCGCATGATGCTGATGCACATGATCGACAGCACCGGCAGCTACGACGTGCTGGAAGCCGAGGACGGCGAGGACGCCTGGCGCCAGCTCGATGCCGGCGCCCGTCCGGCGATGCTGTTCTGCGACCTGCGCATGCCGCGCCTGTCCGGCATGGAGCTGCTGGCGCGGGCCAAGGCCGACGAACGCTTCGCCGGCCTGCCTTTCGTGCTGGTCTCGGCGGCCGCCGACGGCGCCACCATGGAACAGGCGCTCGGCCTGGGCGCGGCCGGCTACATCGTCAAGCCTTTCGACTGCGGCAAGGTGCGCGATTACCTGTTCAGCCTGGCCAGGGGTGGCGACGGGTCGAACGAGGGCCGGGACGAGAGCCCGGACGCGACCATGCGCCGGCTCGGCATCGACGCCGCCCGCCTGCTGCTCTACCTGGGCGGTCTGCAGCGCCAGCTGGCGGGCGCCGGCGCCGATATCGAGCGCCTGCTGGGCGCCGGCCAGATGGAGGCCGCCCGCGCCCAGCTCGAACGCCTGGCCGAAGGCTGCCGCACGCTCGGCCTGATGCAGGCTGCCGCGGCGCTCGAGACCCGGGCCGCCCTGCCGCTGGCGGCTGTCGGCGCCGAGCTTGAGCTCGAGCTCGAGGCCGCCTGCGCTGCGGTCCTGCGCCGGACCGACGCGGCGCGCCGGCTGGCGCCCCTGTAAGGCGCGTCACCGCACAGAGTGGGCCGACGGGCTGTGCCAATTGCGCGCCGCCCGGCAAATGTTTCTCATTACAATAATGTCGATGAGTGCAATTTTTTTACGGACGGGCGGCCAGATGGGAGAGCGCATCGCGGCGCACGACTGGTCCGCTACGCCCCTCGGACCGATCGACGGCTGGCCTGCGGCCTTGCGTACGGCGCTGGGCATCGTCCTGAATTCCAAGTTCCCGAACTTCCTGTGCTGGGGGCTGGAATTCATCAGCTTCCATAACGACGCCTATACGCCGCTGCTCGGCGCGAAGACCGCGCTCGGCCGTCCGTTCCGCGAAGTCTGGAGCGAGGCCTGGGACACGGTCGGGCCGATTGCCGAGCGCGCCTGGGCCGGCGAAGCGAGCTATTTCGAAGACCTGCCGGTGACGACCGAGCGCTACGGCTATCCGGAGCAGCAGAACTACAGTTTCTCGTACAGCCCGGTGCGCGACGAGCACGGCGTCGTGGCCGGCATCCTGTGCACGGTCTTCGAGACCACCGGCAAGGTCCAGGCGATCGACAGGATGCGGCACCTGAACCAAAGCCTGAGCCACCAGGTCGCCTCGCACGCGCTCGACCGCGACCGGCTGTGGCGTATCTCGCCGGACGTGATGGCGGCCGCCTCGCTGGTGACCGGACGCTTCCTGACCGTCAACCCGGCCTTCACCGAGCACTTCGGCTGGAGCGCCGAGGAAGCGACCATCCGTCCCTTCATGGAAATGGTGCATCCGGACGACCGCGACGACGTGGCGCGTCACCTGCTGATCCTGGCCGAAGGCACGCCGCTGGTCGGCTACGAGACCCGGGTGCTGCACAAGGACGGCTCGCATCGGTGGGTGCAGTGGACGATCTCGCCGGAAGGGGAGCTGCTGTACGGCGTGGCGCGCGACATCACCGCCGAGAAGCACCAGGCCGACGCCCTGCGCCAGGCCGAGGATGCGCTGCGCCAGTCGCAGAAGATGGAAGCGGTGGGCCAGCTGACCGGCGGCCTGGCGCACGACTTCAACAATATGCTGGCCGGCGTCGCCGGTCACCTCGAATTGATGAAGCTGCGCCTGCGCATGGGCCAGACTGGCGACCTGCCGGCGCGCATCGACGCCGCGCTCGGCGTGACCCAGCGCGCGGCGGCGCTGACGCACCGCCTGCTGGCCTTCTCGCGGCGCCAGGCGCTCGACCCGAAGCCGACCAGCGTGAACGCCCTGGTGATGTCGATGAGCGACCTGGTCAAGCGTTCGGCCGGGCCGTCGATCACCCTGCGCACGCGCCTGCAGGCGGCGCTGTGGACCACGCTGTGCGACCCCAACCAGCTCGAGAGCGCGCTGCTGAACCTGGCCAACAATGCGCGCGACGCCATGCCGGAAGGCGGCGTGATCGTCATCGAAACCGAGAACGCCGTCATTGCACCGCTGCAGGCCGGCCGCTACGGCGACCTCAAACCCGGCGAGTACGTGCTGGTGACGGTGCGCGACAGCGGCGCCGGCATGCCGCCGGACGTGCTGGCGCGCGCCTTCGATCCCTTCTTCACGACCAAGCCGATGGGGCAGGGCACGGGCCTCGGCCTGTCGATGGTGTACGGCTTCGCGCGCCAGTCGGGCGGCCAGGTGCGGATCGATTCGGCGCCGGGACAGGGCACCGAGGTGCGCATGCTGCTGCCGCGCCTGGTCGCCGAAGCGCCGCAAGCGCAGCTCGCCGACGGCGAAGCGCCGCTGCCGGCCTTGAGCCGCAAGGGCATGGTGCTGGTGGTCGACGACGAGGCCGACATCCGCACCGTGATGGCCGAGGTCCTGCGCCTGCAGGGCTATACGGTGCTGGAAGCGGCCGATGCGCCGCAGGCCTTGCGCCAGTTGCAGGAGCGCGGCCGCGTCGGCCGCCCGGACATGCTGGTCACCGACGTCGGCCTGCCGAACGGCATGAACGGCCGCCAACTGGCCGACCAGGTCAGGATGCTGTGGCCGCAGATCCCGGTGCTGCTGGTGACCGGCTACGCGGAAAGCACGGTAATGCGCAACGAAACCCTGCCGGCGCAGATGGAGCTGCTGACCAAGCCCTTCGCCATGGCCGCGCTGGTCGACAAGGTCGGCATGATGCTGGCGCCGGCGCCGGCCGGCGCGGGCGCGAACAGCGGTGCGGCCGACGAAGTGCCGGCCTGATCGGTGCTTACTGCTGCTTTGGCGGCGGGGCCGGATCGAGTTTCCTGCGACCAGATGACGCCGGCGATCTTCCAGCCGGCTTCGGTGCGCACGTTGGAAAAGGTTTCTTCCCGGATTGGTCCGCCGGTATGCCGGTCCAGGTGACGTCCGGCTTCAGGAACAGTTTCAGGAAGGCGTCCTTGTCCTTCGTGATGGCTGCTCTTTTCATCACGACTCCTGAGGCGGAAACAGATGAGTAGAGGAAAACATACTCCCGGCATGTTCACCGAAACTCACCCCGCGCCGGCCGGGCGCAGCATCTTGTTCTCGGGGCCGATGGTGCGCGCGCTGCTGGACGGGACCAAGACCCAGACGCGGCGGGCGCTGCGCCCTTCGGAGGATGCGGCGCTGGATGTGGCGCATAAGCGCTTCGGCCAGCCCGGCGACAGGCTGTGGGTACGCGAGACCTTCTTTGCCTTCGGCCGCTGGGAGACCCGCTTCAATGCGGCCAGGGAACGCGACGAACGGTATTTCGTCGACATGACGCTCGCCGCCGGCCTGCGCTGGCGCTACGAAGCGGACCAGGGCCCGGGCGCAGATCCGCACGCCCGGCGCGAAGCCGGCCTGGCACAAGCGGCCAGCGCTGTTCATGCCGCGCGCGGCGAGCCGGCTCGTGCTGCAGATCGTCGCGCTGCGGGTCGAGCGGCTGCAGGACATCAGCGCCGCGGACGCGCTGGCGGAAGGAATCGCGCCCGGGACGGTGGACGATCCGGTGCTGGCTTATCGCGGCGTGTGGGAGCGGATCAACGGGGCGGGCAGCTGGGAGGAGAATCCGCTGGTGTGGGTGCTGCAGTTCGCTGCACCGGTCTGCGGCAAAATCGGCTGATTGGTCCCCCCGACAGGAATCGAACCTGTATCCCACGCTTAGGAGGCATGTGTACTATCCATTGTACTACGGGGAGGACTCAGCGGTTCGGCGAGCAGTCCCTGCAAAGCAGGCCGGGATCGTGAACCGACCGCAATTATAGCTGATGATTAGGACAATATTGGAAGTCTTGGCGCGCCAGTCGGTACAATGCGCCTTTCTTTCACTGTTTACTCACCCGCGCGCCTTGATGGGCGGCGGGCACGCACACGATCATGGCTGTCATTTCCCTCTCCTCCGCGCAACTGGCTTTCGGCCACGTGGCGCTGCTCGACCATGCGGATTTTTCCTTCGAAGCCGGCGAGCGCGTCGGCCTCATCGGCCGTAACGGCACCGGCAAGTCCTCGCTGCTGAAGATCATCTCCGGCCGCTCGAAACTCGACGATGGCCTGCTGGTCATGCAGCAGGGCCTGAAGATCGCCTATGTCGAGCAGGAGCCGACCTTCGATCCGGCCATGACCGTGTTCGACGCGGTCGCCGGCGGCATGGGCGAGCAGAAGGCCATGCTGGCCGAGTACGAGGCGCTGACCGGACAGTTCGGGCAGGGCGATGACGACGCGCTCATGGAGCGCATGCATGAGCTGCAGGTCAAGCTCGACGCGACCGACGCCTGGAGCCTCGATAACAAGGTCGAGACCACGCTCGGCCGCCTCGGCCTGAACGGCGATGCGCAGATGGGCACGCTGTCGGGCGGGATGCAGAAGCGCGTCGCGCTGGCGGTGGCGCTGGTGTCGGGGCCGGACGTGCTGCTGCTCGACGAACCGACCAACCACCTCGACTTCAGCTCGATCCAGTGGCTGGAAGGCCTGCTGCGCGAATTCCGCGGCTCGGTGCTGTTCATCACCCACGACCGCCGCTTCCTCGACAACGTCGCCACCCGCATCGTCGAACTCGACCGCGGACGCCTGCTGTCCTTCCCGGGCAACTTCAGCAAATACCAGGAGCGCAAGAAGGAGCTGCTGGCGATCGAGGAAATCGAGAACGCCAAGTTCGACAAGGTGCTGGCCCAGGAAGAGGTCTGGATCCGCAAGGGCGTGCAGGCGCGCCGTACCCGCGACGAAGGCCGGGTGCGCCGACTCGAAGCGCTGCGCCTGGAGCGCGCCGCGCGCCGCGACCAGCAGGGCCAGGTCAGGCTCGACGTCGGGTCCGGCGAGCGCTCGGGCAAGATCGTGGCGGAACTGGAGAACGTGTCCAAGTCCTACGGCGACAAGCTCATCATCGAAGACTTCAGCGGCATCGTGCTGCGCGGCGACAAGGTCGGCCTGATCGGCCCGAACGGCGCCGGCAAGACGACCTTGCTGAGGATCATCCTCGGCGAGGAGACGGCCGACAGCGGCATGGTCAAGCTCGGCACGAAACTGAACGTCGCCTACTTCGACCAGATGCGCGCCCAGCTGAACGAAGAGGCGTCGCTGGCCGACACGATTTCCCCGGGCAGCGACTGGGTCGAGGTCAACGGCCAGCGCAAGCACGTGATGAGCTACCTGGGCGACTTCCTGTTCGCGCCGGAGCGCGCCCGCTCGCCGGTCAAGTCGCTGTCCGGCGGCGAACGTAACCGCCTGCTGCTGGCGCGCCTGTTCGCCAAGCCGGCCAATTGCCTGGTGCTGGACGAGCCGACCAACGACCTCGACATCGACACGCTGGAACTGCTGGAAGAACTGCTGGCCGAATACAGCGGCACGGTGTTCCTGGTCAGCCACGACCGTACCTTCCTCGACAACGTCGTCACCGAGGTGATCGTTTCCGAAGGGCAGGGGATGTGGCGCGAATACGTCGGTGGCTACAGCGACTGGGAGCGCGTGAAAAACGAGGCGGCCAAGGCGCCGGCGGCCGCGCCGGCCCAGCCTGTAAAAGCGAACTCGGCCAAAGCGACCGAAATGTCATCCAGCGCACAGAACGCGTCTGGCAAGAAGGTAAAGTTGAGCTACAAGGAACAGCGAGAGCTGGAGGAGCTTCCTCAACTCATTGCCAGCCTTGAAGACGAGCAGTCGGCGATCACGGCCCAGCTGAACGCGCCAGACTTTTACAAGACCAATCCCGCAGATGCGCGCAGAATAAACGCACGACATGCGGAGATCGAGGAATTGCTGCTTGATACCCTGGAACGCTGGGAACGCCTCGAGGCCCGCGCCAGGGGGGAGTAGCATGGCTCGCTAGAGAGTGCAGGCCAGGCGCCTGCTGATGGAGAGACATGACCGAACATGACGAACGCATCGCTTCACCCGCCGCGGCAACGCTACCGGCCGATGCGCCAATGTTCAACCATGCGGCCTGGGTGCGCATCCTGCCGTTTGCGGCCTACCTGTTCTTCATCGTCCTCGGCGACGTCCTCGAACGCGTGGGCGTCGCCCCCTCCATCCTGCTCTGGCTGTATCCCGCCAAGATCGCAGCCGTCGCGCTGCTGCTGGCGCTGTTCTGGCGCCACTACACCGAACTCAGGCCTTTCCGCCTTTCCTCCTCGCAAGCCGTAATCGCGCTCGCCACCGGCGTGCTGGTGCTGGTCCTGTGGGTCAGCCTGAACGCCGACTGGATGATCTTCGGCAACCCTTCCGGCTTCGACCCGCGCAACCAGGGCCAGATCGACTGGCTGCTGGTGGCGATCCGCATCGCCGGTGCGGCCCTGGTCGTGCCCGTAATGGAAGAATTGTTCTGGCGCTCCTTCCTGATGCGCTGGATAGTCGCACCCGATTTCGAGTCCGTTGAGCCATCTCAATTGGGTCTCAAAAGCTTCATCATCACCGTCCTGCTGTTTGGCGTCGAGCATAACCAGTGGTTGGCCGGCATCGTCGCGGGTGCGGCTTATGCCCTGCTGTACATGCGCCACCGCACGCTGTGGTCGCCGATCCTCGCGCATGCCGTCACCAACGGCCTGCTCGGGATCTGGGTTGTCCGGACAGGCAACTGGTCGTACTGGTAAATCCGCCAAGCGCGTTTAACTTTAAGAAGACGAATAATCATGTTGAATTCCCGCGTGCGTCCCCTTGCCCTTCTGATACTCTCCGCCTTCGCCGCCATGCCGGCCGGCGCCGGGCCCTCCGATGCGCTGCACGTGTACGGCGGCGTCGCCTACGGCCACGACGACAACCTGCTGCGCATCCCCGACGGCCAGCCCGCCTTCGACAACACGCGCGCCGATTCCTGGTGGACGCGCGAAGCCGGCCTGCTCTTCGATAAGACCTACAGCCGCCAGCGCATCACGCTCGTCGCCAAACTGTCGAAGACGAACTTCGACCACTTCAAGCAGCTCGACTACGACGGCAAGGATCTGCAGGCAAACTGGGGCTGGCAGCTGGGCAATCATCTGGAGGGCAGGATCGGTACCTCCTATCAGCAGGTGCTGGCGCCGTACACCGATTTCCAGAGCAGCGAGCGCAACCTGCGGAAGACCCGCAGCGAATATGCGGAAGGCGCGTGGCGCTTCCATTCGGCCTGGCGCGCGCGCGCGGGCTTCCAGCGCGACAAGTACACCTACGAAGCGCTCAGCAACCGCTTCAACAACCGCACCGAGGATGCTTCCGAGCTCGAGCTCGACTACCTGGCCCGCAGCGGCAGCACGGTCGGCCTGGTGGCGCGGCACGTGAAGGGGAGCTATCCCTACCCGCGCCCGATCGGTCCGTTCAACGTCAACTCCGGCTTCAACCAGGACGAGCTGAAGGCGCGCGTGAAATGGCTGGCCACCGGCTCGACCACGATCGACGCCCTGGTCGGTTACACGCGCCGCGAGCAGCCTTCGTTCGGCACGGGCAAGACCAGCGGTGCGGCCGGCAAGATCAACGCCACCTACCAGCCGCGCGGCAAGATGACCTATACGGCCTCGGTCTGGCGCGACTTCGCTCCGCTCGAGAGCACCACGGTGAGCTATACCCTGAACAAGGGCGCCAGCGTCGGCGCCCAGTGGGATGCGACGGCCAAGATCAAGGTCAACGCCGACGCCGTTTATGAACGACGCAGCTACAGCGCGCGCCAGGACTTCGCCGGTTCCGACGACCTGCGCGATTCGATCCGCACGGCGACCCTGCGCGCCACCTGGCAGGTGCGCCCGACGGTCCAGGTGCAGGGCGGGGTAGCGCACCAGCAGCGCAGCGGTTCTGTGAGCCTCGGGACGGGCAGCTTCAAGTCGAACAGCGTGACGCTGACGGCCAACGCCCAGTTCTGAGGCCGTACTTTCAGGTTCCTATGACGGTCAATGACATACCACTGATATCGTTTTTCCAGCGGGTGCTCGATCCCCTGATCATCATGGGAACGCTGTACCTGTCCGCACTGCTGTATCACGAACCCTTCTCGGGCTACATGCTGGTGCTGATGATCCTGGCCTTCTTCATCTCGTCGGCCGTGTACCAGCACATCGACCCCTACCGCACCTGGCGCAGCGGGCGCATGTGGGCGTATGCGCGCGACACCATCTTCGGCTGGGGCGTGACGCTCGCGGTGCTGTGGTTCCTCGGCTCATCCAGCGGCCTGAAGTACTACTACGACGGCCGCGTGCTGATGGGCTGGGCGATCGCCACGCCGGCCATCCTGCTGAGCAGCCACATCGCGGCGCGCCTGGCCAATTCGCCCGGCAGGAGCAAGGAGGTGCGCTCGGTGGTGGTGGTCGGCGTGAACGACGTCGGACTGAAGTTCGCGCGCGTGGTCGAAAAGCACCCGAACCTGTTCATGGCGGTGCGCGGCTTCTTCGATGACCGCACCGACGACCGCATTCCGGCAAGCATGCATTACCCGATGCTCGGCAAGACCGAGGAGCTGGCCCAGTACGTGCGCCAGCACGGCATCAAGATGATCTTCATCAGCCAGCCGATCTCGGCCCAGCCACGCATCCGCAAGCTGATCGACGAACTGCAGGACACCACGGCCTCGGTCTATTTCCTGCCCGATGTCTATATCTTCGACCTGATGCAGGCACGCTTCGACAACGTCGGCGGCATGCCGGTGATTGCCATCTGCGAGACCCCGTTCATGGGCCTGAACAGCACCATCAAGCGCGCCTCCGACATCGTGCTGGCCTCGCTGATCCTGCTGATGCTGGCGCCGCTGATGCTGGTGGTGGCGGCCGCCGTGAAGGTGAGTTCGCCAGGCCCGGTGATCTTCCGCCAGCGCCGCTACGGCCTGTATGGCGACGAAATCATCGTCTACAAATTCCGTTCGATGTCGGTGATGGAAAACGGCGCCACCGTCACCCAGGCGCAGAAGAACGACGGCCGCGTGACCAGGATCGGCGGCTTCCTGCGCCGCACCTCGCTCGACGAATTGCCGCAGTTCATCAACGTGCTGCAGGGGCGCATGAGCATCGTCGGTCCGCGCCCGCATGCGGTGGCGCACAACGAGCAATACCGCAAGGTCATCAAGGGATACATGCTGCGCCATAAGGTCAAGCCGGGGATCACCGGCTGGGCGCAGGTCAATGGCCTGCGTGGTGAAACCGCCACGCTGGACAAGATGGAAGCGCGGGTCCAGTACGACCTCGATTACCTGCGCAACTGGTCGCTGTGGCTTGACCTCTGGATCGTGCTCAAGACTGTGAAGGTGGTGCTGACGCGGGAGAACGCATTTTAAAAGGGAAACAGTCTTGAGATCCCTCTGGGGATTTCATCTTAAGGACGACTTAAAGGGGCGCATTCAATCGGATCGGCGCTTGCGGGGCTGGTTGGGCTGCGTAGAATAATTGATGAGATTGCAATATTTTAAGGGGCAGGCCATGATCGGCCTGCTACCTGAAAGGCAAGCAAGAACATGAAAAAAGCGCTGATCACAGGAGTGACCGGACAGGACGGCTCGTATCTTGCCGAACTGCTGCTCTCGAAAGGCTATGAGGTACATGGGATCAAGCGGCGCGCTTCGCTGTTCAACACCGGGCGCATCGATCACATCTACCAGGATCCCCACGTCGAGAACAAGAATTTCTTCCTGCATTACGGCGACCTTTCCGATACCTCGAACCTGAATCGCATCATGGGCGAAGTCAGGCCGGACGAGGTCTACAACCTGGGCGCCATGAGCCATGTGGCGGTGTCCTTCGAGTCGCCGGAATACACGGCCGACGTCGACGGCCTCGGCACGCTGCGCCTGCTGGAGGCGATCCGCTTCCTGGGCCTGGAAAAGACGACCCGCTTCTACCAGGCCTCGACGTCCGAGCTGTACGGGCTGGTGCAGGAGAGCCCGCAGCGCGAGACCACGCCTTTCTATCCGCGCAGCCCGTATGCGGTCGCCAAGCTGTACGCCTACTGGATCACGGTGAATTACCGCGAAGCCTACGGCATGTACGCCTGCAACGGCATCCTGTTCAACCACGAATCGCCGCGCCGCGGCGAGACCTTTGTCACGCGCAAGATCACGCGCGGCCTGGCCAACATCGCCCAGGGCCTGGAGCAGCAACTATTCCTCGGCAACCTGGATGCGCTGCGCGACTGGGGCCATGCGCGCGACTACGTCGAGATGCAATGGCTGATGCTGCAGCAGGACAAGCCGGAAGATTATGTGATCGCTACCGGCCGCCAGTACTCGGTGCGCACCTTCGTCGAGCTTGCCGCGCGCGAGCTGGGCATGGAGATCGCCTGGCAGGGCGAGGGCGTCTACGAGCGCGGCGTGATCGCTTCCGTGACGGGCGATAAGGCACCCGGGGTTGTGATAGGGCAACCGATCGTCGCGATCGATCCCCAATACTTCCGCCCGACGGAGGTCGATACGCTGCTGGGGGATCCGGGCAAGGCGCGCGAGCGCCTGGGCTGGGAGCCCCGCACCCCTTTCGAAGCGATGGTGCAGGAAATGGTGGCATGCGACCTGGACACGGCGCGCCGCCACAAGCTGCTGGCATCGCATGGTTACAACGTTGCAATTTCAATGGAGTAAGCGTTGAATACTCAGCCTCGCATCTACGTCGCCGGCCATAACGGTCTGGTCGGCTCGGCCATCGTGCGCATCCTGCGCGCCCAGGGCCATACCAATATCGTCACCCGCAGCCACCAGGAACTGGAGCTCACCGACCAGGCGCAGGTGCGCGAATTCTTCCGCGCCGAACACATCGACCAGGTCTACCTGGCGGCCGCCAAGGTGGGCGGCATCCACGCCAACAACACCTATCCGGCGGACTTCATCTACGACAACATGATGGTCCAGGCCAACGTCGTGCACGAGGCAAGGGCCAATGGCGTGCAGAAGCTGCTGTTCCTGGGCTCGTCCTGCATCTATCCGCGCATGGCGCCGCAGCCGATCAAGGAAGAGTACCTGATGAGCGGCATGCTGGAGCCGACCAACGAGCCCTATGCCATGGCCAAGATCGCCGGCATCAAGCTGTGCGAAAGCTACAACCGCCAGTACGGGACCGACTACCGCAGCGTGATGCCGACCAATCTCTACGGTCCCGGCGACAACTATCACCCGGAAAACAGCCACGTGATCCCGGCCCTGATGCGGCGCTTCCACGAGGCAAAGCTGGCGAATGCGCCGGAAGTCGTGATCTGGGGCAGCGGCAAGCCGATGCGCGAGTTCCTGTACGTCGACGACATGGCCGCCGCCTGCGTCCACGTGATGAACCTCGACCACGATACCTACGCCAGGTACACCGACCCGATGCATTCGCACATCAACGTCGGCACCGGCGAGGACGTCACCATCGCCGAGCTGGCGCGCCTGGTCGGCGAGACCGTCGGCTACCGCGGACGCATCGGTTTCGACACCAGCAAGCCGGACGGTACGCCGCGCAAGCTGCTGGACGTCTCGAAGCTGAAGCAGCTCGGCTGGCAGGCCAGCACGCCGCTGCAGGAAGGCTTGCAGCGGGCCTACGCCGCCTTCGTCGAGCTGGTGGAAGCCGGCCAGAACAGGGCGGCGGCGTGAGCCGGGCTCCAGGCGGGGACGCACGCAAGGCTAAGGCTGAGTGTTAGCCGACGTACAGAATCCCAAGCGTGCGGCACCCAGAATGCATCAGTAGCAGACTGAACCTTAGGAGGTTTCGATCTCCCGGCATAAAAAGAGTTCCCACTAACCCAAGGAAACTATCTTGAACACATACCACCTGGCTGCCATGAAAACGACATCTTCTCCCTCTACCCCGAAGCGCGTGCTGTGCGCCGCGCTGATCCTGGTTGCGGCAACCTTGAGCGCGTGCGGCGACAAGGCGAAGGAAAAAAAACCGGGGCAGGCGCTGGCCAGCGTCAACGGCGAAGAAGTCACGGTGCTGCAGTTGAACGAGGAACTGCAGCGCGCCGGCGTCACGGCGGCCCAGCAGGACACGGCCAGCAAGCAGCTGCTCCAAGTCCTGATCGACCGCCAACTGCTGCAAGAGGCGGCGGCCAAGGAAAACCTCGACCGTGACCCCAAGGTCATGCAGGCGATCGACCGCGCCAAGTCGCTGATCATCGCCCAGGCCTACCTGCAAAAGCGTATGGGCAACCCGGGCAAGCCGACCTCGGCGGAGGTGGAAGATTACTTCAACAAGCATCCGGAATTCTTTTCGAACCGTAAGCAGTTCAGCATGAGCGAAATCGTGATCGGCGCCAACGATCTCACGCCGGAAGTGCGCAGCGCGGCCGACAGCGCGAAGTCGCTGGAAGAGGTTGCGGTCTGGCTGGACGCCCACAAGGTCAAGTATGGCCGTACCCAGATCACCCGCAGCACCGCGGACGTGCCGCCGCAGCTCTCGTCCAAGCTGCTGGGCATGCCGAAAGGCCAGTTGTTCGTGGTCAAGGAGGGACCGCGCGCGATGTTCATCGCCGTGAACGAAGTCAAGGATGCGCCGGTGACGCTGGCGGTCGCTTCCCCGCAGATCGAGCAGTTCCTGATGAACAAGAAAAACAAGGAGATGGCTGCGGCAGAACTGCAGCGCCTGCGCGCCAGCGCCAAGATCGAGTACCTGAACAAGTCGATGATGCCCGATCCGAAATCCGCACCGACGCTGCCGGCCGGCGGCGCCCCGACCAGTGCGGTGGCGGGCGCCGAGGCGCCGGTCGCCGGAACGCCGAACGCGGCCGGCGCCACCCAGGCGCCTGCGGCCGCTGCCGACGGCAGCACCGACAAGGCAGCGCTCGACCGTGGCGTCGCCGGGCTGAAGTGACACGTTCAACATTGATAAAAAGAGGGAACAGAAATGAAACGACTCGTACACTGGATGATCGCAGCAACCCTGGCGCTGGCCGCCGGATTCACCAGCGCCGCCGAGGTGGTGCTCGGCCCGGGCGATGTGGTCAAGGCCTCGGTTTACGGCAGCCCGGACCTGGCCACCGAAACCCGCGTTTCGGAAGCCGGCAGCATGACTTTCCCGTTGCTGGGCGAGGTCCAGGTGGGCGGCCTGACCACGCAGCAGGCCGAAAAGAAGATCGGCGGCCTGCTGGAGAAGGGCGGTTACCTGAAGAAGGCCCAGGTCAACCTCCTGATCACCACGCTGGCCAGCCAGCAGGTGTCGGTGCTGGGCCAGGTTAACCGGCCGGGCCGCTATCCGGTGGAAGGCAAGCGCAAGGTGCTCGATTTGCTGGCCATTGCCGGCGGCGTCAATGCAGACGGAAGCGACATGGTCAGCCTGGTGCGCACCCGCAACGGCCAGACCACCCGCGAAACCATCGATATCGTCGACATGGTGCGCAAGGGCGAGCTGAACCGCGATTATGAAGTCGCCGGCGGCGACATCATCTTCGTCGAACGCGCCCCGCGCGCCTACATCACGGGCGAAGTCAACCGTCCGGGTCCGTTCCGCGTCGAGCGTGCGATGACCGTGCAGCAGGCCGTGTCGGCCGGTGGCGGCCTGACCCAGCGCGGCACCCAGCGTGGCCTGCGCGTTACCCGCAAGGATGCGAACGGCGTCGCCCATACGATCGACGTGAAGAACGACGACCTCGTGCAGATGGACGATGTCATCACCGTCAAGGAATCCTGGTTCTGAGGGGGCGTCGATAAACCTACTGCGCGGGCACATTTTGGGTCTGCGATGCTCGCCGTACCGTAAGTACGGCTGCGCTTCTCGACCCAAACTGAGCCCGCTCGCTACGGTTTCTCGAAGCCCCGATACGCTGGTGGTGTGCGGATAGTTTTTTGTTTCTAAGTTTTTGGGTAATTGTTTAGCTGGGTTTTTTGTTCCACCCGTTTTGAAAAAGGTTCAACATGAACGTCCATCAATTCCTGCTGATCTTGCTTGCACGGAAGAAGATCATCCTGTCGACCCTCCTGGTGACGGTCGCACTGGCCCTGGGTTGGAGTCTGATCCAGAGCAAGACCTACAAGGCGACGGCCTCCGTTCTGTTGAACTACAAGGGTGTGGATCCGCTCACCGGCCTGACCATGCCGGGCCAGCTGCTGCCGGGCTACATGGCTACCCAGATCGACATCATCAGCAGCAAGAACGTGGCGCTGCGCGTGGTCGATGCGCTGCACCTGGCCAGCAGCCCGGCCGTGATCCAGCAGTTCAACGAGGCCAATGAAGGGCGCGGCTCGGTTCGCGACTGGCTGGCCGACCTGCTGCTGAAGAAGCTCGAGATCGTGCCGTCGCGCGAATCCTCGGTGGTCGAGATCAGTTTCAAAGGCGCCGATCCGGCATTCTCGGCGGCGGTCGCCAACGCCTTCGCCGACGAGTACGAAAAGATCACCGTGCAGCTGAAAACCCAGCCGGCCAAGAAGGCATCGTCGTATTTCAATGAACAGACGAAGCAGCTGCGCGACAACCTCGAAGCGGCCCAGGCCCGCCTGTCCAAGTACCAGCAGGAAAAAGGCATCGTCAGCCTCGACAACAACCGCGTGGACGTCGAACTGCAGCGCCTGAACGAGCTGTCGGCCCAGCTGGTCCAGGCCCAGGCCGCCGCGATGGAAGGCAATTCGCGCCAGGCCGCGGCCGGCTCCGCCCTGAGCTCGCCTGACGTCGCCAACAACGCCCTGATCCAGCAGATGCGCGCCAACCTGGCGACCGCCGAAGGCAAGTTCGCCGATACCTCGCAGCGCTACGGCAAGAATCACCCGCAATACATGGCCGCCAAGGCCGAGCTGGACAAGGTGCGCGGCGAGCTGAACGCCGCCCTCGGCACCGTCTCGCGCAGCGTCGGCGCGAATGCCCAGGTGATGCGCCAGCGCGAATCCGAGCTGCGCGAAGCCGTGGCCCAGCAAAAGGCCAAGGTACTGGAGCTGAACCGCGCCCGCGACGAACTCGGCGTCCTGCTGAAGGACCTCGACAGCGCCCAGCGCGCCTTCGACGCCGCCTCGCAGCGCTTCTCGCAGACCCGCATCGAAGCCCAGTCCGAGCAGTCCGACATCTCGCTGCTGAACCCGGCCGTGCCGCCGACCCAGCCGTCCGGTCCGCGCGTGCTGCTCAATACCCTGGTCGGCATTCTGGCCGGCACCGTGCTGGGCGTTGGCCTGGCCCTGCTGCTGGAACTGCTGAACCGTCCGGTGCGCTCGCCGAGCGACGTCAAGGACATGCTGGGCATCCCGGTGCTCGGCACCATCGAATGGAAGCCGGCGCGCGCGCGCGCGGGCGGCATCCGTTCCCTGATGACGCCACGCCGCCTGTTGCGCCTGAACTGATGCGCTGAATCGAAGCCCCAGAATTGATCGAGGACCGACCATGAATTCACCGATGCTATCCGCCGTTCCCGCCGACCATGCCGCCGAAATGAGCATGGGCGCGCTCCTGCTCGATTCCGGCAAGCTCAATCCGGAAGATGCCGAACGCGTGCTGCGCATGCAGAAGGAAACCGGGATCCGCTTCGGCGAAGCGGCCGTACGCCTCGGCCTGGTGAGCGAGGACGATATCCAGCAGGTGCTCGCGCGCCAGTTCTCGTATCCCTACCTGCAGAAAGGGCAGGCCGGCCTGTCGCCCAAGCTGATCGCCGCCTACGAGCCGTTCTCGCCGCAGGTCGAATCGCTGCGCGCGATCCGCAGCCAGCTGATGCTGCGCTGGTTCGCGCGCGGCCGCCGCGCCCTGGCGATCGTCGGCGTCGACCAGGACGATGGCGCCGCGCTGTTCGCCGCCAACCTGGCGATCGTGTTCTCCCAGCTCGGCGAGCAGACCCTGCTGGTGGACGCCAACCTGCGCGCCCCGCGCCAGCAGGATGCGTTCGCGATCAAGCCGCGCCAGGGCCTGTCCGACCTGCTGGCCGGGCGCGCCGACCTCGACGTGATCGCGCGCGTGCCGGCCTTCGTCGACCTGTCGGTCATGCCGTCCGGGACCCTGCCGCCGAATCCGCAGGAGCTGCTGGCGCGCGAAGGCTTCCGCAACCTCAACACCATGCTCGAGAGCCGCTACGACGTCGTGCTGTACGACGTGCCGCCGTTCCAGGCCGGGGTCGATGCGATCGCGGTCGCCAGCCGCGCCGGCGGCGCGCTGCTGGTCACGCGCAAGAACTACACCCGTATCTCGCACATCGGCCGCACCGCCGAGCACCTCGTCGATGCCGGCTGCGAGATCCTCGGTTCGGTGGTGATGGAGTTCTGAGATGAACACGCTGGCCATGCGTTCGATGCGATCGATCCGCGCCGCGCTGCCCGAATGGTGGCCGGTGCTGGCGGGACTGGCCGTGCTGTTCGCGCCGACCTTCTACGACCTGTTCACCGGCCCCTGGGTCGGCGAAGAGCAGGGCCATGGCCCGATCATCTTCGGCCTGGCGCTGTGGCTGATCTACCGCAAGTGGCCCGAGATGCTGGACGCGACCACGCCGCCGCGCACGAACTGGCTCGGCTGGCCCATCTTCGTCATCGGCCTGCTGGCCCACATGCTGGGCCGCTCGCAGAAAATCCTGATGCTGGAAGTCCTGTCGATCATCCTGGTGATGATGGCGGTGCTGCTGGTCAAGCGCGGCGGACGCTCGCTGCGGGTGCTGTGGTTTCCCTTCTTCTTCATGATTTTCATGGTGCCGCTGCCCAGCGAATTCGTGGCCGCGGTGACGATGCCGATGAAGATGGCCGTGTCCTGGGCCACCGAACACGTCCTGTTCGCCTTCGGCTACCCGATCAGCCGTTCCGGCGTGATCCTGCAGATCGGCCAGTACCAGCTGCTGGTGGCGGACGCCTGCGCCGGCCTGCAGACCCTGCTGACGCTGGAAGCGCTGGGCCTGTTCTACCTGAACCTGATGCGCCATCCTTCGGCCTTCCGCAACATCGGCCTGGCCCTGTTCATCGTCCCGATCTCGTTCTCGGCCAACGTGATCCGCGTGGTTGTGCTGACCCTGATCACCTATTACTTCGGCGACGCGGCGGGGCAGGGCTTCCTGCACGGTTTCGCCGGCATGGTGCTGTTCGTCACCGCGCTGACGCTGATCCTGGCGATCGACTCGGCCCTGCAGTGGTATATCCGCCGCAGGGAAGCCGCCGGCGCGCCGCTGCGGACCAAGGAGGCCGCATGAACCGCAGCCTGTTCACCCCCCGGTTCATGGCCAGCGTGGTGCTGGGCGTGGCGATGGCCGGCACCACGGCCCTGACCGGCGCCCTGACGCCGACCCAGAAGGTGTCCGATGCCAGGTCGAATTTCAGCCTCGAGACGATGATCCCGAAGAGCTTCGCCGGCTGGACCGTCGACACCAGCGTGGTGCCGCTGACGCCGGACCCGACCCAGAAGGAGCTGATCGCGGCGCTCTATGACCAGACCCTGTCGCGCACCTACGTGAACGCCCAGGGACAGCGCGTGATGCTGTCGATCGCCTACGGCGGCGACCAGAGCAAGCAGCTGCAACTGCACCTGCCCGAGGTCTGCTACGTGGCGCAGGGCTTCGACATGGTCAAGGACCACCGTGACGAGCTGGCGACCGGCTTCGGCAAGCTGCCGGTCAAGCGCCTGGTGGCGCGCCAGAACGCGCGCAACGAACCGATCACCTACTGGATCACGATCGGCGACAAGGCCGTGATGTCGGGACTCGACCAGAAACTGCAGCGCTTCATGTACGGCCTGTCGGGCCGGATTCCGGACGGCATGCTGGTGCGCGTCTCCACCATCGAGGCGGACGAGACGAGCGCCTATAAAGTCCAGGACCGCTTCGTCAAGCAGATGCTCTCCGCCGTCGACCCGCAGGCCAGGAGCCGGCTGCTGGGCGCGGCCACCAGCCACGGATAAGGCGCGCCGATGCAGAACCTCATCCTCTACGTCTATACCTCGCTGCCCTTCATCGTCGTCGCGCTGCTGTGCGTGCTGGCGGTGATCGGCGCCGGCGTCGGCATGGTGCGCCCGCGCTGGCTGGCCTATGCCTACATGCTGGTGTACTTCTTCAAGAACTCGACCAACTACGGCTCGCTGGCGACCATGGGCACGCCCGGCATCTACACCCGCGGCTCGGGCGTGCTGCTGTTCTGGATGATGTTCGCATTCTGGTGCTGCGCCCGCGTGTCGGCCAACTTCCAGCGCTACCCGACTCCGGCCTGCAACCTGCGGCCCTGGTTCCTGGGCTGGATGCTGCTGCTGGGCGGCCACGTCGCGGTCGGCCTGTTCATGGACATCAAGCTGGCCGATATCCTGGCCGTGTCCGGCTTCTCCAACATCGTCTGGATGGCGCCGCTGGTCTCGCTGATGGTGCTGTCCTTCCGCACCCGCGAGGATGCGATCGAGCTGTCGCGCTTCATCATGCTGGCCGGCCTCGGACGGGCAATGTTCGGCCTGGTGCGCTGGGCCGTGTTCAAGGGCGACCCGAACAATGTATACGCCAACATGAATGCGATCAAGATCAAGCTGACCTTCTTCGACATCAACGACAGCCTGCTGTGCACCATCGCCTTCGCGATCGCCGCCGTCCACCTGTTCCAGGTCGTGAAGGCCCAGCGCTCGAGCTTCTGGCGCCTGGTCGAATGGGCAACCCTGGGCGCGACCGCGATATGCGTGGTGCTGTCCTACCGCCGCAGCGCCTGGATCGGCTTCGTGCTGGCGGGTCTGATCATCATGATGCGCTTCCCGATGCAGCGCCGCATCCAGTTGCTGGTGCTCGGCACCCCGGTGGTCGGCGCCGGCCTGCTGGTCGCGGCCTTCCGGCGCCTGGGCCAGACCAAGGGCGCCGGCCACGGCCTGTCCAGCCTGTTCTTCGACATGCAGTCGAAGCGCTTCGGCAGCGAGAGCGAGCGCGTGATGGAGCTGAAGTTCGCGCTGGCCGACTTCTTCTCGCATCCGCTGACCGGCATCGGCACCTGGGGCCGCTACTCGGGCTACCAGCAGATTTCCTGGCAGGCCGGCCAGGACGGCGGCCTGTTCCTGCATAGCGGGGTGCTGCACATCGCCCTGAAGGCCGGCCTGCCGGGCCTGATCCTGCTGGGCGGGACGATCTGGGCCTTCTGCGCCTTCACGCGCCGGGCCCTGCGCTCGGTGCCGCCGGAGCTGCTCGGCCTGGCGACCGCCGGTGCGGCCGGGCTGGCCTTCATGCTGCCCGACCTGCTGGTCGGCACGCCTTTCCCGCAGGTGCGCACGACCCAGATGCTGGCGATCTGCCTGGCCCTGCCTTACGTGGCGATGGCGGTATGCCGCGAGCAGTCGTCGGCCGAGGCGATCGTGGAGAAGAGAAAGCGCGGCCACGTCAACCTGGTGCCGGCGCACGCCTCGCTTTCATGAACCTGAGCCTGCTCCGCAACGCCTTCTCCAACCTGCTCGGCGCCGTCATCCCCGCGCTGGTGGCGCTGGGCACCGTGCCGCTGGTGGTCAAGGGCCTGGGCGACGCAAGCTACGGCGTGTATTCGCTGGTCACCGCCATCGTCGGCTATTTCGCCGTCATCGACATCAACGTCACCGCCGGCTCGGTCAAGTACATCGCCGGCTTCAACGCAAATCGGGAGAACTGCGAGGCCCAGGACCGCATCAACGAGACCGTGTTCTTCGGCCTGTCGGTGTACGCGCTGCTGGGCGTACTGGGCGGCCTGGGCCTGTTCTTCGGCGCGCGGCTGCTCGTGACCCGCGTGTTCTCGGTGCCGCCGCAGCTGGTGGGGGAGGCGGTCGCCACCCTCAAGCTGGCGGCGCTCGGCTTCTTCCTCGGCCAGCTGCAGAGTTATCTGAACAGCATCCCGCAATCGCTGATGCGCTACGACATCGCCAGCCGCATCGAGATGGTGTTCGGGACTGGCGTGCCGCTGCTGACGGTGGCGGTGCTGATGATGGGCTACGGCCTGTTCGAAGTGATCCTGCTGCGCGTAATCACGAGCGCCGTCAACTGCGTGGTGCTGTGGCGCTGCATCCGGCGCCTGCTGCCCGGGCTGGCCTGGCGCAAGCCGGGCGCGACGATCCGGCGCGAGCTGCTGGGCTTTTCCGCCTATTCTTTCCTGTCCCGCTTCGCCACGCTCTCGTATGCCTATGCCGACAAGCTGATCATTGGCGCCCTGGTCGGCGTGACCGGCCTGGCCTATTTTACGGTCGCCTCGACCCTGGCGAACCGGATCCTGAGCCTGACCTACCGCCTGTCCGGGGTGTTCTTCCCGGCCGCCAGCGCACTGGCCGCGCGCGGCGAGCTGGAACGCTTGCGCACGCTGTACCTGAAGGCCAGCCGCTATGTCGTGTTCATCAACGCCTCGGTGCTGGTACTGGTGGCCGTGTTCTCCTACCAGATCCTGTACTACTGGATGAACCCGCAATTCGCGCGCGCCGGCCAGGTGGTGCTGGCGGTGATGGCGCTGTCGCAGTTCATCGATTCGCTCACCAGCCTGCCGTCCCTGGTGAACGACGGCATGGGCCATCCGCGCTTTTCCGGCATGTTCGCGCTGGCGCGGGCCGCCTTCGGCCTGGTCGTGGTCTACCTGGGCGTGGACGGCTGGGGCATCGCCGGCGCGGCCTGGGCCCACCTGATCGCCTCGGTGCTGCTGACCTGCGCCTTCCTGGTCGCCGTGCACGGCCGCACGGTGCCGGCGCGGCTCGGCGACCTGGCGCGCCAGGCTTATCTGCCGAGCGTGTTCGGGGTCGGCCTGGTGGCCGTCGTCGCCAACGCGGGCAACCGCCTGTTCGACGGCGGTCCGCTCGACCTGGTGCTGCTGGTGCTGCTGACGATGGCGCTGCTGTTCGCCTGGGGCATGCTGTTCGTGATCGAGAAGGGCGACAAGGATCTGGCCTGGTCCCGCGTGAAAGGTCTATTGTCGATGAGGAAAACGGTTTGAAGATTCTGATGGTTTCGGAGGATTTGCCGGGCACGCAGATCGGCGGCCTAGGCAAGCATGTGGTCACCCTGTCGAACGCCTTGCTGGAGCAGGGCCACGAGGTCGACATCATGGGGCGCAGCGACCGCTTGCATGCGGACAGCGCCTCCGAGATCGGCTTTCGCGGGCGCCTGCTGCCCGGCTTCGGCTTCGAGCGTCCGGGCTGGAAGGAATCCCAGCTCGGCTTTTTCAACCCGGTCAAGCGTCCCTGGTTCGCGCGCCGCGTGGCGCGCGCCCTCCTGCGCGTGGCCGGCAAGTACGACGTGGTGCACTATCACGGCCACCTGCCGATGGCGGGACGCTATGTGCCGGACGGCGTGAACTTCGTGCAGAGCCGCCACGACCAGGGCAGCGAATGCGTGACCCACCTGCGCTTCAGGCAGGAGCACGTGTGCGAGACGCGCGACGTGCGCGACTGCGCGGCCTGTATCCATCCGGCGCCGAACGGACTGCGCCGCACGGTGTCGGGGCTCGCGGTGCGGCGCTACCGTTCCGAAACCGCCGAGTCCTTCGCGCGCCACAAGACGGTGTTCGTGTCCGATTTCCTGCGCCGCGCCTTCCTGCGCGCGGTGCCGGATGCCGACCTGTCGCGCGCGCGCGTGATCCACAACTTCATCCGGTATTCCCACCTGCGCGAGCATGCGGCGGCGCCGCACGAGGTGCGCACGGGGGAGGTGATGCTGGTCGGGCGCATCGATTCCGGCAAGGGCTTCGGCGAATTCCTGGCCCAGGTCCAGGGCTGGCTGCCGCAGCATGCGCGCGTGACCATCATCGGCGACGGCCCGCTGCGCCCCGCGCTGGAGGCGAAATATGCCGGACCGCAGGTGCGCTTCCTCGGCTGGCAGCCCTACGACGAGGTGATCCGCCTGTCGGCGCGCAGCCACGTGCTGGTCGTGCCCTCGGTCTGCGAGGAAGCCTGTTCCACCACGGTGCTGGAAGCACTGGCGCTGGGCAAGCCCTGCCTGGCGCTGGCGCGCGGCGGCACGCCGGAACTGGCGACCTACCAATACTACGACGGCCAGCTTGGGCTGGCCCAAACCATGCCGCGCCTGGTGGAGCGGCTGGTCGAGCTGCTGGGACGTGCGCCAGTGACGGTGCCGCTCCCGGCTTCCTTCCCGATGGACGTGTCGAGCGCCATTCCACGCATACTGGACTTCTATGCAGAATAATACGAGCACCAAGCCTACCTTCTCGATCGTCACCTGCACCTGGAACAGCGCCGCCACCCTGGCCGACACCCTGGCCTCGGTGCAGCGCCAGACCTGCCAGGATGTCGAACACATTTTCGTCGACGGCGGCTCCACCGACGGCACCCTCGAGATGATCGCCGCCTACCCGGGCCGCAAGCGCGTCCTGCGCGACGTCGGCGGCGGCATCAGCCGCGCCATGAACCAGGGCATCGAAGCGGCCACCGGCGAATATGTGGCGCACCTGCATTCGGACGATTACTATGCCAGCGACGACGTGCTGGCCACCGTCGCCGAACGCTTCGCCAGCGAGCGCGTGGACTGGGTGTTCGGCAGCGTGCAGGTGCTGAAGGACGGCGAACTGATTCCGCCTTATCCGGTGCTGCCCTTCACTTACCGCTCCTTCGCCGCCGGACATGCCTCGGTGCCGCATCCGGCCGTGTTTATCCGCCGCAGCGCCTTTGGCCGGGTCGGGATGTTCGACGAAAAGCTGAAATATGCGATGGACATCGATCTCTGGCTGCGGCTGGGCCAGATCGCCCGCCCGGCGACCGTCGACCGTCCGCTGACCATCTTCCGCGACCATGCGGGCAGCGTGTCCTCGGCCAACAAGATCAAGGCGCGCCAGGAAGAATTCGAAGTGCGCAAACGCTATATGAGCCGGGCGCCGCTGGCCTTCGGGATCTACTGCCTGCGCTACATGAAGCGGATGCGGGCCTTGCGCGCAGAAGCGGCACACTGAGCGTCGCATTGACTGAAACTGTTGGTGACAAGTTGTGGTCGATCCGGCAAGTTTGCCGGATTGCTCTCTGAGTTTCCAAACTATCTTTTCAGTTAAAAAACAAACTTTGTATTCTTGTAAATATTGGCATTGAGGAGACGTCCTTACACGCGTTGGATTTTCGCGATGCACGGGAAAAAATCTTTGATTTCTAAGGGAAATTTTCCGCAAATCAATTGATGTGCGGTACTATTATTCGGAACAGATCAGCGCTTCTCACTCACAAAAAGCGCGCTTTACCGAATTCGCCTGGCGCCATGCCGACGGGTCACCCCTTGTAAGTCTTGGTTAATATTCTCGGAGCTCCCACATGAAATTTCATCGGAAAGGAATCGTCCTCGCGGTCGCCCTGACGTCGCTGTTTTGTTCGTTCAGCGCGCGCGCCGACTGGGCGCAATCCACCGATCCCCTGGTTGTCCAGCCCGCCCCGGCCAATGGCCAGGTGCAGGCGCAAAACCCGCCCGGCTTCGCCTGGGCACGCTACCCCAGCGGTCCCGCCAGCTACGTGATCGAGATCACGCCCGCCGGCGGTGCACCGGTGACGGCGACCGTCGACCGTAACTGGTACCTGCCGACCAAGGCCCTGGCCCTCGGCAATTACACCTGGCGCGTGCGCCCGGCCGGCGGATCCGACTGGTCGACCCCGCGTTCGTTCTCGATCACCAGCAAGTCGACCGTGTTCGAGGTGCCGGACAACGCCACCCTGCGTGCGCGTATCTCGGCCAAGCCGCGTCCGCGCTCGCTGCCGTCGTCGACCACGCCGTACTCGACCTGGAACACGGCCAAGAAGACCGAACTCGAGCCCTACCTGAGCCGGCTGACCAACGAGGTCAAGCTGCAGATGGGCGTGCTGCCCAACCTCAGCGATGCGCGCTGGCCGATCGCGATCTCCGCGCCGCTGACCGCGCAGATGGCCGCGCAGCAGACCGACGTGCGCAACAAGATCAACGAAGCCACCCGCCAGATGGAAGCCGCGGCCCTGCTGTGGCGCATCCGCAAGGATCCGGTCTTCCTGAACGAAGCGATCAAGCGCGGCGACCAGCTCGCTTCGCTGACCCCGACCGGCCCGACCAGCTACGCCAACCAGGACCAGGCCACCCGCCAGATCGCGCTGTCGCTGATCAAGACCATCGACATGCTGCCGGGCGACCTCGACGCGACGCGCCGTAACCGCTGGCTCGACATCGTGCGCGTGCGCACCAACGAGATGTTCAGCAACCTGGCCGGCGACAACGGCCGTCTCGATCAGTACCCGTTCGATTCGCACGGCAACACCCTGATGATCTTCATGTCGCTGATCTCGAGCCTGGCGCTGGACGACATTCCGGATGCCCAGAAGTGGTTCGACTTCTGCTTCCGCGCCTACGTCAACACCCCGTCGCCGTGGGCCGGACCGGAAGGCGGCTACGCCAACGGCACCGCCTATGCCGAGTACGCGGCCGGCTACATGGTCGCGCTGTGGGATTCGATCAACCAGGCGAGCGGCGTGAACATGTACGCCAAGCCCTGGACCCTGGGCTTCCTCGACTTCGCCATGATGCTGACCCCGCCGGGCGCGAAGGTCCATGCCTTCGGCGACGGCTCCGACACCAAGCCGGACCCGCGCGTGTTCCACGCCTTCGCCCAGCGCATGGTCAATCCGCGCGCGAACTGGTACCAGTCCCAGCTGCCGGGCATCGAGGACGGCATGTCCGTGCTCGAGGCGCCGTACCCGATGCCGATCGCCGGCAACACGGTGTTCACCCCGCCGTCGAATGAAGCGTATTACCCGAGCACGGGCTGGGTCGCGATCCACAGCGACATCGGCAACCCCAACCGCACCTCGTTCTACTTCAAGTCGAGCCCCTACGGTTCCTTCAACCACAGCCATGGCGACCAGAACGGCTTCCTGCTGTCGTCCGGCGGCCAGCCGCTGCTGGTCAAGGCCGGCTGGTACGACTGGTACGGTTCGCCGTACTGGACCGACTGGTACCACCAGACCAAGTCGCAGAACGCAGTCACCTTCGACGGCGGCAAGGGCCAGCTGGTCGACGGCTACCGTGAGCAGCTGCAGCGCAACGGCAAGATCACCGGCTGGGCGGTGAATGCGAACTACGACTACGCGGAAGGCGATGCGACCCCGTCCTACGGCGGTCAGCTGACGATGGCCAAGCGCCAGACCTGGTACCTGAAGGCCCAGAATG
The DNA here is from genome assembly GCF_001412595.2 of Massilia sp. WG5. Taxonomy (NCBI): domain Bacteria; kingdom Pseudomonadati; phylum Pseudomonadota; class Betaproteobacteria; order Burkholderiales; family Oxalobacteraceae; genus Massilia; species Massilia sp. WG5. The sequence continues at coordinate 5,143,229 of NZ_CP012640.2, forward strand.
CGATCCTGGTGCGCGACAAGCTGTCGGCCGTGGTCCCGCACACCTACGAGTTCAACGTCCACGCCCCGGTGGCGTTCACGGTGGAGAGCCCGTCGAGCGTGAAGGTCGCGATCAACGGCCAGTCGGTCTGCCTGCGCGACCTGAACGGCAATGCGCCTTTCGCGACCTGGACCGGTCCGGCCCCGAAGGCCGGCGTGACCGAAGCCCATGGCGCCTTCTACCTGAAGAACGACGGCAAGTCGGTCGGCGAGTTCCTGGTGCTGATGGACGTCGGCTGCAAGCGTCCGACCGTCAAGGTCGCGGCAAGCGGCACCGGCCGCACCGTTACCATCGGCAGCCAGAGCATCACGATCAACTAAGTCAACTAAGCATCGGCTCAGCCTGGCGTCAGCCGGGCAGTCCGCCCGCCGTGCTACACTCGGCGCGCGGCCGAAGTCCTTCGCAGGCAGGCGCCGCGAAGGACTTTTTTTTCGCTGCGCACCAACAGGCATGCATGAAACAGGTATTCCTCATCGCCGCCCACAAGGATCCCGCCCAGCTGAACGCGCTGGTCGAGCAGCTGCGCGATGACGATTTCCTGATCTACGTGCACCTCGACGCCAAGGGCGCCATCGATCCCGCCGAGGTGCATCCCGCCGCGCGCCTGATTCATGAGCGCGTCGCCGTGCACTGGGGCTGCTTCAGCCAGGTGCAGGCGACCCTCAACTCGCTCGCGCAGATCGTGGTCGAGGCGCCCGAATTCGACAAGGTGCTGTTCCTCAGCGCCCAGGACTTCCCGCTGCTGTCCAACAGCGCGCTGAAGGCGGCGCTGGCGGAACTGCGCGAAAACGAACTGCTGGATACCGTGGCGATCGGCCGCGAAGCCGGCCAGTGGGCGGCCGACTACCGCTACCAGTACTTCTACCGCGATGAAGCGGGCAGGCCGGCGCGCCTGGCCTGCTCGCTGGCGAACCGCGCGATGCGCGCCTGCGGCCTCAGGCGCCGCCTGCCGGCCGGCCTGCAGCCCTACGGCGGTTCCTCGTGGTGGGCGCTGTCGCGCGACTGCGTGCGCGAGCTCCTGGCGCGCGTCCGGCGCGAGCCCGGCATCCTGCGTTTCTTCCGCAGCGTGTCCTGCCCGGACGAGATGTTCTTCCAGACCCTGGTGATGAATTCCCGCTTCAGGGACCGGGTGCTGTCCGAGAACTTCCGCTACATCCAGTGGCCGGAGCAGGGCGCGCGCAACCCCAAGATCCTCGACGAGCACGACTTCGAACGCATCGCCGCCTCGACCGCGCATTTCTGCCGCAAGATCGACAGCCGGGCGAGCGCGGGGCTGCTGCCGCGGCTGCTGGCATTGCGCGGTTCCTGATCGCGTACTGTTGGCTTTTGCGTGGGCATGGTATGCCCACCCTACGTTATCATCGGCCCATGCCAAGCCAAGCCCCTGTACCGAAGCTGTCGATCGCCTTCATCGTCCGCGATCCCCTGCCACCCATCCGCGCCGACGTGCTGACCCTGTTCGGCGCCGAGATGCCGCGCTACGGCGTGTACACGGAACTGGTGGGGCAGGGCGGGGCCGATGCGCCCGGTTCGCCCTGGGCGGCCGGCGGCATGCATGTGGTGGGCAGCCTGCGCTCGCGTTTCGCCAGCGTCTGCTCGCCGCTGTGGGATTTCCTCGGCCTGTGCCGCGCGCTGCGCGAACAGCGGCCGGACTGCCTGCAGGTGCGCGACAAGATCGCCAGCGGCGTCCTCGGCCGCATCATGGCCGCGCTGCTGCGCGTGCCCTTCGTTTACTGGATGTCCTTCCCCATCGTCGAAGGTTTCGAAGTCCGCCGCGACGACATCGCGCGCCAGGAGCGCAGCCTGAAGGGCCGCCTGAAGTGGGCCGCGCACGCGCTGCGCGCCCGGGCCTCGCGCCTGGCGATCTACAAGCTGGTGCTGCCGGGCGCACGCCACATCTTCGTGCAAAGCGATGCGATGGCCGACTGGCTGGCCGCCAAGGGCTTCGACCGCGCGCGCATGACGGCGGTGCCGATGGGCGTCGACGCCGCGCTGTTCGACCGCGCGAGCGTGGCCCCGGTCGATGACGCGCGCCTGGACGGCAGAAGGGTGGTGCTCTACCTGGGGCGCATCGCGCAGTCGCGCAAGTCCGACTTCCTGCTGGACGTGGCCGCCGAACTGCGCCAGGCCGTGCCGGACGTGCTGCTGGTGATCGCCGGCGATGCGCCGTCCGACGACGAGATGGCCTGGATGCGGCGCGAGATCCGCGCCCGCGGGCTCGACGCACACGTGCTGCTGACCGGCTGGCTGCCCCAGCGCACCGCGCTCGGCTATGCGGTGCGGGCCGAGGTCGGGCTGTCGCCGATCCCGCGCGGCACCCTGTTCGACGTCTCCTCGCCGACCAAGCTGGTCGAATACCTGGCGCTGAGCATTCCCAGCGTGGCCAACGACATCCCCGACCAGCGCCTCGTCATCGAAGAGAGCGGCGCGGGCCTGTGCGTGCCGATGGAAGCCCGCGCTTTCGCCGACGCCACGCTGGCTTTGCTGAACGATACGGAACTGGCCCGGCAGTTTGCGATGCGTGGCCCAACGTACGTAAAAACCCATCGGACATATGATATTCTGGGTCGAAATGTTGCAAGAATTTACAAAAAAATCCTGACGGAGTAGCTCTTAACGATGTGGACCCGCTCGCTCAAGTTTTCCCTGCGTTCGCTCGGGCGTGAGCTGGTCCGTAACCTCTGGGGGCGCCTCTTCGTCTACCCCGCCCTGGCCGGCAACGAGTACTCGCGCCACAAGCTGGCGCGCTACGTCGAGCGGCGCGCCGCAAAAGTCGGCGTAGCGCTCGACGGCGATCCCTTCAGCCTGCCGCACCTGGCGCCCGGCACGCCGCTGCTCACGAAACAGGAGCTGCGCCAGCATCCCGAGCGCCTGCTGCGTCCGCGCCGCTTCGGTTCCCTGATCCGCACCACCATCAAGACCAGCGGCACCTCGGGCACGCCGCTGAGCATCGTCCAGTCGCTCGGCAATATGGTGCGGGAAGAGGGCTTCGTCTACCGGCAATTGCGCTGGATCGGCTGGCAGCATGGCCAGCCGCGCGCCTGGATCCGCGGCGACATCGTCTGCGCCGACCATCCGCCGGACGGCCGTTACTGGTGTCGCGACTGGGTCGGCAATATGCTGATGATGTCCTCGTACCACTTGTCCAATGAAAGCATCGGCGCCTATATCGCCGCGCTGGAAGCCTTCGAGCCGGTCGTGATCCACGCCTACCCGTCCTCGATCGCGGCGCTGGCGGCCTGGCTGAACGCGCGCGGACGGCGCTACGGCGGCCGTGCGCTGAAGGGCGTGATGACCTCGTCCGAAACGATGGAGCCGGAAGTGCGCGCGGCGGTCGAGCAGGCGTTCGGCGTGCGCGTGTTCGACTGGTACGGCCAGTCCGAGCGGGTGGCCGCGATCGGCACCTGCGAACACGGCAGCTACCACGTGCTGACCGACTACAGCGGCGTCGCGCTGCTCGAAACGGAGAACGCCAAGGCCTGGGAACTGGTCGGCACCGGCCTGAACAACCTGGCGATGCCGCTGGTGCATTACCGCACCGGTGATACGGTGGAGCCCGGCGACGGCGCGCCCTGCGCCTGCGGCCGCGTGTTCCCGACCATCAAGGCCGTGCTGGGACGCCAGGAAAAAGTCATCACCTTGCCGGACGGCCGCATGATCGGGCGCCTGGACCGCATCTTCCAGGGCCATGACAAGCACCTGGTCGAGGGCCAGGTGTCGTACCGCGGCAACGGTCGTTTCGTGCTGCGGGTGGTGACCGCCGAGGGCTGGAGCGAGGCCGACAGCCGCGCCATGGTCGACAAATTCCTGCTGCGCGTCCCCGGCGTCGAGGTAAGGGTGGAGCAGGTCGGCGCGATTCCGCGCGGCCCGCGGGGCAAATTCGAGTTCGTCGTTGTCGAAAAGGAAGGCGAACTGTGCGCACCACCGGAAATTCATGATGTATGATCGAAACATTGCCCGTTTAATAAGAGCGTGTATTTTGTTACAACAGCAGGCGACAAAACAGGGAACGGCGATGGAGAACGGCGAGTGAAAGCGCGGGCGCCACGGATTCTCATGGTCGGCACCGCACTCGAAGGCAAGGGCGGGGTGGCGGCAGTGGTTTCCGGGTTGCGCCAGCATGGTTTGTTCGAACGCGAGCGGGTGCGCTATGTCGCCACCCACCGCGAAGGCCCGGCCGCCGTCAAGGCGAAGGGCGCGCTGTCCGGCTTCTGGCACACCCTGCTGGCCTGCTTCGGCCAGCATCCGGCCGTGGTGCACGTGCATGCGGCCTCGCGCGCCAGCTTCGTGCGCAAGTCGATCGTGCTGCTGATCGCCCGCCTGGCGGGCTGCAAGACGATTTTTCACCTGCATGGCGGCGGTTTCCGCCAGTTTGCGACCGTCGAGGCCGGCAGCCTGATGCGGCGCTGGATCCGCCACACACTGGAAGCCAGCTCGGTCGTGATCACGCTGTCGAACGGCTGGGCCGATTTCGTGCACGGCTTTGCGCCGAAGGCGAAGGTGGCGGTGGTGCCGAATTCGGTGCCGCTGCCGGCGCCGTCCGGCGTTCCGGAAGAGCCGCAGCGCATCCTGTTCCTCGGCCGGCTGGAAGCGGCCAAGGGCGTGTTCGAGCTGCTCGGCGCGGGCGCCCGGCTGGCGCCGCGTTTCCCGGCGCTGCGGCTGGTGTTCGGCGGCGAGGGCGACGCCGGCGCGGTGCGCGCGCGGGCGGCCGAGCTGGGCATCGCCGACCGCATCGAATTGCCCGGCTGGCTCGGCCCCGGGGAGCGCGATGCGCAACTGGCGCGCGCCGCCGTGTTCTGCCTGCCCTCGCATGCCGAGGGCTTGCCGATGTCGATGCTGGAAGCGATGGCGGCGGGCAGGGCGGTGGTCGCCAGCAGCGTGGGCGGGATTCCGGAAACCATCGTCGACGGCGACAACGGCCTGCTGGCGCCGCCGCGCGACGAACGGGCTTTGGCAGCAAAGCTGGAACAGGTACTGGGCGATGGCGCCCTGCGCACACGGCTGGCGTGCCGTGCGCGTGCAACGATTGAGCAACATTACTCAACCGAGGTGGTGTGCGGGCAGTTGTCCGCGCTCTACCGTGAATTGGCGGGGACACAATGATGAGCGAAGCGACAGGCGTGACGTGGCTGGTGAACCGTTTGCGCTGCATGTCGGTGGCCGAGGTCGGCTACCGGATCCAGCAGGCGGCGGCGAAGGGGGTGGCGAAACGGGTCAGGCCGCGCGCCGCGCCGCCCTTGCCGCGCGCCCGCACCTTCAACGTGCCCGGCGCGCCCGCCCTGTCCAGCGCCGAACGCGAACTGCTCCTGGCCGATGCCGACAGCATCTGCGCCGGCCACGTGGTCCTGTTCGCCGAACGCCGCTTCGACGTCGGCATGCCGCCGCTCTGGAACCGCGATCCGGAAAGCGGCGTCACCGGTCCCTCGGTGTATGCCGGCGACATCGCCATCACCAACCGCGAGCTGGTCGGCGACATCAAGCACGTCTGGGAGCTGAACCGCCACCTGCACCTGGTGCGCCTGGCCCAGGCCTGGTCCATCACCAACGACGTCGCCTGGCTGCACGCACTGCACCAGCAGCTGCGCAGCTGGCTCGACCAGTGCCCGCCGCTGACCGGCCCCAACTGGAGCAGCTCGCTGGAGCTGGGCATCCGCCTGATCAACTGGAGCCTGGTCTGGCAGATGATCGGCGGCGAAAACAGCGGCCTGTTCGCCGGCGAGGACGGCGAGCGCCTGCGCGCCGACTGGCTCGATTCGATCCACGCCCACTGCAGTGCGATCGCGCGGCATCTTTCGCGGCACTCCTCGGCCAACAACCACCTGATCGGCGAACTGGCCGGCCTGTATGTCGGCGCCTCGGTCTGGCCCTGCTGGAAGTCGTCCGGCGCCTGGCTCGAACAGGCCCGGCGCGAACTCGAACACGAGGTCCAGGCCCAGTTCTCGCGCGATGGCGTGAACCGCGAGCAGGCCTTTGCCTACCACATCTTCTCGAGCGAATTCCTGTTCGTCGCCGGCCTGGTCGGGCAGGCTTGCGGCCATCCGTTCTCGCGCGCCTACTGGACCAGCCTGCAGCGCGCATTGCGATTCCTGCGCTCGCTGCGCGACGTCGGCGGCAACGTGCCGATGGTGGGCGACGCCGACGACGGCATCGTGTTCCGCCTGGATGCGCCGGGCAGCGACCGCGCGGCCCAGCTGCTGGCCCTGGGCGACGCCGTGCTGCGGCGCCACGAGAGCAGCTATGTGCCCGAACATCCCGGCGTGCGCTGGCTGCTGCACGCGTTGCCGGGCAAGCGCCCGGAAGCCGATCCGCACGAATCCGAGACCGGCTGGGCCTTCCCGGACGGCGGCTACCTGCTGTTCGGCTCCCACTTCGGCGAAGCCAACGAGATCAAGGGCATGGTCGATTGCGGCCCGCTCGGCTATCTCGGGATCGCCGCCCACGGCCATGCGGACGCGCTGGCGCTGAACCTCTCGCTCGGCGGCGAGGAATGCCTGGTCGACCCCGGCACCTATTCCTACTGGCAGGAGCACAAGTGGCGCGACTATTTCCGCGGCACCTCGGCCCACAACACGGTGCGTATCGACGGCCTCGACCAGTCGGTCTCGGGCGGGCGCTTCATGTGGCTGAAAAAGGCCCGGGCCAGCATCGAGCGCATGCCGCAGTCGCCGCACGAATTCGATTTCCGCGGTTCGCACGACGGCTACGAGCGCCTGGCCGATCCGGTACGCCACATGCGCAGTGTGCGCTTCGACGCCGCCACCTCGAGCCTGGTGGTGCGTGATGAGTTTGCTGCCAAGAAACATCATCAGGTCGAGCTGTTCTGGCATTTCGCGCCCGGCCTGTCGGTGCGCCTGGACAGCTCGGGCCTGCATGTGCGCGGCAAGCGCTTCGCCCTGCAGATGCACGCCCACGGCGCCGACCTCAAGCTGGAACTGGTGCGCGCCAACGAGAATCCGCCGCTCGGCTGGTACTCGCGCTGCTATGAATCGAAGCAGCCTTGCGACGTGCTGAAGATCAGCACCGTATCGTCCGCCGTCCCAGTCGAGTGCAGGTTTACAATAACGTTTTTTTAATACCCCGCTGTTCAAATTGTTGTTTGCATACTAATTACTAGGGAACTTGTTTCATGCTTATTTATCTGGTTGCAGGTGCTCGGCCCAACTTCATGAAGATCGCGCCGATCGTGCGCGCGCTGCAGGCGCAAACGCCTAAAACCCTGTCGTACAAGATCATCCACACCGGCCAGCACTACGACCGCGAAATGAACGATGTGTTCTTCGAAGAACTCGGCATTCCGCAACCCGACGTCTTCATGGCCGCCGGCGGCGGCAGCCATGCCCAGCAGACCGCCAAGATCATGGTCGGCTTCGAGGAGCTGTGCATGAACGAGCGCCCGGCCGCCGTGCTGGTGGTGGGCGACGTGAATTCCACGCTGGCCTGCTCGATCGTCGCCAAGAAGCTGAACATCCCGGTCGCCCACGTCGAGGCCGGCCTGCGCTCGGGCGACATGAGCATGCCGGAGGAAATCAACCGCCTCGTCACCGACAGCATCTCGGACTGGTTCTTCGTCACCGAACCGGCCGCACTGGAACACCTGCGCCGCGAAGGCAAGCCGGAATCCGCGGTCCACTACGTCGGCCACGTGATGGTCGACAACGTGCTGTACCAGGCCGACAAGCTGGCCCACGCCGATACCTCGGGCTTCGAGACCAGCGCTTTCAAGCAGGCGCGCCAGGATGCGGGCCAGCGCTACGGCGTGGTCACGCTGCACCGCCCCAGCAACGTCGACGATGCCGAGGCCTTCACCCGCATCGCCGGCGCGCTCAAGGAGATCTCGAACGAGCTGCCGCTGATCTTCCCGGTGCACCCGCGCACCCGCGCCAACCTCGACAAGTTCGGCATCGAACTCGGCCCGAACATCACGCTGGCCGGCCCGCAGGCCTACATGGCTTTCCTGAACCTGTGGAAGGACGCCGCCGTGGTGCTGACCGACAGCGGCGGCCTGCAGGAAGAGACCACCGCGCTGGGCGTGCCCTGCGTGACGATCCGCGAAAACACCGAGCGCCCCGTCACCGTCGACGAGGGCTCGAACGTGCTGGCCGGCACCGATCCGGCCGCCATCATGCTGGAGGCGCGCAAGGTCCTGCGCGGCGAAGGCAAGCAGGGCCGCCGGCCGCACCTGTGGGACGGCAAGGCGGCCGAACGTATCGTCGAGATCCTGGCGAAGGAACTCATGGAATAAAAGGATGAAAAGATGAACCAGCGGGCGAATGAGCGCATCACACTGATGGGGTGCTCCATCGACAACCTGTCGATGGAGGAAACATTGCAGACCATCGAGGGTTTCATCCATACAGGGAGGCCCCATCAGCATGTGGTGGTGAACGTCGACAAGCTGGTCAAGGCCAGCCGCGATCCGGAACTGCGCCGGATCATCAACGACTGTGCGCTCATCAACGTCGACGGCATGCCGGTCGTGTGGGCGTCGCGCCTGCTCGGCAAGCCGCTGAAGGAACGCGTCGCCGGCGTCGACCTGTTCGAGGCGCTGATGCGCCGGGCAGGAGAGAAGGGCTGGCGCGTGTTCCTGCTGGGAGCGAAGGAAGAAGTGGTCAGCCAGGTGGCCTCCACCTACCAGCGCAAGTATCCGCGGCTGGTGCTGGCGGGCTACCGCAACGGCTACTGGAAAGGCGAGGCGGAAGAAGCGCAGGTCGTGGAACAGATCCGCGAGGCGCGGCCCGACCTGCTGTTCGTGGCGATCAGTTCGCCGAAAAAAGAGCAGTTCCTCGGCCGCTACCAGGCCGAGATGCAGATTCCGTTCGCGATGGGCGTGGGCGGCACCTTCGACGTGGCGATCGGTCATGTGAAGCGTGCGCCGGTGTGGATGCAGAAGTCGGGCCTGGAATGGTTCTACCGTTTCCTGCAGGAGCCGCGCCGTATGTTCAGAAGGTATTTTATTGAAGACATGGCGTTCGTCTGGCTCTTCATCAAGGAAGCTGCTGGCGGACGCCGCAAGGCTTGACCAGGACAGGGATCACGGCGGCCACAGAAGCCGCCGCACGAATAAAACGAAGGCGCCGGCCGGGCAGCAGAGCTCGGCATGGCGACAGGCATAACTTTTACGAAAGCACAAATCAATGAAGATTCTGGTTACCGGCGGTATGGGTTACATCGGTTCGCACACCGTGGTCGAGCTGCAGAACGCCGGCCATGACGTGGTCGTGGTCGACAACCTGTCCAACGCCAACCGTTCCGTGCAGGAGCGGGTGACTCGCATCACGGGGAAGGCTTTCGATTTCGTCGAGGCCGACATCCGCGACCGTGCGGCGATGGAAGCCGCGTTCGGCGCGCACAAGGTCGACGCCGTGATCCACTTTGCCGGCCTGAAGGCGGTCGGCGAATCGGTGGCGCAGCCGCTGCGCTACTACGACAACAACGTCTCCGGCAGCGTGGTGCTGTTCGAGACCATGGCCAAGTTCGGCTGCAAGACGCTGGTGTTCTCGTCGTCCGCCACCGTGTACGGCGACCCGGCCTCGGTGCCGATCCGCGAGGACTTCCCGCTGTCGGCCACCAATCCCTACGGCCGCAGCAAGCTGATGATCGAAGACATCCTGCGCGACCTGTTCAAGGCCGAGCCGGACTGGCGCATCGCGCTGCTGCGCTATTTCAACCCGGTCGGCGCCCATGAAAGCGGGCTGATCGGCGAGGAGCCGAACGGCATCCCGAACAACCTGGTGCCCTACATCGCCCAGGTGGCCAACGGCCAGCGCGAGAAGCTGTCCGTGTATGGCGGCGACTACCCGACCCCGGACGGCACCGGCATGCGCGACTACATCCACGTGGTCGACCTGTCGGTCGGCCACGTCAAGACCCTCGACAAGCTGGTCCAGGGTCCGGGACTGCATACCTATAACCTCGGCACCGGCAATGGCAACAGCGTGCTGGAAATGGTCCATGCCTTCGAAAAGGCCTGCGGCAAGCCGATTCCCTACCAGATCGTAGACCGTCGCCCCGGCGACATTGCGAAGTGCTACGCCGATCCGACCCGCGCGCGCGAGGAACTCGGTTGGACGGCGCAGCGTGACATCGCGCAAATGTGCGCCGACTCCTGGCGCTACCAAACTACCCCAAAATAAGCATGAGGACCGAACCATGAAAGCGATGATTCTTGCAGCAGGCAAAGGCACCCGCGTACGTCCGCTGACCTATGACCTGCCGAAACCCATGATCCCCGTGCTGGGCAAGCCTGTAATGGCTTACCTGATCGAGCACCTGCGCAAGCACGGTATTACCGAGATCATGGTCAACGTCAGCCACCTGCATGAAAAGATCGAGGAGTACTTCGGCGAGGGCGAGCAGTTCGGCGTCCAGATCGGCTACTCCTTCGAGGGCTATACCAAGGAAGACGGCGAAGTCGTGGCCGTGCCGATCGGCTCGGCCGGCGGCATGAAGAAGATCCAGGAATTCGGCGGCTTCTTCGACGACACCACCATCGTCCTGTGCGGCGACGCCCTGATCGACCTCGACCTGAAAGCCGCGCTGATGGAGCACCGCCGCAAGGGCGCGATGGCGACCGTGATCACCAAGGAAGTGCCGTGGGACAAAGTGTCGAGCTATGGCGTGGTGGTGACCGACCAGGAAGGCCGCATCACCCAGTTCCAGGAAAAACCGAAGCAGGAAGAGGCGCTGTCGAACTTCATCAGCACCGGCATCTACATCTTCGAGCCGGAAGTCATCGACCTGATCCCGTCGGGCGTGGAGTTCGACATCGGCTCGCAACTGTTCCCGCTGCTGGCCGAGAAGGGCATGCCCTTCTACGCCCAGGGCCGGCCGTTCAACTGGCTGGACATCGGCAGCGTGTCGGACTACTGGGAAGTGCTGCAGAACGTGCTGACCGGTGAAGTCAACCACATGGACGTGCCGGGCATCCAGATCGAGCCGGGCCTGTGGGTCGGCCTGAACACCAGCATCGACTGGAACGGCACCACGATCAAGGGCCCGGTCTACATCGGCTCGGGCGTCAAGATCGAGGCCGGCGCCACCATCGTCGGCCCGACCTGGATCGGGCATGGCAGCCACATCTGCGAAGGGGCCGAAGTCGTCCGCAGCGTGCTTTTCGAATATACTCGTGTTCTTAACGATGTGACATTGCACGAAACAATTGTGTTCAAGGACTACAGCATCGACCGTGCCGGAGAAATGAAGCATTCCTCCGAATACAGCTCGGACGAATGGCTGAATGCCCGCGACCGCCGCCGCAGCCGCCGCAAGGACGGCGCGGAAGAGACAGATCCCACATTAGAGAAAATTAGCGCATGAAAATTTATCCAGTCATCCTCTCCGGCGGCGCCGGTACCCGCCTGTGGCCGCTCTCGCGCGCCCTGATGCCCAAGCAGCTCTTGCCGCTGGTCACTGACAAGACCATGCTGCAGGAGACCGCCCTGCGGGTCCGCGGCTGGCCGGGGTTGATGGCGCCGCTGGTCGTCTGCGGCAACGAGCACCGTTTCCTGGTCGCCGAACAGATGCGCGAGGTGGGCATCACCCCGAGCGGCATCCTGCTCGAGCCGGTCGGCCGCAACACGGCCCCGGCCGTAGCGGCGGCGGCCCGCCACCTGCTGGCCGAGGATCCCGACGCCATCATGCTGGTGCTGCCGGCCGACCATGTGATCGAAAAGAACGAAGCCTTCCGCCTGGCGGTCGAGCGCGCGTTCCGCCTGGTGCAGGAAGGTTCGCTGGCCACCTTCGGCATCGTGCCAAGCGCGCCGGAAACCGGCTACGGCTACATCCGCCGCGGCGAGCCGCTGCCGGGCTGCGACGATTGCTACAAGATCGAGCGCTTCGTCGAGAAGCCCGACCGCAACACCGCCGAAGGCTTCGTCGCCGACGGTGGCTTCTACTGGAACAGCGGCATGTTCATGTTCCGCGCCGACCGCTTCCTGGCCGAGATCGGGCAGCATGCGCCCGAGATCGCGCAGGCCGCGGAAAAGGCGATGCACAACGCCTACCGCGACCTCGACTTCTGCCGCCTGGACGAAGCCGCGTTCACGGCCTGCCCGTCGGACTCGATCGACTACGCGGTCATGGAACACACCCGTGACGGCGTGGTCGTGTCGGCGGACATCGGCTGGAGCGACGTCGGTTCCTGGTCGGCCCTGGCCGACGTGCAGCAGGCCGACGCCCACGGCAACGTGCAGCGCGGCGACGTCTACCTCGACGGCGTCAGCAACTCGCTGGTGCGCGCCGAGAGCCGCATCGTGGCCGTGGTCGGGGTCAAGGACCTGGTCGTGGTCGAAACCGCGGATGCGGTGCTGGTGGCGCACAAGGACCAGGTCCAGCGCGTCAAGAACATCGTCGACCACCTGAAGGTCCAGGAGCGCACCGAGCACCTGTACCACACCCGGGTCTATCGTCCGTGGGGCTTCTACGAAGGCATCGATGCGGGCGACCGTTTCCAGGTCAAGCGCATCTGCGTCAAGCCGGGCGAGAAGCTGTCGCTGCAGATGCACCACCACCGCGCCGAGCACTGGGTGGTGGTATCGGGCACCGCGCGCGTGACCTGCGGCGACAGCGTCAAGCTGCTGGCGGAGAACGAGTCGACCTATATCCCGATCGGCATGACCCACCGCCTGGAAAACCCGGGCAAGCTGCCGCTGCACCTGATCGAAGTGCAGTCGGGTAGTTACCTGGGCGAAGACGACATCGTGCGCTTCGAGGACGTCTATCAGCGTGCCTGAGGGCGCCTGACCGGCAGGATCGTTCGCGTCACTTGGCAGGACTGAGTGGCACTTCACGCCGCCCGCGCGCCAGCGCCGGCGGCGTTCTCTTTTCCTCAGGCCTACCGTGCGTTCCTCATCATGCAACGGGCATACAATCAGCGTCTCGAATCGATGGGGGGCTCCCATGAAGACGGTCGTTGCAGCAGGCAGCATCCTACTCGTCCTTGCCGGCGGAGCGGCCCGCGCCGGCGATATCATCGGCGGCTCCAGCCTGCTGGACGACAGTCGCCAGGCCCAGCTCGAGCGCTGGCTCGGCCAGGGCGAGTTCAACCTCAACAACGTGTACACGCTGCGTCCGGGCGATACCTCGGTCAGCTTCCACAAGGGGGCGGACGGCAAGGGCGCCACCTTCACCATCCTGGAAGTCACCAACACGGCCGGCCAGTCCTTCCTGGTGGGCGGCTACAACCCGCAGAGCTGGTCGTCGACCGATGGCTGGCACGAGACCCAGCGCGACTTCCAGCGCACCGCCTTCCTGTTCAACTTCACCACGCCGGCGGTCTACCGCCAGGTGCTGAGCGACTTCGAGCTGCCCAGCCAGGGCCAGCGCCAGACCTTCAACGACATCCTGTTCGGCCCCGTGTTCGGTTCCGGCCCCGACCTGCTGGTCAATGACGACCTCAGCAAGGCACTGTCCTGGCAACTGAGCTATGGCAACCCGGCCAACGAAGGCATGAGCATCATCGACGGCAGCCTGGGCGGCCAGGCCGTGACCGTGAACGCGATGGAAATCTTCGCGATCGCACCTGTGCCCGAGCCCGCTTCCTGGGCGATGCTGCTGGCCGGGGCAGGAATGCTCGGCGGCCTCCAGCGCTGGCGCTCGCGCAAGCGCGGCTAAGCCAAACGTAAGTTGTCCGCATTACAAGTTGTGGCATCATGAGGGGATGAGATCGATCCGACGCTGCCTCCTGACCCTCCTGATGCTGGCCGCCGCCAGCGCCCATGCCCAGTTCAGCACCGCCCCCAGCCTGCAGCCGGCACAGCTGGCCATCGTCATCAATGACGCCGAACCGAACAGCGTCAAGATCGGCGAGTACTACCGCAAGCGGCGCGGCATTCCCGCCGCCAATGTGGTGCATGTCAGCATCCCCGACAAACCGCATGAGATCAGCTTCGAGCGCTTCCAGGAGCTGAGGGAAGCGATCGACAAGAAGCTCGGACCGGACATCCAGGCCGTGCTGATGATCTGGACCGCGCCCTACAAGGTCGAGTGCAATTCGATCACCGCGGCCTACACCCTGGGCTTCGACCCCTCCCAGTGCATCAAGACCTGCGCCAGCGGACGCTCCAGTCCCTATTTCAACTCGAGTTCCTCGCGCCCCTATACCGATCTCAAGCTGCGCCTGTCGATGCTGCTGCCGACCGAGTCGGTGGCGGAGGCCAAGGCCCTGATCGACCGCGGCGCATCAAGCGGTTTCCGTACCGTACCGGCCACCGCCTACTACCTGGTGACCTCGGAAAAGGCGCGCAACTCGCGCGCGCTGTTCTTCCCGCCGCCGGGCCGCATCGAGGCCAGGAAGCTCAGCACCAGGACCATGCAGGCCGACGCGCTGGAAGGGGCGAAGGACATCATCATCTACGAGACCGGCATGGCCCAGGTCGACAAGCTGGACACCCTGCATTTCCTGCCCGGCGCCCTGGCCGACCATCTGACCTCGCTCGGCGGCGACCTGCTGGGGGAAGGGCAGATGAGCAGCCTGCGCTGGCTGGAAGCGGGCGCGACCGCCAGCTACGGCTCGGTCAGCGAACCCTGTAATTACTGGCAGAAATTCCCGAACCCGACCGTGCTGCTCAAGCATTACGTGCAGGGCAACAGCGCGATCGAAGCTTACTGGAAGAGCGTGGCCTGGCCCACCCAGGGCCTGTTCATCGGCGAACCGCTGGCGGCGCCTTATCGCAAACGGCCGCGCTAATTCATCATTGGTCCGTACGGACTAATCCGTGGTCATGATGTTGTCAATTTGTGCATTTAATATGCTTTTGTTAAATGCACCATTGACACTTTTTAGTTCCCTTCCAGGACCTTCCATGACCCATCGTGATTCCCATTCCATTCCCGTGCGCCTGACGGTGCTGGCCGCATTGATGGCCGGCCTGTGCGCCCCGGCGCTGGCCGCCGACACCGGCACCGCCGTCGTGATCAGCCAGCTGTATGGCGGCGGCGGCAACACCGGCGCAACGCACAAGAACGACTTCATCGAGCTGTTCAACCGCAGCAATGCCGCGGTCGACCTCGGCAGCTGGAGCGTGCAGTACGCCTCGGCGACCGGCACCAGCTGGCAGGTCACGCGCCTGACCGGCGTCATCCAGCCGGGCCAGTATTACCTGGTGCAGGAAGCCGCCGGCAGCGGCGCCGGCGCGGACATGCCCCAGGCGGACGCCAGCGGCAGCATCTCGATGAGCGCCACGAACGGCAAGGTGGCCCTGGTGAGCAGCCAGACCGCGCTGTCCGGCAGCAGCCCGACCTCGACCACCCTGGTCGACCTGGTCGGTTTCGGCACCGCCAACGGTTTCGAGGGCAGCGCCCCGACCGCGGTCCTGTCCAACGGCACCGGTGCGGTGCGCAAGGAAAGCGGCTGCACCGACAACAACGACAATGCCGGCGACTTCACCGTCGGCACCGTAAGCCCGCGCACCAGCGCCAGCCCCCTGCATTCGTGCAGCGGCGCCCCGATAGCCCAGCCGATCGTGCTGAACTGCCCGGCCAGCATCGCGGGCAAGGCCGGCGCGGCGTTCTCGGGCCTGCTCCAGGCCAGCGACCAGGACAGTATCGTCGACAGCGCCCGCATCACCAGCGGCGCCATCGCCGGCATCGACCTGACCGGCTTCGCCGCCGCCGGCGGCGTGGGCGCCAGCGCCTCGGTCAGCCTGTCCGTCGATGCCGGCGTGGCAAGCGGGAATTATCCGGTCGTGGTCACCTTCGGCAACGGCGATGGCCAGAGCGCCAGCTGCACGGTCAACGTCGCCGTCGCCGGCGAGCGCAGCATTGCGCAGATCCAGGGCAGCGGCGCCACCAGCCCGTACGCCGGCACGGTGCAGACCACCACCGGCGTCATCACCAAGAAGCTCGGCAACGGCTTCTATATCCAGGATCCGGACGGCGACAACGATCCGAGCACCCCGGAAGCCATCTACGTGTTCGGCGCCAGCACCAGCGCCAACGTGGGCGACCTGGTGCGCGTGACCGGTACCGTGACCGAATACACCCCGAGCGGCGCCCCGCGTTCCTTCACCGAACTGACCAACGTCGGCAACGTCACCGGGCTCGGCGCCGGCCGCGCCGTCCAGGTCACCAACATCGTGCTGGGCGCCGAAGACCTGCGCCGCTACGAAGGCATGCTGGTGCGCTTCGGCGGTACCCTGACCGTGAACGGCAACGCCTACCTGGGCGACCGCGGCGAACTGGTGCTGGGCAACGGCCGCCTCGAGACCCCGACCAACCGCTATCGCGCGGGCAGTCCTGAGGCGATCGCCCTGGCGGCCGCCAACCGGCAGAACATGGTGGTGCTGGACGATAACGGCTTCACCACCCCGGCCCACATCCCCTACCTGTTCCAGGACAGCACCGTGCGCGCCGGCGACAGCGTCAACGACCTGGTCGGCGTGCTCGACTTCGGCGCGATCGGCGGCAGCAGCGGCTGGTACAAGCTGCAGCCGACCGAGGAGCCGGTCTTCAGCCGCACCAACCCGCGCGAAGAGGCGCCGACCGTCGCGCCGGGCAACGTGCGCGTCGCCAGCGCCAACGTGCTGAACTTCTTCACCACCTTCACCAACGGCACCGACGCCTGGGGCCGCAGCGGCCGCGGCTGCACGATCGGCAGCAGCACCAGCGCCGGCAACTGCCGCGGCGCCGACAACATGACCGAGTTCGTGCGCCAGCGCGACAAGATCGTGGCCGAGCTGAAGGCGATGGATGCCGACGCCGTCGGCCTGATGGAGATCGAGAACAACGGCGACACCACGGTGTCCTACCTGGTCGACGCATTGAATGCGGCCACGGCCCCGGGCACCTACGCCTACGTGCCGAAGCCGCCCGCAACCGGCACCGACGCGATCCGCGTGGCGATGATCTACAAACCGGCCGTCCTGACCCCGATCGGCGGCGCGCTGTCCGACGGCGATGCGATCAACAACCGTCCGCCGATGGCGCAGGTGTTCAAGGCCAACGCCAACGGCGCCAGGTTCTCGCTGATCGTGAACCACCTGAAATCGAAGGGCAGCTGTGGCGGCGGCGCCGGCAATACCGACAGCGGCGACGGCCAGGGCTGCTGGAACGCGACCCGCATCCAGCAGGCCCAACGCCTGGCCACTTACTTCATCCCGGCGGTGGTGCAGGCGGCCGGCGGCGACACCGACGTGCTGGCGGTGGGCGACTTCAATTCCTACGGCCATGAAGACCCGATCGCCTACCTGACCAGCGAGACCGGCCCGAACCTGGTCAACGAACTGGAGCGTTTCGTGCGCCCGAACGGCATCCCGTATTCCTACCAGTTCGACGGCATGAGCGGCTACCTCGACCATGCGCTGGCCAGCCAGTCGCTGAATGCGCAGGTGGCCGGGGTGACCGAATGGCATAACAACGCCGACGAACCGGATGCGATCGACTACAACCTGGGCGACACCGCCGACGACCCCTACGTGAAGAACGCCTTCCGCGCCTCGGACCACGACCCGGTGGTGGTCAGCCTGAACCTGGCGCCGGCCTTCGCCGACGTGAGCGGCAGCGTGAAGGCGACGCTGTCGGCCCTGACGCTCAACCGTATCACCGGCAAGTCCACCGGCAGCGTGTCGTTCACGAATACCAGCGGCGCCACGATCAGCGGTCCGCTGCAGGCTGTCCTGGAAGGCTTGCCCGCGGCGGTCACGGTCGACAACAAGAGCGGCAGCTTTGCCGGTTCGCCCTACATCACGCTGCCGGCGACCTCGCTGGCGCCGGGCGCGACCGTCACCGTGTCGGCGACGTTCAGCAATCCGAACAAGCTCAACATCACCTTTACGCCGAAGCTCTACACCGGCACTTTTTGATTAAGAGATATCCATCATGAAGAATCTGACATCCCTGTTCTCGCACGCCTTCCTGGCCGCGGCGCTGCTGACCGGCGCCGGCATGGCCAGCGCCGCCGCGGTCTACCACGTCGACATCAAGACTTCCGGTTTCGACACCACCGGCAGCGATACCGGCTACCTGGACATGTATTTCGCGCCCTTCGGCAGCGTCGATCCCGTGACCGCGACCGTGACCGGGCTGAAGGGCGACTTCACCGGCGGCCCGATGTCGTCGGGGGTCACGATCGGGTCGAACGGCGCGCTGAGCTTTGCCAATGACTTCAGCACCGACTACCTGCGGACGTTCAAGCTGGGCAGCGACATCAGCTTCGACATCAGCTTCGACGGCCTGCCGTCGGCGACCGGTACGGCCGGCTTCTCCGCCGACATCATCAATGCCGACTATTCGGCTTACCTGTCGAACGCCGTCACGTTCACGCTGACCTCGGACGGGGTCGGCGTGGCGTCCGACGCGGCGATCACCAGCGTCGGGCAAGCCGCCGCCGTCCCGGAACCCTCGGCCGCGGCCCTGGTCCTGATCGGCCTTGCCATGGCCGGCGCCGTCGCCCGCCGCCGCGCATGATCCGCTTGCGCTAAGTTTCAAGGCTCGACGCGAGCCGCCTGTCCGCAAGGGCAGGCGGCTTTTTTCTTTCCGACTCTTCCGCATCGGCCATTGACTGGATAGGTCCAAGGTCCAATTGGATTGCCCGGTGCAATTTCTATCCTTAATTGGATGACGATCGCCCGCAGGCGATCGAAACGAACGGAAGAGGCAATCATGAACATCAGACTGGACCACGAGCTGTTGGGGCAGGAGAGCTCCGGAGCATGGCGCGCCTTCCTGCCCGGCATCTGGCAGGGCCGGGTCAACCTGCGCGACTTCATTCAACACAACTACACGCCCTACGAGGGGGATGGCGCTTTTCTGTCCGGTCCCACGGAACGCACCAGCGCCCTGTGGCGAAGCCTGGCGCCGCTGCTCGCCGAAGAGCGCGAGAAGGGCGTGCTCGACGTGTCGCAGGTGCCGTCCGCCATCCTCGCGCACGGGCCCGGCTACATCGACCGCGACCAGGAGATCATCGTCGGCCTGCAGACCGAAGCGCCGCTCAAGCGCGCCATCATGCCCTTCGGCGGCTGGCGCGTGGTCGAGAACAGCCTGAAGGCCTATGGCTACACGCCCGACCCGCGGCTGGGCGAGATCTTTACCAAATACCGCAAGACCCACAACGACGGCGTGTTCGACGCCTATACGCCGGCGATCCGCAGGGCGCGCGCATCGAGCATCGTGACCGGCCTGCCGGACGCCTATGGCCGCGGGCGCATCATCGGCGACTACCGCCGCGTGGCGCTGTACGGCGTCGACTTCCTGATCGAAGACAAGATTCAGGAAAAGGCCGAGCTGGACGAGCGCCACTCGACCGAGGAGGTGATCCGGCTGCGCGAGGAACTCTCCGAGCAGATCCGCTCGCTGCAGGAACTGAAGGAGATGGCGGCGCGCTACGGCAGCGACATCGCGCAGCCGGCCAATGACGCGCGCGAGGCGGTGCAGTGGACCTATTTCGCCTACCTGGCGGCGATCAAGCAGCAGAACGGCGCGGCGATGTCGGCCGGGCGCCTCTCTTCGTTCTGGGACATCTACTTCGAGCGCGACCTGCGCGAAGGGAAGCTGCGCGAGGAACAGGCCCAGGAGATCATCGACGACCTCGTCATCAAGTGGCGGCTGGTGCGCTTCCTGCGCGCGCCGGAATACAACGCGCTGTTCTCGGGCGATCCGGTATGGGTCACCGAGGCGCTGGGCGGCATGGGCGAGGATGGGCGCACGCTGGTGACCAAAACCGCCTTCCGCATGCTGAACACCCTGTACAACCTGGGGCCGGCGCCGGAACCGAACCTGACCGTGTTCTGGTCGCCGCGCCTGCCCGATGGCTTCAAGCGCTTCGCCATCAAGACCTCGATCGACACCAGTTCGATCCAGTACGAGTCGGACGACCTGATGCGGCCCAAGTGGGGCGACGATTGCGCGATCGCCTGCTGCGTCTCGGCCATGCGGATCGGCAAGCAGATGCAGTTCTTCGGCGCCCGCGTCAACCTGCCCAAGACCCTTCTGTACGCGCTCAATGGCGGCCGTGACGAGATCAGCGGCGAGCAGGTCGGGCCGCCGCTGGCGCCGATCATGGGCGAGGTGCTGCGCTACGACGAGGTGGTCGAGCGCCTCGACACGATGATGGAATGGCTGGCCGAGACCTACGTCAACGCCCTGAACATCATCCACTACATGCACGACAAGTACTGCTACGAAGCGATCGAGATGGCCCTGCACGACCGCGACGTGCTGCGCACCCTGGCCTGCGGCATCGCCGGCCTGTCGCATGCCGCCGACAGCCTGTCCGCCATCAGGTACGCGCAGGCGAAGCCGGTGCGCGACGAGCGCGGCATCATCGTCGACTTCGAGACGAACGGCGACTTTCCCTGCTTCGGCAACAACGACGAGCGCGCGGATGCGCTGGCCAAGATGCTGGTCTCGAGCATGATGAACAAGATCCGCAGCTACCCGAGCTACCGCAGCGCGGTGCACACCCAGTCGGTGCTGACGATCACCTCGAACGTC
This sequence comes from Massilia sp. WG5, assembly GCF_001412595.2. Lineage (NCBI taxonomy): Bacteria > Pseudomonadati > Pseudomonadota > Betaproteobacteria > Burkholderiales > Oxalobacteraceae > Massilia > Massilia sp. WG5. The sequence continues at coordinate 5,163,695 of NZ_CP012640.2, forward strand.
GTGTACGGCAAGAGCACCGGCAGCACGCCGGACGGCCGCAAGCGCGGCGAACCGTTTGCGCCGGGCGCCAACCCCTCCAACGGCCGCGACACGCACGGCATCCTGGCCGCGCTGCTGTCGGTGGCGAAGATTCCCTACGACGATGCCGAAGACGGCATTTCGCTGACCCTGTCCGTGGTGCCGTCGGCGCTGGGCAGCGAGAACGAGCGGATCGACCGCGGCATCGGCGCGCTCGACGCCTACTTCACGAGCGGCGGCTTCCACGTGAACGTGAACGTGCTCAGCCGCGAAACGCTGCAGGACGCGATGGAACACCCGGAAAAGTATCCGCAGCTGACGGTACGGGTGTCCGGCTATGCGGTCAACTTCATCAAGCTGACCCGCGAGCAGCAGCTCGACGTGATCAACCGCACCTTCCACGGCAAGATGTGAAGAGGGGACCGTCATGAGCCACTCCCTCTCCGGCAGCCGCTACGAACTGCACGTCACCCACCAGGGGGCGAGCGAGCAGAAGATGCATGCGTATTACGAGGTGCTGCCGGGCGATACCGAAGAAGCCGCGCCGGCCGCCGGCGCCGACCTGGCGACCGGGCTGACCGGCTACGTGCACTCCTGGGAAGTCGGCAGCACGGTCGACGGCCCCGGCCTGCGCTTTGTCGCCTTCCTGACCGGTTGCCTGCTGCGCTGCCAGTACTGCCACAACCCGGACACCTGGCACAAGCTGAACGGCCGGCCGGTCACGGTCGGCCGGCTCATGCACGAAATCGCCAAGTATGCGCAGGTGCTGAAGATCAGCCACGGCGGCGTGACCCTGTCCGGCGGCGAACCGATGGTGCAGTACGCCTTCATGATGGAAATCTTCAGGCGCTGCAAGACGCTCGGCCTGCACACCTGCGTCGATACCGCGGGGCGCCTGGGCGCGCGCCTGACGGACGAGGACCTGATGCAGATCGACCTGAACCTCCTCGACATCAAGTCCGGCGATCCGGACGTGTACCGGACCGTCACCGGCCACCCGCTGCAGCCGACGCTGGACTATGCGCGGCGCCTGTCCGACCTGCGCCGGCCGATGTGGATCCGCTTCGTGCTCGCGCCCGGACTCACGGACGGCTGGGACAACGTCGAAAAGCTGGCCGACATCTGCGCCGGCCTGGCAAGCGTGGAGCGGATCGAGATCCTGCGCTTTCACCAGATGGGCAAGGAGAAATGGCACCGTCTCGGCATTCCTTATCCGCTCGAGAACATGGAGCCGCCCGAGCCCGAGCTCGCCGAGCGCGTGCGCGGGCAGTTCCGCAGCCGTGGCTTGACCGTGTACTGAGCGGGGGAGGAGGCATCATGGAATTCGTCAAGGGTTTGCTGGAACAGCAGCCGCTGATGGCGCTGTTCCTGACGATCGCGATCGGCTACCTGGTCGGCGAGATCAACATCAGGGGCTTTTCGCTGGGCGCGGGCGCGGTGCTGTTCGTCGCCCTCGCGGTAGGCTGGTTCGCGCCCAGGTCGGCGCCGGCGCCGATGGTCGGCACCTTCGGCCTGGCGGTCTTCCTGTACGCCGTCGGCATCCAGTACGGCAAGCAGTTCTTCGCCGGGCTGACCAGTCCGGACGGCATCAAGGCCAACATCATGTCGCTGGTCGGGGTGCTGCTGTCCGGCGTAGTGAGCCTGCTGTACATCCGCCTGTTCACGCTGCCGCCGGGGCACGCGCTCGGGCTGTTCGCCGGCGCCGGCACCAGCACCGCCACGATGCAGGCGGCGATCCTCACGCTGGGCAACAATGACGCGGCAGTCGGCTATTCGGTCGCCTATCCCTTCGGCGTGGCCGGCCCGATCCTGGCGCTGTACCTCACCTTCATCATCATGAAACCGACGATCGAGGTGGCCAGCACCAGCATGGAACTGCTCGAGATCGCACTGCGCAATCCGGAATTCGTCGGCAAGCGCCTGGGCGAGGTGATGGACACGCTGCCGGCCGGCGTGAAGATCGTGGCGCTGCGCCACGAGCACCATAACTTCGCCGCCTCGCGCGACATGTTCATCGCCGAGGACGACGTGGTGCTGGCGGTCGGGCCGGACCGCGACGCCCTCGACAAGCTGCGCCACGACCTGGGCGAGGCCGCGCCGGGCCGCATCGCGAAGGACCGCAGCGACATCGATTACCTGCGCGTGTTCGCCTCGAAGCCGAGCGTGGTGGGGCGTGCGCTGGGCGACCTCGACATGCCGGGCGGGAAGGGGCTGGTGGTGCAGGTGCGGCGCGGCGACGTCGACCTGCTGCCCCAGCCCGACCTGGTGCTGGAGTACGGCGACCGGGTCGGCGTGTTCGCGAATCGCGGCGAGTTCACGGCCCTGCGCAAGTACTTCGGCGACTCGATCAAGGCGACCGCGGAATTCAGCTATATCTCGATCGGCCTCGGCATGGCGCTGGGCTTCCTGCTCGGCGCGATCAGCGTCACGCTGCCGGGCATCGGCAAACTGAGCTTCGGGCTGGCGGGCGTGCTGATCGTCGGACTGGTGCTTGGCAAGCTGCGCCGCACCGGCAAGGTGCACTGGACCATGCCGCTGTCGGCCAACGTCGTACTGCGCAACCTCGGCCTGACCCTGTTCCTGGCGCAGGTCGGGATGTCCTCGGGGCCGAAGTTCGCCGCGACCGTGTCGGCCACCGGCTTCCTGATGCTGGGCCTGGCCTGCGTCACGGTGGCGACGCTGGTGCTGCCGGTGCTCCTGATCGGCTTGTTCCTGTTCAAGATGCCCTACGACCAGGTCGCGGGCATCGTCGCCGGGGCGACCGGCAATCCGGCCATCCTGGCCTATGCGGGCAAGCTGGCGCCGACCGAGAAGCCGGACGTCGGCTACGCAATGATCTTCCCGGGCATGACGATCGTGAAGATCCTGTTCGTGAACATCGTGCCGGCCCTGCTGTTATGACGGCCGCCGGCAAGGAGGCAGGCATGGGAAGCTTCGGGAAGGCGACGCTGGGCGAGACCGACGTGTTCGGCTCCAACGCCTTCGCGCCGCAGGAGATCGCGGAGCGCGTGCAGGGCGTCGGCGTCAAGAAGGCGCGCCTGCCGCTGTTGTCGCAGCTGATCCTGTCCGTGCTGGGCGGCGCCTTCATCGGGATGGGCGCGCTGTGCTACGTGCTGATCCATTCCGACCCCGGCCTCGGCTTCGCCGCCAGGCAGGCGGGGGCGGCGCTGTCCTTCTGCCTCGGCATGCTGCTGGTCGTGGTCGCCGGCGCCGAGCTGTTCACGGGGAATAACCTGATCGTGATGGCGCGCGCCCAGGGTTCCATCGGCAGCGGCGAGGTGGTGCGCAACTGGCTCATCGTGTTTGCCGGGAACCTGGTCGGCACGGTGGGGCTCGCGCTGCTGGTGGTGCTGTCGCGGCATCCCGACATGAATGGCGGCGCGATCGGGCGGGATTACCTGCAGATCGCCGCGGCCAAGGCCGCGCTGCCCTTCATGCCGGCCCTGTGGCGCGGCGTCCTGTGCAATGCCCTGGTCTGCCTGGCGATCTGGATGAGCTATGCGGGGCGCAGCGTCATCGACAAGGCGGTGGCGATCGTCTTCCCGATCGCTGCCTTCGTCGCCGCCGGTTTCGAGCACAGCATCGCCAACCTGTACTACTTTGCGATGGCCCTGCTGCTGGCGCCCGAGAGCGCGATGCCGCTGCTCGGCGGCATGCTGCGGAATATCGTGGCGGTGGTGATCGGGAATGTGATCGGTGGCAGCGTGCTGGTCGGGCTGGTTTACTACCTCATCTACATCCGCCCTCCAGGCCGCCTTAAATAGCTTTTTTGTATCCTTTTCACCACTCCTGCATAGACCGCAAAGGCCTGCCCGATTCGCATGGGGGCCGCTTCCCTCTGGCGTTCCCGCGGTTTTTCCATTTATTCGGCAAAGCTATCAATCCCCAAGGCAAATCATATTGTTCAGTCGGTCTTGCATGGTGCATATTAAAATTATCGTTGTCCCGCAGATATAAGCACTCCATACCAAGCCCATGGCTGCACACATTCTCGTGGTCGACCCCGATCCCGCCGTCCGTGAATTGCTCGCGCTGAACCTGAGCAGCGCCGGCCACGCGGCCGCCAGTTGCCTGGATGCCGAATCGGCCCTGGTCATGATCGACGACCGCCTGCCCGAGATGCTGCTGCTGGAATGGGACCTGCCCGGACAATCCGGCGAGGCCCTGATCCGCCGCCTGCGCGCTTCTGCACGCACGCGCGAGCTGCCGATCATCATGGTGTCCGGCCGGGCAGGGGAGCACGACAAGATCCTGGCGCTGGAATCGGGCGCCGACGACTACCTCACCAAGCCCTTCAACCCGCGCGAACTGCTGGCGCGCATGAACGCGGTGCTGCGCCGGCGCATTCCGCAGGTCTCCAGCGACACCGTGCAGATGGCCGGCCTGCGCCTCGATCCCGGCACCCAGCGCGTGATCGCCGGCTCGCGCCAGCTGGCGCTGGGGCCGGTCGAATTCCGCTTGCTGAATTTCCTGATGCAGCATCCCGAGCGCGTGCATACCCGTTCCCAGTTGCTGGACAAGGTCTGGGGCCGCCACGCCGTGCTCGACGAGCGTACCGTCGACACCCACGTTGGCCGCCTGCGCAGCGCCCTGCAGCCCAGCGGCCACCAGGAACACATCGAAACCGTGCGCGGCACCGGCTACCGCTTCGTGGCCTGCCACTCCATGTGAGCCTCTGCATGGACGCGGTCGTCATCCTCAGTCGCCAGGAGCAGGAATACCTGTTGCGCGCGGTCGAATCGGGATTGCGGGTGGACAGCATGCGCCAGTTCTTTCTGTGGACCCAGGGCCAGGTGCAGGCGCTGCTGCCGCACCAGGTCATGGCGGCGCTGCATTTCTCTCCCGCCGGCGCCCTGCGCAGGCTGGAATGCCTGCACGCGACCGTGCTGCCGCCGCATGCCGAAATCCTGCTGACCGACCGCCGCGACGGCCTGGCCCTGCGGATTGCCCGCCACTGCATGCGCGCCGGACGGCTGCCGGCGCTGGCCGAACTCGGGACGGACGGGGCGGGAGGACAAGGCGGGGCGCTGGCCGGTTTCGACGCGGATCTGCGCGCGGCCGGCTTCGACAGCGTGCTGGTGCATGGCACCGGGCCCTTGGCCGAGGGAGCGAGCGTATTCGTGCTGTTCGGGCTACCGATACGGCCCGGACCGCGGCATGCCTATTTTCTGGAATTGCTGCTGGCGCATCTGCACCTGGCCTTGCTGCGCCTGCCGGCGGCCGAGACTGGTGCGGCAAGCCTGCCGCCGCGGCCGCTGAGCGCGCGCGAAACCGAGATCGTCGGCTGCTTGCGCGAAGGGAAGAACAATGAAGAGATGGCGCAGATCCTGGGGATCAGCGCGCTGACCGTCAAGAATCACCTGCAGCGGATCTACCGCCTGCTCGGCGTCGGCAATCGCGCACACGCATTGGCGCGCTGCCTGGAGTTGCGCCTGCTGGAGGGCTGAATCAGGAATTGGTGGTGCCGGCTGCCTGGTCGGCGGCGGCGCGGCGCATTGCATCGTAGCGATAGGCTTCGGCGTTGGCGTCGATGACGCGCAGGCCCTTGCAGCCATCGGCGGCGCAATCCGGCGCCGGCATCGAGGCGGACACCTGAGCCGACACCTGGGCAGGCGCCTGAGCGACCACCTGGGCAGCGCTGCTCGACTGTATCGCCGACGCGGTCAGGGTCGGCTGGTCGGCCTGGCCACCGCCACAGGCAGCGAGGACGGCAGCGAGGGCGAGGGCGGAGACGGAGCGGATGGCGTGAAGTTTCATGGGGCGGAAAGGGGCGCGTTCAACAGATGAGCTATTGTAGGCAGGAAATTTTCCGCAACTCAACAGTTTTTTAGTTTATTTAGTGCAAATATTGAAAAAATGAAATAGTTTTGTTTGGAAATAAGCGGAGTTGAACGATGATCGTAGGAAATATCCTGAGGGAAATTATTGATGCGTCTGTGCAACGTCGTGCTTGTGCTACGTTTGCGTAAGGACATCTATATAAATTGCATAAACAATTTCACATGCGCGGGAAGATGTGTTAGCGCATCTGCATGCAAAAACGGCGCAGTCCGCAGACTGCGCCGTTCTTTTTTGCCTGAACGATATTCAGGCGCGCTTGCGCTTGCGGGCGCCCAGGCCCAGCAGGCCCAGTCCGAGCAGCGATGCAGTCGCGGGCTCGGGCACGTTGCTTGGCGGCGGCACGTCGGACAGCGCGATATTGTCCAGCCCGATCTGGCCATTGCCGTTGTCCAGGCCCGTGCAGTTGCCGCCGGCATCGCAGCGCAAACTGGCGATGGCGATCTCGACAAAGCTTTCCTGCGCAAATGCGGCGCCATCGCCCAGGTTGGCATTCAAAACGTCGAAGTGCTGAAAGTCCGTGTTGTTCGACAGGTTGAACTGGATGCTCGTGAACGTTCCGTCGGCACGGAAACCGAACACCTGGACGGCGGCGGGGGTGGCGGGGTACTCGGTGCCGGCCATGGCGATGAAGCTGGCGTCGAGGCCGCTGAAGCTGAAGGCCGCGCCCGTGTTCGCGGTGATGTCGACGAAGCCGGTATTGAACAGGTCCAGGTAGGTGGTCGGATCATTGGTCGGGCAGATGTTGCCGGCGCCGCAGCTGGCGGGGTCGCTGCCGTTGATGAAGCGGCCAATCAGGACCGTACCTTGGGGCAATGGGTCGTCCGGACTGAGGAAGGTGGCGGTATAGCCGGCTTCCTGGATGGCGTCCTGGTTGAATACCTGGCCGCTATTGCCGTCGAAAGTGATGACAGCTGCCTGGGCCGCGCCGGCCGTCGCCAGTGCAAGCGTGGCAGCGCCCAGCATACGCCTGAGTGCACCGCCGCGAAGTGTGGTCCTGATCATATGGGTTGCCTTTTCGTTGGAAGATGCGCGGGATGCGCGAATTGCGGGATACTGCTGTGCTGCCGGTGCTGCTAAAAAGTTATCATGGAGTATATCAATTAAGATAATGTTTGTGCGGAAACGCACACACAGGGGGACATCCGGCAGGGCATTGGTTTCGGCAAATGATATTTGCAGAAATTTCAAATTATTCATTGATTATTTGATATTGTACACACGCGGCCTGAGCTTCCACTGCCCATCCGTGCACGCTTGACGCTGCCATGCGCCAGGGCGCATGATGGACCGATGCGAACACTTCTCCTTTTATTGCTGGCCGCTTGCGCCGCCTGCACCACCAGCGCCGCGCCGCAGGCCGGCAAGGCGTCGGCCGTGCCGGCGGTCTCCCGGGACGCGCAGGGCGGCGACACGCTGGCGCGCATCCGCGCCCTGGTCGGCACGCCAGGCTGCTCTTCGGATGATCAGTGCCATACGCTGGCGATCGGCCACCGCGCCTGCGGTGGTCCGGAGAGCTACCTGGCCTGGTCTTCGGAAAAGACCCCGCAGGCTGAACTCCAGGCCCTGGGTGAACGCTACAAGGAAGAGCGGCGCGCCGCCGATGCGGCTTCGGGCATGGCGTCGACCTGCCAGTTCATGGCGGATCCCGGCGCGGTCTGCCGCGCCGGCACTTGCCAGCTGGGCGCGGGCGGGCCGCAGGCGCGCTGAGCTCGACACATCAATAAAAAAGCCGCGGCCCGAAGGCACGCGGCTTTTTTTGCGCCCGGCGGGTTCGCCGGGCCGGTCCTGAGTATTAAATACCCGAGTCTTGCTGGACCACGGCGCGCTGCACCGGCTCGCCCAGCGGGATCGGGTTGTTGGTCTCGACCTGGAACACGGTGGTCGCACCGACGACGCCGGTCGCGTCCTGCTGCAGCTGGACGGCGCCCAGGAAGCGCTTGCCGGTCGCCAGGCCCGACCAGCCAGCGGCGACGGTGGCGGCGCTGCCCTGGTAGACCTTGGCCGGCACGCCGACGCGGAAGCTGCCGGCCTTGTCGGCGGTGGTCACGACGGCCGACGACAGCTTGTAGCTCGACGACACCTTGTTCGGCGTCGTGAAGCCGACCACGCACACCTTGTAGGTGCCTGCTGCCGGTGCGTTCAGCGCCACCAGTTCGTTGGCGCCTTCGTTGCCCGAGTAGGCGACCAGGTTGCCGGCCGGGTTCAGCACGGCGAGGTCGAGGTCGGTCGCGCCGGTGCCGGCGTCGGTGTCACGGTCGAACAATTCCCACTGCGCCAGCAAGGTGCCGGCGGGGACGGTCACCGAGGTCACCTTCACGCCGGCGATGGCGTTGCGGCAGGCGGTCTGTACGGCGGCAGTGCTGTTCACCGTGCTGAGGACTGCCTGGGCGACGACGTCGTCGCTGCGGGTGATTTCCTTCATGCCGGACAGCGCCTTGACGGTGCCGGTGAAGCCGGTCTGGATCGAGTACGACTTGCTGGCCGCGGTCTTCGGCACCGAGATCAGGCCCGGCGCGATGAACGGCGTGCCGGAACGCGCCACCACCGGGATGCGGACGGTGTGCTTGCTGCCGGCCAGCGTCAGCGAGCCGAACTGCCAGGTGTTGAAGGCCGAGTTGGTGCGGGTCAGGGTCACCGTGAAGGTGGCGCTGGCGCCCGGTGCGACCGTCAGCGAGGCCGGCGACACGGCGACCGAGAAGCCCGGCACCGTCGACGTCGCGGCGTAGGTTTCGGCTTCGGCGCCGACGTTGGTCACCTTGCGGGTCACGACGGTGCTGCCCAGCACGTTACCGACCGAGATCGACGGCAGGTTCAGGTTGTAGCCGGCGATCTGGCCGCCCGCGCAGTTTGCGCCCGACACGCCCAGGCCGCACAGGTAGCGCTGGTAGTCTGCCGCTGCGATATCGAACACCAGGCCCGGATCCATCGCGCCGTTCGGGTTGATGTGGCCGGCGCCCTGGCCGAACGGCAGGATGCCGCGGGTGTCGCCGGCCGGGATGGTATCGGCGAAGGTGTCGGTGGCGCTGGTCATCAGCGCCGATTTGATCATCGCCGGGGTCCAGGTCGGGTTCAGCTGGTGCAGCAGGGCGGCGATGCCGGCCACGTGTGGCGCGGCCATCGAGGTGCCCTGGTAGGAAGCCCAGGCGCTGACCGGGGCGGCGGTGCCGTTGACGACATCGGCGCGCTGGGCCGCGGTCATTTCCGGGGTCACGGCGGCGATGATGTCGACGCCGGGCGCAGCCAGGTCGGGCTTGAGCTGGTTGCCGTCGTAGCGGTTCGGGCCGCGCGAGGAGAACGAGGCCACCACCGGCGCCTTCACGGCCGAGGTGCCGGTGACGAACTTGGTCATCGAGGCGCTTGCGCCCTGGCTGGCGGCGTAGGTCTTGATGATGGCGCCGTCGGCCGCGCTCACGTGCACGGTCGGGACCGCGTGCACTTCGGCGATCAGGCCCGCGCCGTTGTCGATCTCGACCATGCCGACGCCGCCGGCTTCCTTGACGGCCTTGCTCTTGTCGAGGCGGTCGTTGGTGCCGCGGGTGCAGGTCACGATCTTGCCGGCGACCTTGGCCGGATCCAGCGAGGGCTTGGCGACCGGCCAGTCGGCGCTGGTCCAGGTCGAGCTGTAGCACAGCGAGGACGAGTTCGCGCTGGCGGTGGCCAGGGCCGCCTGCTCCGAGGTGATCATCGGCGCCGCCGGCAGCGGGGTGGTGATCATCGAGGCGCCGGTGAACTTGCGGCCGTCGCCCAGCAGGACGTCGGACTGCAGCTCGCGGTTGTGGGTCGAGGCGGCGATGGTGGCTTCCCATGGGCTGATGTGGGCCACGCTGTTGGACGGGCCGTCATTGCCGGCCGATGCCGAAACGAACACGCCGGCGTTCGAGGCGTGCAGGAAGGCCTGCTCGACCAGGTCGGTGACCGCGGTGCCGCCGCTGATCGAGTAGTTGATGACGTTCACGCCGTCGACCACGGCCTTTTCGATTGCCGCGACGCTGTCGCCGGTGAAGCAGCTGTTCTTGCCGCCGGTCGGGTCGGTGGCGTCGTTGTAGGTCCAGCACACCTTGTACATGGCGATGCGGGCGCGCGGCGCCATGCCCGACACCGGGCCGAGGCTGACGCCGCTGACGATCGATTCCGCCCCGGCGTTGCCGGCCGCGGTGCTCGAGGTGTGGGTGCCGTGGCCGCCATGGCCGACGGTGCCGCCGATCGAATCGCGCGGCGAGCGGAATTCGGTCCAGTGGGTGGTGTATTGCGGCAGGCTCTTGAAGGTGGCGTCGAAATACTGCGCGCCGATCAGCTTGTTGTTGCAGTTGGCGGCGGTGAAGCCTTCGCCGGTCTGGCAGCTGCCTTTCCAGGTCGAGGGCGGCGCGTCATACGCCAGGCTGCCGTTGTTGTCGAAGGTCGGTTTGCCGTTGGCGTCGACGCGGTCGGCATAGGCCGGATTTTCCGGCCACACGCCACCGTCGACGATGCCGACCACGATGCCTTCGCCGGCAGCGCTGCGGCCGCCCAGCTTGGCCCACAGGCCGTCGTCCTTGTCCAGGCCCAGGAAATGCGAGGTGTAGGTCGTGTCCATCTTGCGCGGGGTGTCCGGGGTCACCGAGGCGACGTCGGTGCGGGCCTGCAGGGCGCGCACTTCGTCGTCGGTCAGCATCGCGGCAAAGCCGTTCAGCACCACGCTGTAGGTGTAGGTCACCGGCGCGTTGGCGACCACGGCCTGCACGCTCGACTGCTTCCCGGCCAGGTAGTCGCTGTACTGGACCACGGCGTTCGAGCTCAGTTCGAGGCGCTGGCCCGGCTCGGGCTTGGTGGCGGCGAGGCCGTCGATACCGCCTTCGTAGGATGCTACCGGCTTGTCGGCCAGCTGCACGATGTAGGGACGGCGCAGGTCATCTGCCTGGGCGCTGGCCAGCATGCCGGCCAGCAGCAGCGCGACGGCTGCGGAAAGGGGACGCATCTTCATTCGGTTTTTCCTCTCTTTATCGTTGTTCTTGTGGAGCGCGGTTCAGGACTTGCGGCGGCGTGCGGCGGCCAGGCCCAGCAGGCCCAGGGCGGCGAGGGCGGCGGTGGCCGGTTCCGGCACGTCGGTGGTGGTGATGTTGTCGATGCCGAACTGGCCGCGGTCGGTGGCGAAGGCCTGGCAGCTGCCCCCGGTATTGCAGGCGAAGCCGTAGAACAGGGCTTCCTTCAGCACGGTGTTGGCGAACACGCCGCTGGTGTTGAAGGTGTTCAGCTGGAAGTTCTTGGCCTGGACCGCGTTGTCGAACCAGAAGTCCTGGGTAATGCTGGTGCCGGCGGTGGTGATGCCGAGGATGCGCACCAGGCCGACCGGGTTGGGGTAGCTGCCCATGGCGGCGTTGGTGCCGATGAAACCGGCGTCGAAGGACTTGATCTTGAAGCCCGCGCCCGCCGTGAACATCATGTCGAGGTAGGTGTCGTTCAGGGCGCCGAAATAGGCGCCGGACTTGTTGCCCGGGCAGATCTGCGACGAGGTATCGCAGCTCGATCCGTCGCCGTCGTACACCATGCCGACCAGGCTGCCGTATCCGTCGCCCGGCAGGTTCGCGAAGAAGCCGATGTCGTAGCCGGCCTCCTGCCACAGGTCGCCGCCGAATACCATGCCCGGGCCGAAGTTCTGCGGGTCGTCGAAGGTGATGACGCCGGCCTGCGCGGGGGCCGCGGCCGCGACGGCGAGCACGGCCGCACCGAGGAATTTCTGAAGGCCGCGAGGTGCGGCGGGAACGACGGAATGTGTGGTCCGATTCATGAGATCTGCCTTTTTCGTTATGGTTGAATCGCGTCCCGCCCGGCGGCTGGACGCAGGCTTTGATACACCGTGTTTATTTACCCGGTTGCAATTAAATATAGCAACGGAAACAATTTTTGTGACAAAAAAATCAACGATTTAAACATGGTTTTTTTGGTGCACTGTGGAATTTAATTCGGTTTCCCCTAGTAAATCCTTGTCCAGGAACGAAATGACATTTGTTCAAAATCCGCTACAGATTTGCGACATGTCGATCGCTTTCTAATGAATGGGAACACACTCATCTGTTCGTCTATCGCTGGCTTGTTTTAATTCAAAAAAAGAAATTGTCTATGCGCTAATGGGCGTGGTAGCCTAGCAGCGCTATGCTTTCCAAAAGGCACAAAGGAGTGGGAATGGTTTCAGAGCTGTACCGGGGCATGACAGGTGGTGCACGCAGCGTTCGCAGCGCGGGTTTCACCCTGCTCGAACTGCTGGTGGTGATCGTCATCATCGGTCTGCTGGCGGCCTATGTCGGTCCCAAGTATTTCTCGCAGCTCGGCAAGTCCGAAGTCACCGTCGCGCGCGCCCAGATCGAAGCCTTCGAGAAGTCGCTCGACACCTTCCGCCTCGACGTGGGCCGCTATCCGACCACGGAAGAAGGCCTGAATGCCCTGATGACGGCGCCGCCCACGGCCGCCGGCAAATGGAACGGCCCCTACCTGAAGAAGGGCGTGCCGCTCGACCCCTGGGGGCATGCTTACCAATACCGCGCCCCCGGCAGCAAGGGCGAGTATGAGATTCTCTCGCTGGGCAAGGACGGCCAGCCCGGCGGCGCCGGCGAAGCCGCCGACATCAGCTCGCAGTAAAGCGCTTCCACCGTGCAGTTCGCGGTTCGCACCCTCGCTCCCGACATGAGCATCGCCCGTGTGGTGGTCGACGCCTCGGATGAGGCGGATGCGCGGCGCCAGGTCGAGGCGCGCGGACTCTATGTCAGCGCGGTCGAACCGGTGCGCGGCGCAGGGCTGCGCTTCCATGGGCGTCGCGGCGGCAAGCTGTCGCTGGTGCTGTTCAGCCAGGAGCTGCTGGCGCTGCTGACCGCGGGCCTCGGCATCGTCGAAGGCCTGGAGGCCCTGCTCGAAAAGGAAGCCAGCCCCGCCACCCGCGCCGTGCTGGAGCGCCTGCTGGCCGGCCTGCGCGAAGGCAAGCGCTTCTCCGGCGTGCTGGCCGAGCAGCCGGGCCTGTTCCCGCCGCTCTACGTCGGCATCGTGCGCGCCGCCGAAGGCACCAGCGACCTGCCGCGCGCGCTCGAACGCTATATCGAATACCAGCAGCGCATCGACACCGTGCGCGCCAAGATCGTCAGCGCCTCGATCTATCCTTCGATCCTGCTGGTGGTCGGCGGCGGCGTCTCGATCTTCCTGATCTCCTATGTGGTGCCGCGCTTCGCCGAGGTGTACCAGGGGGCAGGGCGCAACCTGCCGTGGATGTCGCGCGTGATGCTCGAATGGGGCCAGTTCGCGGGCCGCCACGCGGGCGGCCTGCTGCTGTCCTTCGCCGCCGCGATCTTGCTGGCCGGCTGGGGCATCCGCCGCGTGCTGCGCCGGGGCGGGGCGGCGCGCCTGCTGGCGAAGCTGCCCGGCATCGGCGAACGCGCCCGCGTCTACGAGCTGTCGCGCCTGTACCTGACCCTTGGCATGCTCAACGAAGGCGGCATCACCCTGGTGAGCGCGATCGGGACCGTGCAGGGCATGGTCTCGCCCGGCCTCGCCGCCGGCCTGCGCGCGGCCAAGGGCGCGATCGAATCCGGGCGCCCGCTGTCCGACGCCTTCGAGGCCAACGGCCTGACCACGCCGATCTCGTTGCGCATGCTGCGAGTGGGCGAGCGCACCGGCGACATGGGCCCGATGCTGACCCGCTCGGCCGCCTTCTACGACGGCGAGATCGGGCGCTGGATCGACCGCTTCACGCGCACCTTCGAGCCGCTGCTGATGGCCGCGATTGGCCTGGTGGTCGGCGCCATCGTCGTGCTGCTGTACATGCCGATCTTCGACCTTGCCGGAGACATGTCGTGAGCGCGCCGCTGTACGACATGCTGGATCCTGCGCTGCTGGCGCGCGCACGCGCGCAGAGCCGCCAGTCGCAACGCTCGCTGGTCGAGGAACTGCAGGCCCTGTCCGGCCAGGAACCGCGCCAGATCGTGCGCCAGCTGGCCGAGCCCTTCGGCCTGACGGTGATGGAGACGGTCGAGATGTTCGGCCAGCAGCCGGCCTTCGACCTGCTGCCGCTGGCGCTGGCGCTGGCCCGCCATTGCGTGCTGCTGCGCGACCCCCAGGGACTGCTGACCGGCGTGATCGCCGACCCCTTCGACCTGGATCTGCAAACCTGGCTGGCGGCGCAGGCCGGCGCTACCTCCGCGCGGCCGCTGCACCTGCGCCTGGCGCTGGCCGGCGACATCCAGGCCTATCTGGGCAAGCAGGAGGAGTCGGCGCGCGCGGTCGACAGCCTGGTCGGCGACGGCGGCGCAGCCGGACTCGATCCGCGGCGCGACGGCAGGACCGCGTCGGTGCTGTCCTTCGCCTCCGTTTCGGAAGGCGCCAGCCCGGCCGTCAAGCTGGTCAACTCGACTTTGTACGATGCGCTGAAGGCGGGCGCCTCCGACATCCACCTGGAGAGTACGGCCGGCGGCCTGGCGGTCAAGTACCGCGTCGACGGCGTGCTGGATCACGCGGCCTCGGTCGGCGGCATCGAACTGGCGGAGCACATCATCTCGCGCCTGAAGGTGCTGGCGGAGCTCGATATCGCCGAGCGCCGCGTGCCGCAGGACGGCAGCTTCCGGGTCGAATCGGGCGGGCGCGAGATCGACCTGCGCGTCTCGATCATGCCCAGCATCCACGGCGAGGATGCGGTCATCCGTATCCTCGACAAGCGCGCCATGATCGAAGCCTACGGCTCCTTGAGCCTGGAGGCGCTGGGCTTCGACGCGCCCTCGCTGGCGACCCTGCGTTCGCTGGCCCAGGAAGCCTACGGCATGCTGCTGGTGACGGGGCCGACCGGTTCCGGCAAGACCACCACGCTGTACGCGGCGCTGACCGAGATCCACAACGGGCGCGAGAAGATCATCACCATCGAGGACCCGGTCGAATACCAGCTGCCCGGCATCCTGCAGATTCCGGTCAACGAAAAGAAGGGGCTGACCTTCGCCAAGGGCCTGCGTTCCATCCTGCGCCACGACCCGGACAAGATCATGGTCGGCGAGATCCGCGACCGCGAGACCGCCGAGATCGCGGTGCAGTCGGCGTTGACGGGGCACCTGGTGCTGACGACCGTCCACGCCAACAATGTATTCGACGTGTTCGGCCGCTTCACCCACATGGGCATCGATCCGTATGCCTTCGTCTCGGCCCTGAACGGAATCTGGGCCCAGCGCCTGATCCGCATGAACTGCCCGCACTGCGCCACGTCCTACGAGCCGGACCAGGCCGAGCTGGCCTCGGCGCACCTCCATCCGGAAGAGGTGGGCGACTACCTGTTCATGCGCGGCAAGGGCTGCGGGGACTGCCGCGGCACCGGCTACAAGGGGCGCCGCTCGATCGCCGAGATCCTGACCCTGAACGACGAGATCCGCGAACTGATCGTCGACAAGCAGCCGATCCGCCGCATCAAGGCCGCGGCCGCCGCCAACGGCACCCGCAGCCTGCGCCTGGCGGCGCTCGACCTGGTGAAGCGCGGCGCCACCACCATCGAAGAAATCAAACGGGTGACCCTGCATGCGTAGATGGATCCGTCCGCTGCTGGGACAGTCGCTGCGCCTCGGGGTCGCGCCCGACGCGCTGGCGCTGGTGCGCACCAGCATCTGGCCGCATGCGCGCACCCAGCTGCTGGGCGAGGCGCGCTTCGCCGCCAACGGCTTCCCGGCCATCGGGCGCGAACTGGAGACGCTGCTGGCGGAGCACCGGAGCGCCGGCTGGCCCTTGCGCGTGGTGCTGTCCGACGAACTGGTGCGGCTGTGGCAGGTAACGCCGCCCGCCTTTGCTACCCGCATGGCCGACCTCGAAGCCGCCGCGGCGCTGCGCTTCCAGTCGCTGTTCGGCGCCAGTCCGGCCGGATGGCGCATCCACGCCGACTGGAGCGCGACCCAGCCTTTCCTGGCCGCCGCCATGCCCGAAGCCCTGCTGGCGCAGCTGCAGCAGGCTGCCGGCGGCCAGGGCTTCCGCCTGGTCGAAGTGACGCCGCAACTGGTCGCCGCGCTGAACCGGCACCGTTCGCTGCGCCGCCCCGGCGCCTGGTTCGGGCTGGTGCATGGCGGGGTGCTGAGCGCGGCCGCCTTCGATGGCGCCAGGCTGGCCGCGGTGCGCACCGCGCCGATTCCCGACGGCGCCGACCGCGACTGGCTGGAAGGCCACATCGCACGCGAGGCCCTGCGCGTGGGCCTGGGCCGGCCCGAGCGCCTGCAGGTCAGCGGTCCCGCGCCGCAAAGCTGGGCCAGCAGCGCCGGGCGCCTGAAGTTCGCCTGCACGCTGTTCGAGGATGACACCGATCCGCTGTGGCCGGACAGTGCGCGGCTGGCATTGGCGGGGAGGGCGGCATGAGGAAGATGAACATCGATTTCGCCCCGCCGGGCCTGGCGCGCACCGTGTTCCGTACGCCGCGCCAGAGCTGGGGCGTGGTGTCGGTCCTGGTCTTCCTGGCCATGGCGCTGCTCGGCGCCAGCGCCGCGCTGCGGCGCCGCCAGGGCGAGGTCGAGCTGCTGCGCGCGCAGACGCAGGTGCAGGCGCGGGCGGCTGCCCGGGCGCAGGCGCCCGCACCCGTGCGTCCGCCCGTGCCCGAAGCCCAGGCGGCGGCCGTGAACGCCGCCGTGCTGCAGCTGAACCTGCCCTGGCGCGCGCTGCACGATGCGGTGCAGGCCGGCACGCCGGCGCATATCGCGCTGCTGGCGCTGGAGCCGGACGCGAAGAAGAATACGGTGCGCATCACCGCCGAGGCGAAAAGCAGCGACGACATGATCGCCTACGTCGAGCAGCTGCAGAAAGTCGACTGGTTCAGCGCCGTCACGCTGGCGCGCCACGAGATCAACGAGCAGGACCCGAACCGGCCGATCCGCTTCCAGCTCGACGCGCAGTGGAAGGCGGCGCCATGAAGTCACCGGCCTTCGGCAGCCTGTTCCTGCGCCTGCAGCTGGCCTTGCGCGCCTGGCCGGTGATGGCCGTGGCCGGGCTGCTGTGCGTGGCCTGCGCCGCCGCGCTGGCCTGGACCGTGCACGCGACCACGCAGCTCGAGGGCGAACGCGACGCCCTGGCCGCCGCCCGTGCCGCGCGCCAGGCCGCGCTTGCGGCCGGCGCCGCGGCACCAGCGAGGCCGCTGGCGCCGCCTGCGCTCCCGGCCCAGGCGGTCGATGAGCTGGATGCCTTCTATGCCGCCCTGGGGTCGCGCCGCTACGCCGAACAGCAGGTCAGGACCCTGTTCGCGCTGGCCGCGAAGAACGGCCTGTCGCTGAGCCAGGGCGAATACAAGACCGGCTACGACCGCAACGCGCGCGTCGCCACCTACCAGGTCAACCTGCCGGTGAAGGGCAGCTACGGCGCGATCTGGCAGTTCGCGATGGGCGCGCTGCGCGCGATTCCCTTCGCCTCGCTGGACGACATCGGCTTCCGCCGCGACACCATCGGCGACCCGGTGGTGGAGGCGCGCCTGCGCCTGACCCTGTATCTGAAGGACGTGCCCGGAGGGGAGCGATGAAGCCGCGCCACCTGGTGCTGGGTGCGGCCCTCGCGGGCGCCGCGCTGCTGGCCATCTTCGGCGACAGGGCGCCCGGCGCCGAGGTGGCCGAGGCGGTGGAACGTGCGCCCGCGGCGCGCGTGGTGGTGCAGGCTGCACCGTCCGCAGCGGCTGACGCGCGTGCGCCTGCGTCCGCAGCGCCCGATGCCAGGGCCGCCGGCCGGTCGCCGATCCTGGCCCTGGTGCCGCGCGAGATCCTGATCGGCGACAGCGACGAGCAGTTCCGGCAGGGCGACAATGCGGTGTTCGGGCGCCAGGACTGGACACCACCTCCGCCGCCGCCCGCACCGGCGCCGCCGCCGCCTCCGCCGAGCGCGCCGCCGCTTCCCTTCACCTTCATCGGCAAGTCGGTGGCCGACGGGACCTGGGAGGTCTACCTGGCGCGCGGCGACCGCACCTATGTCGTGCGCGACAAGGCCGTGATCGACGGCACCTACCGCGTCGACGCGATCGCGCCGCCGTTGCTGACCCTGACCTATCTGCCGCTGAACAAGGTTCAGCAGATCAATATTGGAGTGTTCGACTGATGCTTCGTCTGTCCCGTACCCTGTCGGTCCCTCTGGCGGCCAGCTTGCTGCTGGCCGGTTGTGCCGGCCAGATGGCCTACCGCGAGGGCAATGCGCTCGTGGCCCAGGACAAGGTCGAAGCCGGCCTCGTGAAATACCAGGAAGCGGTGGCCGCCGATCCGGCGAATGCCGCCTACAAGTCGGCCTACCTGCGCGTGCGCGACGACGCCACCAACCGCCTGCTGACCCAGGCCGACCGCGAGATCGCCGACGGACGGGTGGCGCTGGCCCTGCAGGATTACCAGCGCGTGCTGGCCATCGACCCGGTCAACGATCGTGCCCGCGCCGGCCTGCGCCAGGTCGAGGCCGACCGCCGCCACGGCGTGCTGCTGGCCGAGGCGCGCGCCGCGGTCGAACGCAAGGACTTCGACGCCGCGCGCCAGAAGCTGGGCGCGATCCTGAGCGAGCGTCCGACCCACGAGCCGGCGCGCCAGCTGCTGGCCGAAGTGAACGAGCAGGACTCGTCGGCGCCGGCCGAGGCGGCCCTGGCGCAAGCCTTCAGGAAGCCGATCAGCCTGGAATTCCGCGATGCGCCGCTCAGGCAGATCTTCGAAGTCATCTCGCGCCACTCGGGCCTGAACTTTTTGTTCGACAAGGACGTGAAGGGCGACCAGCGCGCTTCGGTCTTCCTGAAGAACAGCACGGTCGAATCGGCGGTCTACTACCTCCTGATGACCAACCAGCTCGAGCGCCAGGTCATGGACGGCAACACCATCCTGATCTACCCGAACGTGGCGGCCAAGCAGAAGGAATACCAGGAGATGACGGTCAAGACCTTCTTCCTGGCGAACGCGGAGGCGAAGAGCATCGCCAACACGCTCAAGACCATCCTCAAGTCGCGCGACGTGGTGGTCGACGAAAAGCTCAACCTGGTGATCCTGCGCGACACCCCGGAGGCGGTCAAGCTGGCCACCCAGCTGGTGCAGCTGCAGGACGTGCCGGAGCCCGAGGTCGTGCTCGACGTCGAGGTGCTCGAAGTGCAGCGCAACCGCCTGCTCGACCTGGGCGTCGACTTGCCGACCACGCTCTCCTTCGCGCCGATCACGACCGCCGGCGCCGGGCCGCTCACCATCGACCAGTTGCGCGGCCTCGGGGTCAGGAGCATCGGCGTTTCGCCGGTATCGGCCTCGGTCACCGCCAAGAAGACCGACGGCGACGCCAACACCCTGGCCGCGCCGCGCATCCGCGTGCGCAACAAGGAAAAGGCCAAGGTCGTCATCGGCGACAAGCTGCCGACCATCACCACGACCATTTCGTCGGGCGTGGGCGGCTTCGCCTCGGAGTCGGTCAACTACGTCGACGTCGGCCTGACCCTGAACGTCGAGCCGACCATCTACCTGAACAACGAGATCGGAATCCGCATCTCGCTCGAGGCCAGCACCCTGGTCGATACCATCGAGACCAAGAGCGGCACCACCGCCTACCGCATCGGCACCCGTTCGGCCGCCACCATGCTGCAGCTGAAGGACGGCGAGAACCAGGTGCTGGCGGGCCTGATCAAGAACGACGAGCGCAGCAGCGCGACCCACCTGCCGGGCCTGGGCGACCTGCCGCTGGTCGGGCGCCTGTTCGGCAGCCGCCAGGACACCCGCGACAAGACCGAGGTGGTGCTGTCGATCACGCCGCACCTGGTGCGCAATATCCAGCGCCCGGCCGCCAACGTCGCCGAGTTCAACGCCGGCACGGAGGCGAGCTTCCGGCGCCGTCCGGACGGCGCGGCGCGTGCGCCGGCCCAGTTGCCGGCCCCGGCCGGGGGCCGTGCGGGCGCGCCGTCCGCGCCGCCCGCAGCCGCACCGCCCGCAGCCACAGCCGCACCGGCCGCGGCGGCGCCGGCCCAGGGCGGGATGGTGCCGGCCACCAGCGTCAGCATGGGCGGACCGCCGCCGGCCGCGCCGGCATCGAGCCCGGCGAGCGCGCTGCCGCCCACGCCGGGCGTGCAGGCCGTGCCGATCGCAACACCCGACGTGACGCCGCTGCCGGCCCAGCGATGATGCGTCGCGCGCGCGGCTTCACGCTGATCGAGCTGCTGGTCACGCTCGCCATCCTGGCCCTGCTCGGGACCCTGGTGGCGCCGGCCGCCAGCATGGCCGTGCAGCGCCGCCACGAGCAGGACCTGCGCCTGGCGCTGCGCGAGATCCGCCAGGCCATCGACGCCTACAAGAAGGCCAGCGACGACGGCCGCATCGCCAAGGCCGCGGGCGCCACCGGCTATCCGCCGAAGCTGGAGCTGCTGGTGGAGGGCGTGGTGGACCAGCGCAGCCCGAAGAAGACGAAGATCTACTTCCTGCGGCGCCTGCCGCGCGACCCGTTCGGCGCCGACCCCGCGCTGGAAGACGCCCAGACCTGGGGCAGGCGCAGCTACGCCAGCGAGGCATCGGCGCCGAAGGAGGGCGACGACGTGTACGACGTGTATTCGCTGTCGGGCCGGGTGGGCCTGAACGGCATTCCGTACAGTAGGTGGTGACGAGATGAAGCGGACCCGCGGATTCACCCTGATCGAATTGCTGGTGGTGCTGGGCATCGTGGCCCTGCTGCTGACCCTGGCCGTGCCGCGCTTCTTCCCGAGCGTGGACAAGACCAGGGAGACCATCCTCGCCGAAAACCTGCGCACCGCGCGCGCCGTGATCGACCAGTTCCATGCCGACACCGGGCGCTATCCGGAATCGCTGGAGCAGCTGGTCGAGAAAAAATACCTGCCGCGCCTGCCCTACGATCCGGTGCTCGAGAGCGACGCCGGCTGGGTCGTCGTGCCGCCCGAGGAGCCGGGGCGCGGCAACGTCTACGACCTCCACAGCGGCGCCGAAGGCAAGGGCCGCAACGGCAAGCCCTACGCAGAATGGTAGCGTGCAGGCGCCGCGAGGCCGGCTTTACCTATGTCGGGCTGATCGTGCTGGTCACCATCATCGGCCTGGTGGGCGCGGCCACGCTGAAGGCGGACGCCCTGCTGCGGCGCGCCGCCGCCGAGCAGGAGCTGCTGGAGATCGGGGCCGCCTTCAGCGCCGCCCTGACCAGCTATGCGGAAGCGACCCCGCGCGGCCAGCCGCCGCAGCCGCCTTCGCTGCAAGAACTGCTGAAGGACCCGCGCTTTCCCGGCACCCGCCGTCACCTGCGCAAGATCTTCGTCGATCCGATCACCGGCAAGGCCGAGTGGGGCATCGTCTGGCTGAACAAGGGGAATGCCATCGGGGGCGGTAACGGCGGCACCGGCATCGTTGCCGTATACAGCCTGTCGGAAGCGAAGCCGCTGAAGCAGGCGAATTTCGACGCGCGCTTCCAGAACCTGGAGAACCGCGAGCATCTCTCGGCGTGGAAGTTTGCCGCGACCGGGCAGGGCGTGGCGCAGGGGCAGGCCGGGCAGCCGGGGCAGGCGCAGATACCCCCCAGGCAGCCGCCGCAGAATCCGGCTGCGCCGCTGCCCTCGCTGTTCCCGGAGAAGAGCAATCCGGCCAATCCGGGCAATCAGCCGCCGGCCGAGCCGCCGTCGCGGCCCGAACCCGCGCCGGAGTCGGCGCCGCCGCAGAACCTGGCCGTGCCGGAACCCCAGGAGCCGCCGCCCGCCGAAGAGTCGGGCGAGGGCGAGGCCAGCCGCCGTTAGCCGGTGCGGGGGACGCGCCTCACTTGGCGCGGCGCGTGAAATCGCGCGGACGGAAGCCCAGCGCGAACAGCACGGCGAAGTAGACCACGGCGCTGAGCGCGATGATCAGGAGCAGGGCGCCGACGCGCAGGAAGGGGTGGGAGCGCAGCGCCGCCCAGTCGAGCTGCGCCTGGCTGAACCAGGCAGCCGCGCCCATCACGCCGGTCGCCAGGGCCACCTTGAGGAAAAAGACCAGCCAGCCGGCATGCGGCGTGTAGATGCGGCGGCGGCGCAGGCCCATGTACAGGAACAGCGCATTCAGGCAGGCCCCCAGGCCGATCGACAGCGCCAGGCCGGCCACGCCCAGCACGGGCACGAACACCAGGTTCATGGCCTGGGTCGCGACCAGCACGCCGATCGCGATCCGCACCGGGGTGCGGATGTCCTGGCGCGCGTAGAAGGCCGGGGCCAGGATCTTCACCAGGATGATGCCCAGCAGGCCGGCCGCATAGGCCATCAGCGGCGCGGTGGCGGCGGCCACGTTGGCGGCGTTGAATTCGCCGTAGTTGAACAGGGCGGCGATCAGCGGCGTCGACAGCGCCGCCAGGCCGACCGCGGCCGGCAGGGCCAGCAGCAGGGTCAGGCGCAGGCCCCAGTCGAGCAGGGCCGAGTATTCGGCGATGTCGCCGTCGGAATTGGCCTTGGACAGGCTGGGCAGCAGGATGGTGCCGAGCGCGACGCCCAGGATCCCGGTCGGGAATTCCATCAGGCGGTCGGCATACTGCAGCACCGAGACGGCGCCGCCGCCCATGTTCGAGGCGTAGTTGGTGTTGATGAGCAGGCTGATCTGGGCCGCGGAGACGGCGAACACCGCCGGGCCCATCTTCTTGAGGATGCGGCGCACGCCGGGGTCGCTCAGGCCGGCCACGGGATTCAGGGACAGGCGCGGCAGCATGCCGATGCGCTTCAGGGCCGGGATCTGGATCGCGACCTGGGCCACGCCGCCGACCATCACCGCCACCGCCATCGAATAGATCGGCACCTCGAAGTACTTCACCAGGAACAGCGAGAAGAAGATCGAGGACAGGTTCCACAGCACCGGCGTGAAGGCCGGGACCTTGAATTCGCGCCAGGTGTTCAGCACGGCCCCGGCCAGCACCACGAAGGACATGCAGGCGATGTAGGGGAACATCAGGCGGGTCATGACCACGCCCTTGTCGAAGCCGTCGCCGTCCAGGCCGCTGGCGATGCCCATCAGGATCAGCGGGGCGCCGACGATGCCGAGCGCGCTGACCAGCACGGTTGCCCAGACCAGGGTATTCGCCACATGGTCGACCAGGCTGTGGGTGGCGGCCTCGCCTTTCTGGGTCTTGTATTCGGCCAGGATCGGCACGAAGGCCTGCGAGAAGGCGCCTTCGCCGAACAGGCGGCGCAGCAGGTTGGGCAGGCGGAACGCGATGTAGAAGGCGTCGGTGTAGGGCGAGGCGCCGAAGGCACGGGCAAACAGGGTGTCGCGCAGCAGGCCGGTGATGCGGGAGACCATCGTCATGCTCGAGATGGCCGCCAGGGTTCGAAGTAGGTTCATAGCCCGCGATTATAGCTGGGCAATAGCCCACGAAAACTTTCGAACGTCGCTTTTTGCGGGGTAAAGCGAGCGCAAGCGTAAATTTGGAATTGCCCTGCGATGAAACCTTCGCTATAATCGAGGGCTGTATTGAATTCAGTTGGCAGACACTAATCGTTTGAGGTGTTTGCGGACGCAACTTACACCGATTAGGAATTTCCATGGCAAATACCGCACAGGCGCGCAAGCGCGCTCGTCAAGCAGTTAAGCAAAACGCTCACAACTCGGCTCAGCGCTCGACCCTGCGCACCGCAATCAAGGCTGTCAAGAAGGCCATCCAGGCTGGCGACAAGGCCGCGGCAACCACCATCTTCCAGCAATCCGTGTCGACCATCGACAGCATCGCTGACAAGAAGATCATCCACAAGAACAAGGCCGCTCGCCACAAGAGCCGCCTGGCTGCCGCCATCAAGGCCCTGTCGGCTTAATAGACCGACGGCTTTGCGAGCGCGGCCTCTGCCGCGCCGGCAACAGTGGAATGAAAAACCCGCCCTGGCTTCGGCCCGGCGGGTTTTTCCGTTTGGGAAATTGCCAAAAACCGGAGTCTGACCCCGGTTTACTTGCTGGCGGGCTCGGCCGGGGTTTCGGCGGCCGCGGCGGCCTTCCTGGCTTTCTTCATCTTCTTCGTCTTCTTCGGCGCGACGGCCGCCGGTTCGGTGGCGGCGACAGCCGGTGCGGCAGCGGGGGCGGCAGCCGGGGCGGCGAAGACGGACACAGCGAACAGCGACGCTACCAGACCGGCGATGAGTTTGGATATTTCGGGTTCCTTTTCGTTAAGAAATCGATCCGCGACGCGAATCTGGCTCGTTAACGGCAGGCATGCCTGTTCGGATGAGCTTTTTTACTTGATGCAACTCAAGCCCATCAAGCTTTCCGGCTCTTGCCGGCGCCGATCGCCTCCGCCGGCACTTCCATCCAGTCGCCCGGCATCAAGGGATGGCTGGCCAGTGAAAACGGCCCGATGCTGGTGCGCACCAGGCGCAGGGTCGGCAGGCCGACCGCGGCCGTCATGCGGCGCACCTGGCGGTTCTTGCCTTCTTCCAGCGTGATGGCGATCCAGCTGGTCGGCTTGTCCTGGCGCGTCCGGATCGGCGGATTGCGCGGCCACAGCCAGTCCGGCGCGGCGATCTGTACTGCGCGGCAGGGTTTGGTGACGAAGTCGCCCAGGTCGAGCGGTGCCTGCAGGCGGGCCAGCAGCGCCGCGTCGGCCACGCCGTCGACCTGCACGATATAGGTCTTCGCTTCTTTCTGGTCCGGATGGGCGATGCGGTGCTGCAGGCGGCCGTCGTCGGTGAGCAGCATCAGGCCTTCGCTGTCGGCGTCGAGGCGGCCGGCCGGGTAGATATTCGGGATGTCGATATAGTCCGCGAGCGAAGCGCGGCCAGGCTCGGCGCTGAACTGGCAAAGCACCTGGAATGGCTTGTTGAATAAGATGAGGGACATGAGGGAAGGTTTTGGAGCAAAATAGCAATCGTCATCAATAATATGATTATCGCAGCTCAGTGCGTCCACTCAGTGCGTTCAATTCGGAGAACACGATGTACCAACATATCAACGTACCTACCGAGGGTCAAAAGATCACCGTCAATCCCGATTTTTCCCTGAATGTCCCGGACCAGCCCGTTATTCCGTATATCGAAGGCGACGGCACTGGTGTGGACATCACCCCGGTAATGCGCAAGGTGGTCGATGCGGCGGTGGCGAAGGCGTATGACGGCAAGCGCAGGATCAGCTGGATGGAGATCTTCGCCGGCGAGAAGTCGACCCGGATCTACGGTCCGGACGTCTGGCTGCCGGCCGAGACGCTGGACGCGGTGAGGGACTATGTGGTGTCGATCAAGGGCCCGCTCACGACCCCGGTCGGCGGCGGCATCCGTTCCCTGAACGTGGCGCTGCGCCAGGAGCTCGACCTCTACGTCTGCCTGCGCCCGGTGCGCTACTTTGCGGGCGTGCCGTCGCCGCTGAAGGAGCCGCAGAAGACCGATATGGTGATCTTCCGCGAGAACTCGGAAGACATCTACGCCGGCATCGAGTGGGCCGCGGAATCGGACGGCGCGAAGAAGATCATCGACTTCCTGGTGAAGGAGATGGGCGTGAAGAAGATCCGCTTCCCGGAGACCTCGGGCATCGGCGTCAAGCCGGTCTCGCGCGAAGGCACCGAGCGGCTGGTGCGCAAGGCGCTCCAGTACGCGATCGACAACGACAAGCCCTCGGTCACGCTGGTCCACAAGGGCAATATCATGAAATACACGGAAGGCGGCTTCCGCGACTGGGGCTATGCGCTGGCGCAGCGCGAGTTCGGCGCCGAGCTGGTGGACGGCGGCCCGTGGTGCAAGTTCAGGAATCCGAAGACCGGCCGCGACATCGTCGTCAAGGATTCGATCGCCGACGCCTTCCTGCAGCAGATCCTGCTGCGTCCGGCCGAGTACAGCGTGATCGCGACCCTCAACCTGAACGGCGACTACATCTCGGATGCGCTGGCGGC
Organism: Massilia sp. WG5; assembly: GCF_001412595.2. Taxonomy (NCBI): domain Bacteria; kingdom Pseudomonadati; phylum Pseudomonadota; class Betaproteobacteria; order Burkholderiales; family Oxalobacteraceae; genus Massilia; species Massilia sp. WG5. Next base: position 5,189,324 of record NZ_CP012640.2, read on the forward strand.
CCAGGTGGGCGGCATCGGCATCGCGCCGGGTGCGAACATGTCCGATTCGGTGGCGATGTTCGAGGCCACCCACGGCACCGCGCCCAAGTACGCGGGCAAGGACTATGTGAATCCGGGTTCGCTGATCCTGTCGGCCGAGATGATGCTGCGCCACATGGGCTGGACGGAAGCGGCCAACCTCCTGATCAGTTCGATGGAAAAGGCGATCGTCTCGAAGCGCGTTACCTATGACTTCGCGCGCCTGATGGAAGGGGCGACCCAAGTGTCATGCTCGGGCTTCGGCGAGGTCATGATCGAGAATATGGAACACTGAGTGGACGCCCGAGGCGGGGCAGGGCAGGCATAAAAAAAGCCCCGCCGAAGCGGGGCTTTTGCTTCCCGGGGTGGATTACACGCCCTGGATGTTGGAAGCTTGCTTGCCTTTAGGGCCTTGCGTGACTTCGAATTGGACTTTCTGACCTTCTTTGAGGGTCTTGAAACCGGCCATATTGATTGCGGAGAAGTGCGCGAACAGATCCTCGCCGCCGTCATCAGGAGTGATGAAGCCAAAGCCTTTGGAATCATTGAACCATTTAACAGTACCAGTTGCCATAAAAAACTTTCAAATAAAAACAAATCACACGAGCCATAAAAGCAAGAAGCTTCTTGCCCCCTCCTCAGCCTGCTCACTTCTTATCAACAAGTACATAAGTACATGTCAATGTTTGCATTGTTGGTGCAATAATCTTGTAAGTCAAGCGGTTTTGAGCGTGTGTTGTAAAAAGCTTCACACTGCTTTGCAACAAGCTCTTGATTTTCGCAATCGGGGCGCCATCTGCGCGCAGTTGGGAAAACGCGTAAGATGAAAGCACATGGGATTGCACAGGAAAGTACCTTGATTGTCCCTGATTGTTAACGTACGCACGAACAGCGAAAGCATCTTAGAATACTCTTATGGCAACCAAGCACGATACCGAACAGCTGCTGGAGCGGCAGACCGTAAAGCCACCCCCCCTGTACCAGGTGGCGCTGCTGAATGACGACTACACGCCGATGGAGTTCGTGGTCGCCATCATCCAGGAGTACTTCAATAAGGATCGCGAAACGGCGACGCAGATCATGCTTTCCGTACATCGCCATGGTAAAGGGGTGTGCGGCGTGTTTTCCAAAGATATAGCGTGTACCAAAGTGGAGTTTGTATTAACGCATGCGCGTAAGGCAGGTCATCCCCTGCAGTGCGTGATGGAGGAAGTATGATTGCGCAGGAATTAGAAGTCTCTTTACATATGGCCTTTGTCGAAGCGCGGCAGGCTCGGCACGAGTTCATCACGGTCGAGCACCTGCTGCTGGCACTGCTCGACAATCCGTCGGCCGCTGAGGTCCTGCGTGCGTGCGCGGTCAACATCGAAGACTTGCGTAAGACCTTGACGAATTTCATCGGCGATAACACTCCGACCGTACCAGGCACCGGCGAGGTTGACACCCAGCCGACCCTGGGCTTTCAGCGTGTGATCCAGCGGGCGATCATGCACGTGCAGTCGGCGTCGAACGGCAAGAAGGAAGTGACCGGCGCGAATGTGCTGGTGGCGATCTTCGGCGAGAAGGATTCGCATGCCGTCTACTACCTGCACCAGCAGGGCGTGACCCGTCTCGACGTGGTGAACTTTATCTCGCACGGCGTGCGCAAGGACCAGCAGATCGACAGCCAGAAGGCGTCGGAAGGCGTGGAAGAAGCGCAGGTCGAAGGCCAGGCCAAGGAAAGCCCGCTCGACCAGTTCACGCAGAACCTGAACAAGGCTGCCGCCGACGGCCGCATCGATCCGCTGATCGGTCGCGAGGAAGAAGTCGACCGCGTGATCCAGATCCTGTGCCGCCGCCGCAAGAACAACCCGCTGCTGGTGGGCGAGGCCGGCGTCGGCAAGACCGCGATCGCCGAAGGCCTGGCATGGCGCATCGTCCAGGAAGACGTCCCGGAAATCCTGCAGAATGCCGTCGTGTATTCGCTGGACATGGGCGCGCTGCTGGCCGGCACCAAGTACCGCGGCGACTTCGAGCAGCGTCTCAAGGCGGTGCTGAAGCAGCTGAAGGATACCCCGAACGGCATCCTGTTCATCGACGAGATCCACACGATCATCGGCGCCGGTTCGGCATCGGGCGGCACGCTCGACGCCTCGAACCTGCTGAAGCCGGCCCTGGCGAACGGCCAGCTCAAGTGCATCGGCGCGACCACGTTCACGGAATTCCGCGGCGTGTTCGAGAAGGACCATGCGCTGAGCCGCCGCTTCCAGAAGGTCGACGTCAACGAGCCGTCGGTCGAGCAGACCGTGCAGATCCTGCGCGGCCTGAAGTCGCGCTTCGAAGAGCACCACGGCGTGAAGTACTCGTCGTCGGCGCTCTCCACCGCGGCGGAACTCGCGGCGCGCTTCATCAATGACCGTCATCTGCCGGACAAGGCGATCGACGTGATCGACGAAGCGGGCGCGGCCCAGCGCATCCTGCCGAAGTCGAAGCAGAAGAAGACCATCGGCAAGACGGAAATCGAGGACATCATCGCGAAGATCGCGCGGATTCCCCCGCAGACCGTCAACCAGGACGACCGCAGCAAGCTGCAGACCATCGACCGCGACCTGCGCAACGTCGTGTTCGGGCAAGACCCGGCGATCGAGGCGCTGTCGGCCGCGATCAAGATGGCCCGCGCCGGCCTGGGCAAGCAGGACAAGCCGATCGGCTCCTTCCTGTTCTCCGGTCCGACCGGCGTCGGCAAGACCGAGGTGGCCAAGCAGCTGGCCTTCATCCTCGGCATCGAGCTGGTGCGCTTCGACATGTCGGAGTACATGGAACGCCATGCGGTGTCGCGCCTGATCGGTGCGCCTCCGGGCTACGTCGGCTTCGACCAGGGCGGCCTGCTGACCGAGGCCATCACCAAGAAGCCGCACGCGGTGCTGCTGCTGGACGAGATCGAGAAGGCCCATCCGGACATCTTCAACATCCTGCTGCAGGTGATGGACCATGGCACGCTGACCGACAACAACGGCCGCAAGGCGGACTTCCGCAACGTGATCATCATCATGACCACGAACGCGGGCGCCGAAAGCCTGACCAAGCGTTCGGTGGGCTTCGTGGATTCGAAGGCGGCAGGCGACGAGATGGCCGACATCAAGCGCATGTTCACGCCGGAGTTCCGCAACCGCCTGGATGCGATCATCAGCTTCCGCGCGCTGGACGAGGAAATCATCCTGCGCGTCGTGGACAAGTTCCTGATGCAGCTGGAAGAGCAGTTGCACGAGAAGAAGGTGGAAGCGATCTTCACCGAGAAGCTGCGCAAGTTCCTGGCGAAGAAGGGTTTCGATCCGCAGATGGGCGCCCGTCCGATGTCGCGCCTGATCCAGGACATGATCCGCAAGGCGCTGGCCGACGAGCTGCTGTTCGGCCGCCTGGTCAACGGTGGCCGCGTGACGGTGGACCTGAACGAGAAGGACGATGTGTTCCTCGAGTTCCCGGAAGGCGACGTCCCGCCGCCGCCGGAGCCGGTCGAGACGGTCGAGATCGAGTAAGAACCACAGCCGGGCAGGCGGCCACGCAAGTGCGCCGCCTCCCACGGGCTGCAGCGAAAACGGATACACGTGCAAGCGTGTATCCGTTTTTTTATGCCCGCCGCCCTGTGTGTGGTCGAGCTCGATAAAACAGCGTTATGATTTCGCTTGATAAATACAAAAATGGCAACTACAGGAAAGGGTGAAATCGATGATGGCTCGCGCTTTCATGTTTGCCGGTATGACGGCGGCGCTGCTCGGGGCGGCGGCGGCGCGGGCCGAGGAGAATATCGCCCTTGACTACGGTGCGGCCCTGCACCAGCTCAGGACCCGCTCGGGCGCGGTCCAGGCGGCCAATCTCGAGTTCCGCGCCAGGCAGCTGCAGGCGGCCGCCCTGCGCCGCATCGACGGTCCCGACCTGCGCCTGAACGGTTTTGCCGGCCGCATTTCGACGACCCTCAGCATCGACACCAGCCGGCTCACGCAAGCGCTGGAACCAACGCTGGCGCCGGTGCTGGAGCTGCTGCCGCCCTTGCCGGGCCTGGCCCTGCCGGAACTGCCGGACAGCGTCGAGGCGGATCGCGTGTTCAACATCCGGTCGCTGGGCGTGGGCTCGGTCTGGCCACTGTACACCGGCGGGCGCCTGCAGGCGCTCAAGGATCTCGCCGCCGGCCGCGCCGGCGAGGCCGGCGCCGCCTTGCAGAGCGCGCAGGACGACGCCGCGCTGCAGCTGGCGCAGCGCTATTTCGGCGTGCAGCTGGCGCGCCGGGCCAGCCGCTTGCGCGCCGCGGCGGTGACGGTGGCGCAGGAGCACCAGCAGATGGCGCGCAAGCTCGAGCGTACCGGGCTGATCGCGCGGGTCGAGCGCCTGAAGGCCGACGTCGCCGTCGACAGCGCCGTGCGCGAAGCGGCCAAGGCCGCCAGCGACCTGGAAGTGGCCGAACTGGCCCTGCGTCGCATGCTGGGCGAAGACCGGGCCGTGGCGCCCGCCACGCCCTTGTTCGTGCACGAGCGCGCGGTCGGTTCGCTGGCTTCTTTCGTCGACGCCGCGCTGGCGTCGAACCCGGCATGGAAGCAGATCGACAGCAAGCGCGCGCAAGCGGCCGCCAGCCTGAAGCTGCAGGGCGAGGCCTTCAGCCCGACGGTGATCGGGGTCGCCAACTACAACCTGAACCGCGGCAGCACCGCGCGCGCCAACTGGCTGGTGGGCGTGGCGCTCAGCGTGCCGCTGGTCGACCGGGTCGATCGCGCGAAGCTGGGCGCCGCCGCCCGCCTCGAGCAGCAGCGCGTCGAGGTGAGCGCCGAGCAGGCCGGGCGCGACATCGCGACGCTGGCGGAGAGCCAGTGGCGCGCCATGGAGGACGCGCGCCAGCACTACCTGTCGATGGCCTCGGCGATCGAGCTGGCGCGGGAAACCCTGCGCCTCGCGCAGGTGTCGTTCAAGAACGGGCAGGCGACCACGGCCGACGTGGCGGACGCATCGCTCAATCTCACCAAGAGCTCGATCGAGCAGGCCCAGGCCGCCTATGACTATGTGCTGGCGCTGGCGCACCTGCTCGGCACCGCCGGCAGTCCCGAGCGCCTGGCCGAGCATGCGCGCAGCGCCGGCTACGTGGTCGGCCTGGACAAGGAGTGAAGAACATGGCAAGCCGCAACCCGAATCCCCGCCGCCAGCGCGCGCTGGCCGGCGTGGCCGGCATCCTGTTCCTCGGCCTGCTGGCCTGGGGTTTGTTTCGCTCGCTGCGGCCGGTGCCCGATGCGCTGCAGGGCCAGATCGAGGCCCAGGAGATCAACGTCTCGTCCAAGGTGCCGGGCCGCGTCGGTCGGGTCGATGTGCAACTGGGCCAGGCAGTAAGCCGTGGCCAGCTGCTGTTTGAACTCGACAGCCCCGAAGTGCGTGCCAAGGTGGCGCAGGCACAGGCGGCGCGCGAGGCCGCCGGCGCGGTCGCGCAGAAGGCGCAGGCTGGCGCGCGGCCCGAGGAGATCGCCGCGGCGCGCGCCAACTGGGAGCGCGCCGAGGCCGGCGCCCGGCTGGCCGAGCTGACCTACCGGCGTGTCGGCGCGATGGTGGCCGAGGGCGTGCTGGCGCGCCAGAAGGGCGACGACGCCCGGGCCCAGGCGCGTTCGGCGCGCGAGCTGGCGATCGCCGCCCGCGCCCAGTACGAACTGGCGCGCCAGGGTGCGCGCAAGGAAGACAAGGAAGCCGCCCAAGCCCAGGCGCGCCAGGTCGACGGCGCGGTGGCCGAGGCGAATGCGGCCCTGGCCGAAACCCGTATCCTGGCACCGGCCGCCGGCGAGGTGACGAAGCTGGCGATCCAGGCCGGCGAACTGGCGCCGCAGGGCTTTCCGGTAGTGACCCTGGTCGACCTGGACGACATCTGGGCGGTGCTGGCGGTACGCGAGGACATGTTTCAGCCCTTCGCCAAGGACAGCGTGCATGAGGCCAGCATTCCGGCGCTGAAGACGCGCGCCCGCTTCAAGGTGACAACCGTGTCGGCGCTGCCGGCCTTCGCCACCTGGCGCGCCGCGCGGCCTGGCGGGACCGACCTGCGCACCTTCGAGATCAGGCTGCGGCCGACCGCGGCGGTGCCGGGCCTGCGCCCGGGCATGACGGTGGTGTTCGAGCGCTGAGCGCATGACGATGCCAGGCTCCGCATCCTCGCCCTGGTCGGCCTCGCTCGCCCGCGAGTGGGCGCGCCTGCGCGCCGACCGCTGGGACCTGGCGATGCTGGGCTGGATTCCGCTGGCGCTGTACCTGCTGACCTGGTGGATCTTTTCGGCCGGCCTGGCCCGCGACTTGCCGCTGGTGGTGCGCGACCTCGACCATTCGGCCGAATCGCGCAGCCTGGTGCGCATGCTGGACCAGTCGCCGGGGTTGAAGCCGGTGCTGGCCGCCAGCGACGCCGAAGCACTGGCGCAACTGCGCGCAGGGCGTGCCTTCGGCATCGTCTCGATTCCGGCGCGGATGGGGGAGCGCCTTGCGCGTGGCGAACACGTCACCGTGGGCTGGGCCTACAACGCCCAGTACCCCTCGCACACGGGCGCCATGACGCGCGACGTGCGCGCGGTGGTGGCGACCATGTCGGCCGGCGCCGAGCTGCAGGGACGCGCGCGGCGCGGCGCCGCCGGCGTGCAGGCCATGCAGCAGGTCGAGCCGGTCGCTACCCGCCCGATGGCGCTGTTCAACGAAAGCGGCAGCATCCTGCCTTCGCTGGCGCTGCCGGCGCTGTGGAGCCTGCTGCACATCTTCGTGACCCTGGCGGCGCTGACCGCGGTCGGGCGCGAGCTGCGCAACGCCACGGTGCCGGACTGGCTGCACGCCGCCGACGACCGGCTGGGGGTGGCCCTGCTGGCCAAGCTGGCGATCCCGTTCGGGGTGTTCCTGCTGCAGGGGGCGCTGCTGGTGCTGGTGTTTGGCGCGCTGCTCGGCTGGCCCATCCTCGGCAGCGCGCTGGCGATGATGCTGGGAAGCGTGCTGCTGGTGACGGCCTACCTTGCGCTGGGCGCCTGCCTGGTGGCCTGGAGCGGTTCGCTGCGCTCGGCGCTGTCGGCCTGCGCCTTCATCACCGCGCCGGCCTTCGCCTTTTCCGGCCAGGGCTTCCCGATGCTGGCGATGCCGGGCGCGGCGCGCGCCTGGGCCGAGGTGCTGCCGCTGACCCACTTCCTGGGCCTGCTGAACAACACCTGGCTGGGCGGCGCGCCGCTACGCTACGGCCTGGGCGCGCTGGCGGCGCTGGCGCTGTTCACGGCCGGCTTCGGCGCTGCCGCCTACCTGCGCCTGCGCGCACGGGTGCGCCAGCCCGACAGCTGGGGCGGCACATGAAGCGCCTCGACGCCGCCCTGCAGGCATGGGGCCAGACCTGGCGCGCGATCCTGGGCGACAAGGCGGCGCTGCTGCTGTTCTTCATTTCCGGCATCGTGTATTCGTTCTTCTACCCGCTGCCCTATAGTGGCGAGACGGTGCGCCGGGTGCCGGTGGCGATCGTCGACCAGGACAATTCGACGTTGTCGCGCCAGCTGATCCGCTGGACCGGCGCGCATCCGGGCCTGACGGTGGCGGGCGTTACCACGCGTCCCGAACAGGCGCAGGACTGGATCTGGCGCGGCGAGGCGGCCGGCGTCATGTTCATTCCCGCGGATTTCAGCAGCAAGATCCTGGCCGGCAGGCAACCGGAAGTGGAAGTGGGCGGGATCGGCACCTATCCGCTGCTGAACAAGGTGGCCCTGAACGGCCTGGCCGAGGTGGTCGGCACGGTATCGGCCGGGATCGAGCTCAAGCGCCTGGGAGCGGCCACGCCCTCGGCGCTCCAGGCCGATGCCCAGCGCCAGCCGCTGTCGGTCGAGGCGCTGCCGATGTTCAATGTGCGTGAGGGCTATGCCTCGTATATCGTGCCGGGGGTGGTGGTGCTGTTGATGCAGCAGACCTTCCTGCTCGGGATCGGCCTGCTGTTCGGCAGCTGGACCAGCGAGCGGCGCTTTCCATATGCGGCCGGCGGCGCAGCCTATGCGGGCGCGCTGGCTGCGTTTTCGCTGGTAGTGGTCCTGAACGCGGCCTGGTTCTTCGGCTTCGTGTTCTGGTGGCAGGATTATCCGCGGGGCGGCAATCCGGGCGCGAGCCTGGCGCTGACCCTGTTGTACAGCGTCTGCGTGGCCGCCCTCGGCATCTACATGGGCCTGTTCTTCCGCACGCGCGAGCGCAGCGTCCAGCTGCTGGTGGCCAGCTCCATGCCGGTGCTGTTCCTGGCCGGGCTGGCCTGGCCGGCGCAAGCCTTGCCGCTGCCGCTGCAGGCGCTGCGCTGGCTGTTGCCCTCGACCGCCGCGATCCAGGGCTTCATCGCCACCAACCAGATGGGCGCCTCGCTGGCCGAGGTGCGCCAGGAGGTGCTGGTGCTGGCGGCGCTGACCCTCGCCCTCATCGGGCTGGGCCTGCGCAAGTGGCGACGCAGACCGGCGGACTCAGGCGAGTAACTTCAGCAGGGCTTCCGCACCCGCCTCCGACGAGGCCGGATTCTGGCCCGTCACCAGCTTGCCGTCGGTGACGACGTAGGACTGCCAGTCCGCACCCTTCGAATACTGACCGCCGTTGGCCTTCAGCATGTCCTCGACCAGGAAGGGCACGACCTTGGTCAGGCCGACCGCCTCTTCTTCCGTGTTCGTGAAGCCGGTCACCTTCCGGCCCTCGACCAGGGCCTTGCCGTCCGCGCCTTTCACGTGGCGCAGCACGCCAGGCGCGTGGCAGACCGCGGCCACCGGCTTGTCGGCGGCGGCCATCGCTTCGATCAGGGCGATCGAGTGGCGGTCTTCGGCCAGGTCCCACAGCGGACCGTGGCCGCCAGGATAGAACACGGCGTCGAAGTCTTCCGCTTTGACCTCGGACAGCTTGCCGGTCGAGGCCAGCACGGCCTGGGCCGCCGGATCCGCCTTGAAGCGGCGGGTGGCGTCGGTTTGCGCATCCGGCGCATCGCTTTTCGGATCCAGCGGCGGCTGGCCGCCGGCCGGCGAGACCACGGTGATGCTGGCGCCCGCATCCTTCAGTACATAGTAGGGCGCGGCGAATTCCTCCAGCCAGAAGCCGGTTTTCTTGCCGGTGTCGCCGAGCTGGTCGTGGGAAGTCAGTACCATCAGAATCTTTTTCATGTCGCTTTCCTTCAGTAGTGGTGAGAGTTAAAACGCGTCAGTCTTGCGCCACGCGAACGACGAGCTTGCCGAAGTTCTTGCCTTCGAGGAGGCCGCGGAATGCTTGCGGGGCGTTTTCCAGGCCGTCGACGATGTCTTCGCGGAATTTGATTTTTCCTTGCTGGAGCCACTCGTTCATCTGCGCGAAGAATTCGCCGTAGCGGTGGCCATAGTCGTCGAAGATGATGAAGCCCTGCATCCTGATCCGCTTGGTGAGGATGGTGCGCGCCAGCAAACCGAGGCGGTCCGGACCGGCGGGCAGGGCGGTGGCGTTGTAATCGGCGATCAGGCCGCATACGGGGATGCGGGCCTTGGTATTCAGCAGGGGCAGAACGGCATCGAATACGGCGCCGCCCACGTTCTCGAAGTAGACGTCGATGCCGTCCGGGCAAGCCGCCTTCAGCTGCTGGGCGAAATCCGGCGCGCGGTGGTCGATGCAGGCGTCGAAACCGAGTTCGTCGACCACGTAGCGGCATTTGTCGGCGCCGCCGGCGATGCCGACCGTGCGTGCGCCCTTGATTTTTGCGATCTGCCCGACCAGCGAACCGACCGCGCCGCTGGCGGCGGCCACCACCACGGTCTCGCCGGCTTTCGGCTGGCCGATGTCGAGCAAGCCCATGTAGGCCGTGAAGCCGGGCATGCCCAGCACGCCAAGCGCGCGCGAGGACTGGGCCACGTCGCCGCCCAGCTTGTTGAGGCCCGCGCCGTCGGACAGCGCATAGTCTTGCCAGCCACTATAGCCGAGCACCAGTTGACCGACCGGGAAATCCGGGTTGCGCGAGGCCTCGACCCGTGAAACGGTGCCACCCACCATCACGGCGCCGATCTCGACCGGCGCGGCATACGACGGCGCATCGCTGATGCGGCCGCGCATATAGGGATCGAGCGACAGGAAGAGCGTGCGCAGCAGCACCTGCCCGTCCTGAGGCTGCGGCACCGCCTCTTCGACCATGCGGAATGTGTTGTCATCGGGGGCGCCGTGCGGTCGCTGCTGCAGCACGATGCGCCGGTTACGGTTGCGATCCTGGCTCATGTCGATTCCTTTGCAATAATTGCCATGCGTCTATTAGACTGGTCGTCTAGAATGTTTTCAAAAAAATGGCGGCGCGCAGGCCGCCATGCCTCAGTTTGCCGGCTCCAGCATGGACCGGGTGGCGCGCATCGCGTTCTCCAGTGCGCTCGGTTCGCGTCGCAGCTTGCTCAGCAGGGCAGCGCCCAGCCACATTTCATACAGGGCCAGGGCGGTCTGCGTCGGCGCCATGCCAGGACGAACCGAGCCGTCCGCGATGCCTTCTTCGACGCAGCCGGCCAACCGGTCCACGATCCGGTTGGTGCCGTGCAGTAAGACTTCGCGCATCGCTTCCGACATGTCGGCGACCTCGCCGCTCAATTTAACCACCAGGCATTTGCTGCCGGCGCAGGCATCGTCGCCCAGCACCAGCCAGCTGTCCCAGTAGCGCATCAGGCGCGCAAAGCCGGTGCCGTCGGCGCCAAGCATACCGTCGAGCTCGGCCAGGTAGTTCTCGACATAATCCTCGAGCATGGCCTTGCCGAACAGTTCCTTCGACTTGAAGTAATGATAAAACGAGCCCTTGGGCACCCCGGCGTTGCCCAGGATCTCGTTCAGGCCGACGGCCGAGTAGCCCTTGCGGACAATGATCTCGCGGCCGGTGCGCAGGATATGCTGGCGCACGCTTTGCTGTTCGGTGTTCATGAGACTTATCTTAGCACCAATTAGACCAGTCGTCTTGAAACGTGCTGTCATCTACTTGTCACATTGCAAATCTATACTCCCCGCATCCCAATCCCGATCCCGACCGCTTCTTCATGCGCCTCGCCAAGCTCCAGACCGGTACCAAGATCTTCGGCGCTTTCGCCGTGGTCTCTCTTTCCATCGTCCTGATCGCCGGCGTCGCGCTGTGGCGCATGCAGTCCGCCGACGCCATCACGCGCGACCTGGTCGACAACAAGCTCGCGCGGCAGCAACTGACTTCCGAACTGCTGGGCCTGGCCCGCCTGAACGGCGTGCGCACCGTCTCGATCGCGCGCAGCGACAGCCTGGAGCTTGGCGATTATTTCCAGGCCCAGCTCGCGCAAGGCGAAAAGGAGGCGGCCGCGCTCGAGGCGCGCCTCGGCAAACTGGCGCCGAACCCGGCCGAACAGCAGCTTGCGCTGGAGGCTGCCCAGCGCAAGGCCGCCTGGCTGGCCGTGCGCGGACAGGTCTTCCAGGCCAAGGAGCTGGGCAAGACCCAGGAAGTCGAGCAGCTGGCCGGCACCACGCTGGCCGCTGCCTTCGATGCCTACACCAAGGCGCTCGAGGCGCTGCTGGCTTCCCAGACCCGCCAGGCGCACGAGATCGCCACCGCGTCCGCCGCGGCCTCCGTGTCCAGCCGCGCACTGCTGCTCGGTGCGGGCGGCATCGCATTGCTGCTCGGCGCCGCCGCCGGCTGGCTGCTGACCCGCGGCATCGTCGGCCCGCTGCAGGATGCGGTGCGCCTGGCCGAGCGGGTCGCGCAGGGCGACCTCAGCGCCAGCATCGCGCACGCGCGCGGCGACGAAATCGGCCGCCTGTTCGACGCCCTCAACCACATGACGGGCGGCGTCTCCGCCACCGTCGTGAAAGTGCTGGACAGCGCACGCATGATCGATCGCGCCTCGGCCGAGATCGCCGAGGGCAACCGCGACCTGTCGCGCCGCACCGAGCACCAGGCCGGCAGCCTGCATGCGACCGTGCGCTCGATGGTCGAGCTGACCGAGGCGGTCAAGCAGAACCACGTCAACGCCCACGACGCCAACGAACTGGCGCTGGCGGCATCCGGCGTCGCCAGGGAAGGGGCGAGCGCGGTTGGCCAGATGGTCGAGCGCATGGAGACGATCCGCCTGTCGGCAGCGAAGATCGGCGACATCACGGCCATGATCGACGGCATCGCCTTCCAGACGAATATCCTGGCCTTGAACGCGGCGGTGGAGGCGGCGCGCGCCGGCGCCGAAGGCCGCGGCTTCGCGGTGGTGGCGAACGAGGTACGCAACCTGGCCCAGCATTCGGCCGCGGCGGCCCGCGAGATCAAGACCCTGGTCGAAGAATCGACCGGCGCCATCGAATCCGGCGCCGGCATCGCCGGCGCGGCCGGCGGCACGATGCGCCAGATCCTGGACCGCGTGCAGCAGGTGGCCGACCTGCTGGCTGCGATCGACAGCGCCAGCTCGGAACAGGCCGACGGCATCGCCCAGGTGCGCCGCGCGATCGCCGAGATGGACCAGGCGACCCAGCAGAACGCCGCCATGGTCGAGCAGGCCGCCGCCGCCGCCGAAACCATGCGGACGCAGGCCGAACAGCTGACCGGCGTGGTCGCGACGTTCAAGGTGCGCGAGCAGGGCAGGCTGGCGCTGCCGGCCTGAGACCCTCAGACCGCGGCCAGCGCCCGCGCCAGGTCGGCGCGCTGGTCGTCGATGTGCTCGATGCCGACCGACAGCCGGATCAGCCCGTCGCCGATGCCCAGCGCCGCCCGTTGTTCGGGCGGGATGGTGGCATGGGTCATGATGGCCGGGTGCTCGATCAGGCTCTCCACGCCGCCCAGGCTCTCGGCCAGGGTGAAGATCTCGCAGTGCTCCAGGAAGCGGCGCGCGCCGGCAAGGTCGGTGTCGAGGTCGACCGAGATGATGCCGCCGTAGCCGTGCATCTGGCGCCGCGCCAGCTCGTGCTGCGGGTGCGAAGCCAGGCCGGGGTAGAACACCCTGCTGACCTTGCGCTGCCCCTCCAGCCAGTGCGCCAGTTCCATGGCGTTGGACGAGCTGCGTTCGACGCGCAGCGCCAGGGTCTTGATCCCGCGTAGCACCAGGAAGCTGTCGAAGGGCCCCTGGATCGCGCCGACCGCGTTCTGGATGAAAGCGAGGCGCTCGCGCAAGGACTGGTGGCGCGGCTCGGTGCCGACCACCGCCACCCCGCCGATCACGTCCGAATGGCCGTTCATGTACTTGGTGGTCGAGTGCACCACGATGTCGATGCCTTGCTCCAGCGGGCGCTGGACGATCGGGCTGGCGAAGGTGTTGTCGCACACGCTGAGGACGTGCCGCTGCCGGCACAGTGCGGCGATGGCGTGCAGGTCGGCCAGCTTCAGCATCGGATTGGTCGGCGTCTCGACCCACACCATCTTCGTGTCCGGGCGCAGGGCATTGGCCAGCGCCAGCGGGTCGGCCAGGTCGACATAGCTGAACTCGAGTCCGGCGCTGTGGCGCCGCACGCGCTCGAACAGGCGGTAGGTGCCGCCGTACATGTCGTCGCCGGCAACGATGTGCGAGCCGGCCGGCAGCAGTTCCAGCACTGCCGAAATCGCCGCCAGGCCGGAGGCGAAGGCGAAGGCCGCGCTGCCGCTTTCGATGTCGGCCACGCAGCGCTCCAGCGCCCAGCGGGTCGGGTTGTGCGAGCGGCCGTAGTCCAGGCCCTTGTGCACCCCCGGGCTCTCCTGGGCAAAGGTCGAGGTCGCGTAAATCGGCGGCATCACGGCGCCGGTCGCGGGGTCGGGCGCCTGGCCGCCGTGGATCACGCGGGTGGCCAGGTGGCGCTTGGTGTCGTCGTTCATGTCACTCATCTCAGCTCAAGGTGCGGCGCAGGTGGTTGAGGAGGTCGAAGCGGGTGATCAGGCCGTAGAAATGGCCGCCTTCCATGATCACGGCGGTCAGGCCGCGATCGAGGATGTCACGCAGTTGCTGCATGCCGGCCGAAGGCGGCAGGGTCTGCAGCTCGGAGGTCATGGTGCCTGATACCGGCGCCTGGAAGTGCGCGCGTTCGCCGGTGACGTGCAGGAGCAGGTCGGACTCGTCGATCAGGCCGACCAGCCGGCCCTCGTCGATCACCGGCAGCTGGGCCAGGTCGCTGCTCCGCATGCGGTTGAAGGCGGTCAGCAGGGTGTCGGTCGGGGACACGGTGACGACTTCGCCATCGTCGAAGCGGCGGCCGATCAGGTCGCGCAGGTCGCCCGTACGCGGCCGGTGCAGCAGGCCCTGGTCGACCATCCAGCCGTCGCTGTAGACCTTGGTGAGGTAGCGGGTGCCGGTGTCGCAGACGAAGGTGAGCACGCGCTTCGGACTGCTCTGTTCGCGGCAGTAGCGCAGGGCGGCGGCCAGCAGGGTGCCGGTCGAGGAGCCGGCCAGCAGGCCCTCCTGGCGCAGCAGGGCGCGCGCGGTGGTGAAGCTTTCCTCGTCGCCGATGGAATAGGCGCGGCGCACCCGCGACAGGTCCGCGATCGCCGGGATGAAATCCTCGCCGATGCCTTCGACCGCCCACGAGCCCGACACCTTGGCCACGTGGCCGGTGCGTACGTACTCGGCCAGGATCGAGCCGACCGGATCGGCCAGCACGAATTCCAGCCCCGGCTGCACCTTCTCGAAATAGCGCGACAGGCGGTCAGGGTGCCGGACGAGCCGACCCCGACCACGATCGCATCCACTTCGTGCTTCATCTGCTCCCAGATCTCGGGGCCGGTGGTGGTCTCGTGGGCCAGGGGGTTGGCCGGGTTGTTGAACTGGTCGGCGAACCAGGCGCCGGGAATGTCGCGGGCCAGGCGCGCCGCATAGTCCTGGTAATACTCGGGGTGGCCCTTGCCGACGTCGGAGCGGGTCAGGTGGATCTCGGCGCCGAGGGCCTTCAGGTGCAGCACCTTCTCGGCCGCCATCTTGTCCGGCACCACCAGCACCACCCGGTAGCCCTTGATGCGGGCCACCAGGGCCAGGCCCAGGCCGGTATTCCCGGCGGTCGCCTCCACCACCGTGCCGCCGGGCTGCAGGCGGCCGTCCTTCTCGGCGGCTTCGATCATGGCGCGGCCGATGCGGTCCTTGATGGAGCCGCCGGGATTCTGGGATTCGAGCTTGAGGAAGAGCTGGCAGGGACCGGTGTCCATGCGGGTGACCTCGACCAGCGGGGTATTGCCGATCAGCGAAAACAGGGCAGCTTGCGACGCGGGTTGCGCGGTTTCCATATTGCCTCCAGGGGCGGCCAGGCCGTCGAAAAAAAGACGAGCATAGGACGCTTCGCGGCGTCCCGGCTTGGGGCAGATTAACTCTTTTGGGGAAAGTCAGGCGCCGGATTTCAGGCGCCGCCACAGCGTCGTGCGGCTGATGCCGAGGTGGCGCGCGGCGGCCTCGCGCTGGCCCTCGAAGCGGGCCAGCACCTCGGCCACGCTCTCCGTCGGCGCCGCCGGCGAGGGCAGGGCGGCTGCCGGGGCGGGGGCGGCGACGGGCGCGCCCCGGCCCAGCTCCGGCGCCACCGCCAGCAGGAAGGCCGGGGTCAGGGCCTGCAGCGGCTCGGCGGCCAGGAACAGCGCCAGCCGTTCCATCAGGTTGCGCAGCTCGCGCACATTGCCGGGCCAGGCATAGGCTTGCAGGAGCGGCGCGCAGGCCGCGATCTCGGCGGCGAGATTCGGGTGCGGACGGGCGTCGAGCGCCGCCATCGCATTCTTCAGTGACCATTCGGCCAGCGGGGCGATGTCCTCGCGCCGTTCGGCCAGCCTCGGCAGCACCAGGCGCAGCACCGCCAGGCGATAGAACAGGTCGGCGCGGAAGCGTCCCTCGCGCACGCGGGCGTCGAGGTCGCAGTGGGTGGCGCTGATCACGCGCACCTCGATCGGCACCGGACGCGTGCCGCCGACCCGCATCACCTCGCGCTCTTCCAGCACGCGCAGCAGGCGGGTCTGCAGGGCCAGCGGCATTTCGCCGATCTCGTCCAGGAACAGGGTGCCGCCGTTGGCCGCCTCGAACAGGCCGGCGTGGCCGCCGCGGCGTGCGCCTGTGAAGGCGCCTTCCTCGTGGCCGAACAGTTCGGATTCCAGCAGCGACTCGGCGATCGCGCCGCAGTTCACGGCGATGAAGGGCCGCAGGGCGGAGCGCCGCGGACCTTCGCGGTGGATGGCCTGGGCCACCAGTTCCTTGCCGCTGCCGGTCTCGCCCTGGATCAGGACGGTGGCCGGCGAACGCGCATACAGCACCACGGTCTGGCGCAGCCTTTCCATCGCCGCGGACTCGCCGCGCAGGTCGTTCAGGCCGCGCCGCGCCCGGCGGCTGTCGGCAGCGGCCGGGCGCTTCAGGCGGGCGTTTTCCAGGCGCGTCAGGCGCGCCATCTCGAGCGCGTCGTCGAAGGCCTGGCGGATCGAGGCGGCCGAATACACGAACACCGCCTTCAGCCCGGCCTCCTCGGCCAGGTCGGTGATCAGGCCGGCGCCGACGATCACCTCGATGCCGGCCGCCTTCAGCTCCTCGATGGCGTCGCGCGCATCCTCCTCGGTCACGTAGGTGCGCTGGGCGATCGCCAGGCCGAAGGTGGCGGTGAAGTCGGCCAGTTCCGGCATCGGCTGCTGGTAGCTGATCACGGCGATCTTCGGCGACAACCGGCGCGCCCGCGCCAGCGCCTGCATCAGGTCGGAGCCGCTGGCCTTCGCCACCACCACCGGCGCCGCCACGCGGCCCTTCAGGTAGGCGGCGTTGGAACCGGCCGAGATCACGACGTCGCAGTGTTCCGTCGCCATGCGTTCGCGGATGTGGCGCGCGGCGTCGTCGAAGCCCAGGTGCAGCGGCTCGATCTGGGCCAGGTGGTCGTATTCGAGGGTGATGTCGCGGAACAGGTCCGACAGGCGCGACACCGAAACGGTCCAGATCACGGGCTTGTCAACGCCGTCGTGGGCGCTGCTGCCTGGCATGCGGGTGGGATGACTCATGTTGCAAGTGTAACGCAATGTGCGGCCCTTGTTTCAGCCTGAAACATCGAGGGCCGTAAGAATCGGGTAAGGACCGGCCCGTAGGATCGCCATCAGCCTGATTAAAAGGCATGACTAAAAAGTATTGGAGACAAAAGTGGACCAAGACGTTGTTCAACGGGTCAAGAGCGACCCGAATTACCAGAAGCTGGTCAGGACCCGCTCCCGCTACGGCTGGATGCTGACCTGGGCCATGATGATCGTGTATTACGGCTTCACGCTGCTGAATTCCTTCGATAAGGAATTCATGGGTTCCCGGATCGGCGCCGGCGTGATGTCCTGGGGCGTGCCCCTGGGCCTGTTCGTGATCCTGTTCACGGTCGTGGTCACCGGCATCTACGTGCGCCGCGCCAACAGCGAATTCGACGCGCTGACCGACGCCATCCAGCGTAACGCCGCCGCCGGCGACAACGGTTCCGGCGCCGCCCCGACCAAGCAAAAGGTGCGCGCATGAAAACCATGATCCGACACGCTTCCGCGCTGGCCCTGCTGGCAGCAAGCAGCGCCGCCATGGCCGCGCCCGACCTGGGCCAGGCCACCAAGCAGGCCACCAACTGGACCGCGATCACGATGTTCGCCGTCTTCGTCATCTTCACCCTGTTCATCACCAAGTGGGCCGCCAAGCGCACCCGCTCGGCGTCCGACTTCTACACCGCGGGTGGCGGCATCACCGGTTTCCAGAACGGTCTCGCCATCGCCGGCGACTACATGTCGGCAGCAAGCTTCCTGGGCATCTCGGCCGCCGTGTTCGCCAACGGCTTCGACGGCCTGATCTACGCGATCGGCTTCCTGGTCGGCTGGCCGGTCATCACCTTCCTGATGGCCGAGCGCCTGCGCAACCTGGGCCGCTTCACCTTCGCCGACGTCGCAGCCTACCGTTTCGCCCAGAAGCCGGTGCGCATGTTCGCCGCTTCCGGCACCCTGGTGACCGTGCTGTTCTACCTGATCGCGCAGATGGTCGGCGCCGGCCAGCTGATCAAGCTGCTGTTTGGCCTGGACTACAGCATCGCCGTGGTGCTGGTCGGTATCCTGATGATGGTCTACGTGCTGTTCGGCGGCATGACCGCCACCACCTGGGTGCAGATCATCAAGGCCGTGATGCTGCTGGCGGGCGCCTCCTTCATGGCGTTCTCGGTGCTGGCGATGTACAACTTCAGCCCGGAGCAGCTGTTCGCCAAGGCCGTCGAAGTGCACAGCAAGGGCTTCTCGATCATGGGCCCGGGTAACTTCATCAAGGACCCGATCTCCGGAATCTCCTTCGGCATGGCGCTGATGTTCGGCACCGCCGGCCTGCCGCACATCCTGATGCGCTTCTTCACCGTCCCGAGCGCCAAGGAAGCGCGCAAGTCGGTGCTGTGGGCAACCACCTGGATCGGCTACTTCTACATCCTGACCTTCATCATCGGCTTCGGCGCGATCGTGCTGGTCGGTACCAACCCGGGCTTCAAGGACGCGGCCGGCAAGCTGCTGGGCGGTAACAACATGGCGGCCGTGCACCTGGCCAAGGCCGTCGGCGGCGACGTCTTCCTCGGCTTCATCTCGGCCGTGGCCTTCGCGACCATCCTGGCGGTGGTGGCCGGCCTGACCCTGTCGGGCGCCTCGGCCGTCTCGCACGACCTGTACGCCACCGTCATCAAGAAGGGCCAGCCGGCCCCGGGCAGCGAACTGCGCGTCTCTCGGATCACCACCATCGTCCTCGGCATCATCGCCGTGGGCCTGGGCTATGTGTTCGAGACTGTCAACGTGGCCTTCATGGTGTCGCTGGCCTTCGCGATCGCCGCCTCGGCCAATTTCCCGGTGCTGTTCATGTCCGTCCTGTGGAGCAAGTGCACCACCCGCGGCGCGACCATCGGCGGCTTCCTGGGCCTGGCCACCGCCGTGATCCTGACCGTGCTGTCGAAGTCGGTGTGGGTCGACGTCTTCCACAACAAGACCGAGATCTTCCCGTACACCTCGCCGGCCCTGTTCTCGATGATCGTCGGCTTCGTCGGCGTGTGGCTGTTCTCGGTCACCGACAAGAGCCCGCGCGCTGCGATCGACAAGGCTGGCTTCGAGGCGCAGGAAGTGCGTTCGGAGACGGGGATTGGTGCGGCGGCGGCTTCGGCGCACTGAGTAAGCAGCATCGTCGTTCCCGCGTTAAGCACCGTCGTCCCCGCGCAGGCGGGGACCCAAGTTCTGCATGCGTTACCTTAGCGCCGGCAACCTTGGGTCCCCGCCTTCGCGGGGACGACGGCGTTTACGCTCAGTCCTTCGCCGGATCCCGATAATGGAAAGGATCCGTCGCCGTCGGCTGCTTCGGCAACACGTTGCGCGGCATCGGGGTGTCGCTTTCGGCGGCCTGCAGCAGCACGGTGGCCATGATCACCGCGGCCTGGCGCAGGTCTTCGGTGCGCAGGTGGTCGAAGGTGTCGAGGTTCGAGTGGTGCACGCGCGAACCGTAGTCCAGCGGGTCCTGGATGAACTGGAAGGCGGGCAGGCCCATGCCGGCCATGACTTGGTGGTCGGTGCCACCGGTCTTCTTGGCCACGACCTTGTTCGCGCCCAGGCTGTCGAACGGCGCGAGCCAGCTGCGCAGCACCGGCATCGCCGCGAAATTCCCTTCCGCGTAGATGCCGCGGATCTTGCCGGAGCCGTTGTCGAGGTTGAAGTAGGCCGCCATCTCCTGGTAGCCCGGCAGCGGCGTGATCGGATAGGTCTCCCACATGAACTCGGGCAGCTTCGCCATCTCCGGATTGCTCGGGCGTGCGCGCGTGGCGATGTGCTGGCGGATGTAGGCCAGGGAGCCCAGCAGGCCCTGTTCCTCGCCCGACCACAGGGCGAAGCGGATCGTGCGCTTCGGCTTCACGCCCAGCTGCGACAGGATGCGCGCCGCTTCCATCACCACCACCGAACCCGCGCCGTTGTCGGCGGCGCCGTCGCCGGCCACCCAGCTGTCGAGATGGGCGCCGGCCATCACGTAGCCGGCCTGCGGGTCCTGGCCCGGGATCTCGGCGAGGATGTTATAGGCTTTGCTGTCGCGGTCGTCGAAGTGCACATTGCTGTTCAGTTCCAGCTTCACTTCGCCGACCTTGGCCAGGCGCGCCAGGCGGCGGTAGTCCTCGGCCGCCATCTCGACTTCCGGCAGCGAGACGGTCTCGCCCTTGCGGTGGAAGTAGCCTTCGCCCTGCACCAGGCCGCCGCTGCGGTAGGACATCTTCACCAGCGCCTGCGCGCCTTCAAGCGCCATGAAGCGGTCGATGTCGCGCGCCAGCTCGAAGTATTTTTTATACAGGTCGAACGACTGGTCCGGATCGTAGTGCGGCTGGTCGTAGGTCGACAGCTTGCCCAGTTCCGCCTCGTCGAAGCGCTTGAAGGTGGCGGTGGTGTCGTCCTTCGGATCGTCCGGATAGCTGACCAGCACGATCTTCCCGCGCAGCTTGCCCTTGTACTGGGCCAGGTCGCGCGCATGGCGGATCGGCGCGACCACGATCGGGGCGCTGATCGTGCCGCGGGTGGGCGGCGTCCAGGCCACCGGGATGGCGGTCAAGGCCAGCGGACGGGGCGCGACCATGCGCACGCTCGAGGATTCGATCCACCAGCCGCGGCCGAACTCGTAGCCTTCGGCGTGGACATTCTTCAGGCCCCAGCTGCCGAACATCTGCTGGGTCCAGTTCTCGGCCTGGCGCATCGCCGGCGAATTGGTCATGCGGCCGCCGATGCGGTCGCTCAGGTAGGCCGCGAGGCTCACGACCTGGCCGCGGTTGTAGCCTTCATCGGCGATGCGGTTGATGGTGTTGGCGTCGACCGGTTCGGCGCGGGCGCCGACGCAGGCCGCCAGCATGCCGGCCAGCGCGAGATGGCGGGCCTTGGGAATGTGGACCATAAATCCTCTTGGGTTTGTTATTGTCAAAAGAGAACTGCGTCGGCGATTCTACGCTTGTGCGAGCCCGGCCGTACCAGAAAGATTGCGGCTTGCCTGTTGCAGCAGGGTGTTTCACAATGAAACGTTCATGAAACGCAGTGCCCCGGATGCATGCCCGGGGCAGGCATAAGTGCTTGAAAACACGGGGCAGGGCGGGCGTGGGGGGCTTGGCACGCTGCTTGCATTAGCTTGACCGTATTCCCGTCAACGCATCATTGAAAGGTAAGAGGACATGAGCCAACTCTCCGCAGGCGCCACATTCCGCCTGGCCGTCCAGGAAGAACATCCGCTGCAGGTGATCGGCGCGATCAACGCCAACCACGCGCTGCTGGCCAAGCGCGCGGGCTACCGCGCGATCTACCTGTCGGGCGGCGGCGTGGCCGCCGGCTCGCTGGGCCTGCCCGACCTCGGCATCTCGGGCCTGGAAGACGTGCTGATCGACGTGCGCCGCATCACCGACGTGTGCGACCTGCCGCTGCTGGTCGACATCGACACCGGCTTCGGCTCGTCGGCCTTCAACGTCGCCCGCACCGTGCGTTCGCTGATCAAGGCCGGCGCCGGCGCCTGCCATATCGAAGACCAGGTCGGCGCCAAGCGCTGCGGCCACCGTCCGGGCAAGGAGATCGTCAGCCAGGGCGAGATGGTCGACCGCATCAAGGCCGCCGTCGACGCCCGCACCGACGATCAGTTCGTGATCATGGCGCGCACCGACGCGCTGGCCGTCGAGGGCCTGGACAAGGCCGTCGAGCGCGCCGTCGCCTGCGTCGAGGCCGGCGCCGACATGATCTTCCCGGAAGCGATCACCAGCCTCGAGATGTATGCCCAGTTCAAGAAGGCGGTCAAGGTGCCGATCCTGGCCAACATCACCGAGTTCGGCGCGACCCCGCTGTTCACAGTCGAGGAGCTGAAGGGCGCCGACGTCGACATCGTGCTGTACCCGCTGTCGGCCTTCCGCGCCATGAACAAGGCTGCCGAGAACGTGTACGAAGCGATCCGCCGCGACGGCACCCAGAAGAACGTGGTCGACACCATGCAGACCCGCGCCGAGCTGTACGACCGCATCGACTACCATAGCTTCGAGCAGAAGCTGGATGCGCTGTTTGCCCAGAACAAAGCCAAATAAATCACCGCATACGGAGACTTTCACATGATTGATCAGACCACGCAAACCGATACCCCGACCTTCAAGCCGAAGAAATCCGTGGCCCTGTCCGGCGTCACCGCCGGCAACACCGCGCTGTGCTCGGTGGGCCGTTCCGGTAACGACCTGCACTACCGCGGCTACGACATCCTGGACGTGGCCGACACCTCCGAATTCGAAGAGATCGCCTACCTGCTGGTGCACGGCAAGCTGCCGACCGTGGCCGAGCTGAAGGGCTACAAGGCCAAGCTCAAGATGCTGCGCGGCCTGCCGCAATCGGTCAAGGCCGCGCTGGAAGCGCTGCCGGCCGCCTCGCATCCGATGGACGTGATGCGCACGGCCGTCTCGGTGCTGGGCTGCACGCTGCCGGAAAAGGACGACCACAACATCCCGGGCGCGCGCGACATCGCCGACCGCCTGATGGCCTCGCTCGGTTCGGCGCTGCTGTACTGGTACCACTTCAGCCATAACGGCAAGCGCATCGAGGTCGAGACCGACGACGATTCGATCGGCGGCCACTTCCTGCACCTGCTGCACGGCCACAAGCCGAACGAGGAGTGGGTCAAGGCCATGCATACCTCGCTGATCCTGTACGCCGAGCACGAGTTCAACGCCTCGACCTTCACCGGCCGCGTGATCGCCGGCACCGGTTCCGACATCTACTCGGCCATCACCGGCGCGATCGGCGCGCTGCGCGGTCCGAAGCACGGCGGCGCCAACGAAGTCGCCTTCGAAGTCCAGAAGCGCTACGAGAACCCGGACGAAGCCGAAGCCGACATCCGCAACCGCGTCGCCAACAAGGAGGTCGTGATCGGCTTCGGCCACCCGGTGTACACGATCGCGGACCCGCGCAACAAGGTGATCAAGGAAGTGGCGCGCAAGCTGTCGTCGGATGCCGGCTCGATGAAGATGTTCGAGATCGCCGAGCGCCTGGAATCGGTCATGTGGGAAGTCAAGAAGATGTTCCCGAACCTGGACTGGTTCTCGGCCGTCTCGTACCACATGATGGGCGTGCCGACCGCGATGTTCACGCCGCTGTTCGTGATCGCGCGTACCTCGGGCTGGTCGGCCCACATCATCGAGCAGCGTATCGACAACAAGATCATCCGTCCGAGCGCCAACTACGTCGGTCCGGAAGACCTGCAGTTCGTGCCGCTGGCGGAGCGCAAGTGATGAACGGGACCGATGCCATGCTGGTGCGCCCCCTGGTCCCGGCCGACGCGGAGCAGTACCGCGCGTTGCGCCTGGCGAGCCTGCGCGATTTCCAGTGTGCCCACGGTCCCGACTACGAAGAGGCGCTCGCCCAGCCCTTGTCCTGGAGCGAAAAGCGCCTCGCCAGGCCGGATTATTTCTGGTTCGGCGCCTTCGACGGCGCGCTGGAGAATGCACCCCTGGCGGGCGCGATCTGCCTGCGCACCACGGAAGGCAGGCGCCTGCGCCATTCGGCCAGCCTGAACAGCCTCATGGTCCGCCAGGACTACCAGGGCCGCGGCATCGCGCGCCTGCTGACCTCGCACCTGATCCGTTTTGCCCGCTCGCTCGGCCATCTCCGCCAGCTCACGCTCGAGGTGAACGAACAGAACTTCCCGGCACGGCGGCTGTACGACAGCGTCGGCTTCCGGCAATTCGGCGTCGAGCCGGATGCCATCCTCCATGCAGGCAGGTACTACGCCAAGCAGCACCTGCAGCTCTCTCTCGTTTCACAAGATCCAACATGAACAGCCAATACCGCAAACCCCTGCACGGCACCAACCTGCATTACTTCGACGCGAAAAGCGCGGTCGAAGAGATCCAGCCGGGCGCCTGGGACGGCCTGCCTTACACCTCGCGTGTGCTGGCAGAAAACCTGGTGCGCCGCTGCGAACCGCAGGCGCTGGTGCCCTCGCTGAAGCAGCTCATCGAGCGCAAGCGCGATCTCGATTTCCCCTGGTTCCCCGCGCGCGTGGTCTGCCACGACATCCTCGGCCAGACCGCCCTGGTCGACCTGGCCGGCCTGCGCGACGCCATCGCCCTGCAGGGCGGGAACCCGGCCCTGGTCAATCCGGTGGTGCCGACCCAGCTGGTGGTCGACCACTCGCTGGCCGTCGAGTGCGGCGGCTTCGACCCGGACGCCTTCGACAAGAACCGCGCGATCGAAGACCGCCGCAACGAAGACCGCTTCGACTTCATCAACTGGACCAAGAAGGCTTTCCAGAACGTCGACGTGATCCCGCCGGGGAACGGCATCCTGCACCAGATTAACCTCGAGCGCATGAGCCCCGTGGTCCAGGTGAAGGATGGCGTAGCCTTCCCGGACACCCTGGTCGGCACCGACTCGCACACCCCGATGGTCGACGCGCTGGGCGTGATCGCGATCGGCGTGGGCGGCCTGGAAGCGGAAAGCGTGATGCTCGGCCGCGCGTCGTACATGCGCCTGCCCGACATCGTCGGCGTCGAGCTGACGGGTGCACCGCAGCCGGGCATCACCGCCACCGACATCGTGCTGGCGCTGACCGAGTTCCTGCGCAAGTCGAAAGTCGTCTCCGCCTACCTCGAATTCTTCGGCGAAGGTTCGGCCAGGCTGACCCTGGGCGACCGCGCCACGATCTCGAACATGGCCCCCGAATACGGCGCCACCGCCGCCATGTTCGCGATCGACGAGCAGACCATCAAGTACCTGAAGCTCACCGGCCGCGACGACGAGCTGGTCAAGCTGGTCGAGATCTATGCGAGAGAGACCGGGCTGTGGGCCGATACCCTGGCCAGGGCCGAGTACGAGCGCACGCTGCAGTTCGACCTGTCGACCGTGGTGCGCAACATCGCCGGTCCGTCGAACCCGCACAAGCGCGTGCCGACCTCGGAACTGGCGGCGCAGGGCATCGCTGGCAAGGTCGAGAACGAGCCGGGGCTGATGCCGGACGGCGCCGTGATCATCGCCGCCATCACCAGCTGCACCAACACCAACAACCCGCGCAACATGATCGCCGCCGGCCTCATCGCCCGCAACGCCAACAAGCTCGGCCTGCTGCGCAAGCCCTGGGTCAAGAGCTCGCTGGCGCCGGGGTCGAAAGCCGTCGCGCTGTATCTCGAAGAAGCCGGCCTGCTGCCGGAACTGGAAAAGCTGGGCTTCGGCATCGTCGCCTTTGCCTGCACCACCTGCAACGGCATGTCGGGCGCGCTCGATCCGGTCATCCAGAAGGAAGTCGTGGAGCGCGACCTGTACGCGACCGCCGTCCTGTCCGGCAACCGCAACTTCGACGGCCGCATCCACCCGTATGCGAAGCAGGCCTTCCTGGCCTCGCCGGCGCTGGTGGTGGCCTATGCGATCGCCGGCACGATCCGCTTCGACATCGAGAAGGATGTGCTGGGCGTCGATGCCGCCGGCCGCGAGATCAGGCTGGCCGACATCTGGCCGAGCGACGCCGAGATCGACGCCGTGGTCGAGCAATCCGTCAAGCCGCAGCAGTTCCGCAACGTCTACGACGTGATGTTCGCGCGCCAGGAAACCAGCGAAGAGGCCGTGTCGCCGCTGTACGACTGGCGCCCGATGAGCACCTACATCCGCCGTCCGCCGTACTGGGAAGGCGCGCTGGCCGGCGAGCGCACCATGAAGGGCATGCGCGCGCTGGCGGTCCTGGGCGACAACATCACCACCGACCACCTGTCGCCCTCCAACGCGATCATGATGAACTCGGCCGCCGGCGAGTACCTGCACAAGATGGGCCTGCCGGAAGAGGACTTCAACTCCTACGCGACTCACCGCGGCGACCACCTGACGGCGCAGCGCGCGACCTTCGCGAATCCGACGCTGAAGAACGAGATGGTGCGCAACCCGGACGGCAGCGTGCGCGCGGGCTCGCTGGCCCGCATCGAACCGGAAGGGCAGGTGACGCGCATGTGGGAAGCGATCGAGACCTACATGGAGCGCAAGCAGCCCCTGATCGTGATCGCCGGCGCCGACTACGGCCAGGGCTCCTCGCGCGACTGGGCGGCCAAGGGCGTGCGCCTGGCCGGCGTGGAAGCCATCGTGGCCGAAGGCTTCGAGCGCATCCACCGCACGAACCTGGTCGGCATGGGCGTGCTGCCGCTCGAGTTCATGCCGGGGACGACCCGCCTGACCCTGGGCCTGGACGGTACCGAGACCTATGACGTGGTGGGCGAGCGCACGCCGCGCGCCGTGCTGACCCTGGTCATCCATCGCAGGAACGGCGAGACGGTCGAGGTGCCGGTGACCTGCCGCCTGGATACTGCGGAAGAAGTGTCGATCTACGAGGCCGGCGGCGTGCTGCAGCGCTTTGCGCAGGACTTCCTGGCGACGTCGAAGGTCGCTGCCTGAAACCCCGTCGTTCCCGCGCAGGCGGGAACCCAAGTTCTGCTTGAGCTGACGAAACGCATGCAAGCTTGGGTCCCCGCCTTCGCGGGGACGACGATTACGAGCTGACAATATGGCATACACTCCCCAAATCAAGATCCCCGCCACCTACATGCGTGGCGGCACCAGCAAAGGCGTGTTCTTTCGCCTCCAGGACCTGCCCGCCGCCGCGCAAGTCCCCGGCGAGGCGCGCGACAGGCTCCTGCTGCGCGTGATCGGCAGTCCCGACCCCTACGGCAAGCAGATCGACGGCATGGGCGGCGCCACCTCCAGCACCAGCAAGACCGTGATCGTGGCGCCCAGCACGAGGCCGGAGCACGACGTCGACTACCTGTTCGGCCAGGTCTCGATCGACAAGCCCTTCGTCGACTGGAGCGGCAACTGCGGCAACCTGTCGGCGGCGATCGGTCCCTTCGCCATCGTCAACGGCTTCATCCCGGCCGAGCGCATTCCCGCGAACGGCACGGTCACGGTGCGCATCTGGCAGGCCAACATCGGCAAGACCATCGTCGCCCATGTGCCCGTCACGAACGGCCAGGTCCAGGAAACCGGCGACTTCGAGCTCGATGGCGTGACCTTCCCGGCGGCCGAAGTCCAGCTCGAGTTCATGGACCCGGCGGCCGAAGCCGAAGGAGGCGAGGGCGGCGGTGCGATGTTCCCGACCGGGAACCTGGTCGACGAGCTGGAAGTGCCGGGCGTCGGCACGCTGAAAGCCACGATGATCAATGCCGGCATCCCGACCATCTTCGTGAACGCGGCCGACATCGGCTACAAGGGCACCGAACTGCAGGACGACATCAACGGCGACCCGAAGGCGCTGGCGATGTTCGAACTGATTCGTGCCTACGGCGCGATGCGCATGGGCCTGATCTCGCACGTGGACGAAGCGGCGCGCCGCCAGCACACGCCGAAGGTCGCCTTCGTCGCCCCGCCCGCCGACTATCTCGCATCGAGCGGGAAGCAGGTGGAGGCGGACGGCATCGACCTGCTGGTGCGTGCGCTCTCGATGGGCAAGCTGCACCACGCGATGATGGGCACCGCGGCGGTCGCGATCGGCACCGCCGCGGCGATCCCCGGGACCCTGGTGAGCCTGGCCGCCGGCGGCCGCGCGCACGAGGCCGTGCGCTTCGGCCACCCGTCCGGCACCCTCCGCGTAGGGGCCCAGGCGCAGGTACATGATGGCGACTGGGTCGTCACCAAGGCGGTGATGAGCAGGAGCGCGCGGGTGCTGATGGAAGGCTGGATACGCATTCCGGGCGACGCTTTCTAAGCCCGCGCCATCCCGCTCGCCCGCCGCGCAACACGGCGGGCTTTTTTTTGTCTGTTCGATATTTACTGTGATTTGTGGTTTATGATCCTTCTGTGAAAGGAGGTCCCCGGACGGACCCGGAAAATGGAACAGGGATGGATCGTGTAACGAGCAAACCGGCCATGGTGGCCGAGGCGCTGGCGCTGATCGCAGCGCCGGCCTGCGCCTGCGATGCGCAAGGAATGGTATGGGCGGCCAACGCGGCGCTGGAAGAGCTGCTCGGCGCCGCGCCGGAAGGACGCATGCTCGCGGGCCTGTTCTGCGAACCCAGCATGCCACAGGCGGCGCATGAGTCCAGGCTGGCGCCGGCTTCCGAGCGCCGCTGGAACGGCCTGCTCGCGGCCGGCGACAGGAACGTGCCGGTCGAGGTACGGGCGCGGCCGCTGCCGCCGGACGCCGGCATCCCCGGCGCCACCTTCGTGTTCGGCGAGCTGCCCGGCGCCGGCCTGGCGCCGGACGCGCAGCGCAGCGTCCAGCTGGAACAGGCCGCCGTGATCGAGCACGCCCCGGTCGGCATCGTCGTCACCTTGCCGCACCTGGTCAAGTCCTGCAATCCGCGCATGGCCCACATGCTCGGCTACGAGCCGGACGAACTGGTCGGACGCAATCCGGCCGAGTTCTTCATGTCGCGGGAGCAGTACGAAGCGTTCATGGAGGAGGCTATCCGGATCCTGACCGCCGGTGAGCTGTTCGAGCGCGCCGAGATCCAGCTGCGCCGCCGCGACGGCTCGCCGATCTGGTGCCGCATCCGCGCCAAGGCGGTCGACATGAGCTCGCGCGAGGCCGGCACGATCTGGATCCTGGAAGACGTCACCGAGGCGCGCCAGGCCCTGACCGAGGTGCAGGCGATCATGACCAACGCCTCGATCGGCATCTTCTTCACGCGCGGACGCGTCATCACCCGCTGCAACAGTTGCCTCGAACGGATGTTCGGCTACGAGGAAGGCGAAATGGCGGGCGTGTCGACCCGCATCCTGTTCGCCGACGAGCAGGCCTATCAAGAGCTGGGCGCGATGGCCTACGGCGTGATCGAGCAGGGCAAGCCCTTCCACGGCGAGGACATCATGGTGCGCAAGGACGGCACGCCGATGTGGGTCAAGGTGATCGGCTATGCCGTCAACCGCGGGGCGCCGTGGCAGGGCATGATCTGGATGTTCGAGGACCGCACGCGCCAGAAGCGCGACGAGGAGTCGCTGCGCAACGCCCTGCTGGAGAACCAGGCCATCCTCGACAACGCGGTGCTGGGCATCGCCGTGGTCGAGAACGGCCGCACGCTGCGCTGCAACCGCAAGATGGAGGAGCTGTTCGGCTACCCGGTCGGCGCGGTCGACGGCGCCAGCGTGCGCGAGCTGTATCCGGACACCGCCAGCTGGGAGGAGGCGCGCAGCCAGACCGGCAGCGACTTCGCCGCCGGCCGCGTGCACATGGCGGAGCACCTCTTGCGGCGGCGCGACGGCTCGCGCTTCTGGGCGCGCCTGTCGGGCCGCCCGTTCGACCTGGCCCAGCGCGGCGGCAGGAGCGTCTGGCTGATCGACGACGTCACCGCCCAGCGCGAAGCGGCCGACGCCCTGCGCCGCGCGCGCGACGAACTCGAGGTGCGGGTGCAGGAGCGCACCGCCGAACTGGCAGGCGCGAACCGCCTGCTGCAGGCCGAGATCGTCGAGCGCCGCCAGGCCGAGGCGCGGGTCCACCACATGGCCTACCACGACGCCCTGACCGGGCTGCCGAACCGCGCCTTACTGTCCGAGCGCCTGGACCGGGCGATGCTGGCCGCGCGCCGCGACGGCCGCAAGCTGGCCGTGATGTTCATCGACCTGGACCGCTTCAAGACCATCAACGACTCGCTCGGCCACCTGACCGGCGACCACCTGTTGAAGGAAGTCGCGAACCGCCTGTGCCGCGTGGTGCGCGCGCTCGATACCGTGGCGCGCCTGGGCGGCGACGAGTTCGTGGTGCTGGTGCCGGGCGTGCGTGCGGCCGAGGAGTGCGGCCTGATCGGCGAGAAGATCATCGCGGCGCTGGCCGAACCGGTGCGCTTCGAGGGCCGCAACCTGCATATCTCGCCCTCGATCGGCATCTGCCTGTGTCCGGACGACGGCGATGACGTGGAAACCCTGATGCGCAAGGCCGACAGCGCGATGTACCACGCCAAGGCATCCGGCCGCAACAATTACCAGTTCTTTGCCGAGCGCATGAACGTGGCGGCGGCGCGCCGTTTCGAGCTCGAGACGAGCCTGCGGGGCGCGCTCGAACGCCAGGAGTTCACGCTGTTCTACCAGCCGATCGTCTCCGCCCGTGACTGCACGGTGCAGGGCATGGAAGTGCTGCTGCGCTGGCGCCGCCCCGGCCACGGCCTGGTCGCGCCGGACGACTTCATCCCGATGCTGGAGGAGAACGGCCTGATCGTGGCGGTCGGCGAATGGGTGATCCGCACCGCCTGCGAACAGGCGGTGGCATGGCGCGCGGCCGGCTTGCGGCCGGTACCGCTGGCAGTCAACCTGTCGGCGCGGCAGTTCGTGCACCGCGGCCTGATCGAGGCGATCCAGCGCATCGTCGCCGATACCGGGATCGATCCGGCAATGCTCGAATTCGAGATCACCGAGACCGCCCTGATGCAGCACGGCGGCCAGACCATGGAGACGCTGGAACAGATTGCCAAGATGGGCATCCGCCTGTCGATCGACGACTTCGGCACCGGCTACTCGAGCCTGGCGTACCTGAAGCGCTTCCCGGTCCACAAGATCAAGATCGACCGCGCGTTCGTGCGCGACCTGGAGAGCAGCGGCGAGGACCGGGCCATCGTCGCCGCGATCATGGCGCTGGCCGGCAGCCTGCAATTGTCGGTGGTGGCGGAAGGCGTGGAAACCGAGGCCCAGCTGGCGCGGCTGCGCGGGCAGGGCTGCGACCTGGCGCAGGGCTATCTGTTCGCCAAGCCGCTCGCCGCCGACGCGATGCCGGCGCTGCTCAGCCGATCGTTGCGATGACCGGGGTGTGGTCGGACGGCTGCTCCCACTTGCGCGGTTCGCGGTCGATGGTGCAGGCGGTACAGCGCTGCGCCAGGCTGGCGGACAGCAGGATATGGTCGATGCGCAGGCCGCGGTTGCGGCGGAAAGCCATCTGGCGGTAGTCCCACCAGCTGTACTGTTTGTCCGGCTGCTCGAACAGGCGGAAGGCGTCCGTCAGGCCCAGGCCGAACAGCGCGCGCAGGGCATCGCGCTCCGGCTCCGAGCAGTGGATCTGGCCGGCCCATGCCTCCGGGTCGTGCACGTCGCGGTCTTCCGGGGCGATGTTGTAGTCGCCCAGGATCGCAAAGTCCGGATGCGCCGCCATCTCTTCCTTCACCCACTCGCGCAGGGAAGACAGCCAGGCCATCTTGTAAGTGTACTTGTCGGAGCCGACCGCCTGTCCGTTCACCACATAGGCGCAGATGATGCGCACGCCGTTCACGGTGGCGGCGATCAGGCGCTGCTGCTCGTCCGGGAAATGCGGATTGTTGCGCACCACATCGACCAGCGGATGGCGCGCCAGGATGGCCACGCCGTTATAGGTCTTCTGGCCGGTGAACGCGACTTCGTAGCCGGCCGCGTTGATCTCGGCGACGGGGAATTTGTCGTCGGTAAGCTTGGTCTCCTGGATGCAGAGCACGTCGACGGGATTGGCGGCGAGCCACTGCAGCAGGTGCGGCAGGCGCACTTTCAGGGAGTTGACGTTCCAGGTTGCTATCTTCATGAATCGTGAGGGGCTGGTATGGCAAGGCCGCCATTATTGCATGCCCGTAGGGTCGTCTCATCTGCTCCTATGCGTTGTTTTCTTGCAATTGCATTGTATTTACACGCGAAATGGCGACACGATTGCAAATATTTGTGCAAATTACAACGTTGATGCCGTAGAATTATTGCTTGATAAGAAAAACATATTTCCAGTGCTGGCAAACCCGGCCAAACTGTGACAAGATGTAACAATCGCGGCAAGAGAGGGAACGATTACGTATCTTTTTCCCTCTTGGAAAGAAAATGTTGCAGTACGCCAATTTCACTTGTAGTATTTGCATATTTCTTTGAAGTCAAGTATCTCTTGGCATTTCATTGCTTTGATAGGGTTGCCTGGGTCGGACTTCAACGTCGGCCGGTGGCAGGTGTGTAACGATCGCGGATCCGCAAGCAGGATTTGCACACAGCTTTTATAAAGGACAGCAATGCGTCAAGCATTCGAAGCATGGGCCCAACGCGATGGCCACATTGTCCGGCGCCGTGAGGACAAGCCGGAAGAGTACCTGGTGTACGAAACCCAGCGCCGCTGGCTGATCTGGCAGGCCGCACTGGCGCATGGCGCCAAGACCGTCGAGGTGCAGCAGGTCCAGCAGGCGCAGAAGTTCGCGCCGAGCGAGGACAAGGTTCCGGTCATGCTGGCCGACGAGGCCGCGGTGCGCAACCGCGTGCTGAACGAGGTGCTGGACGCCTTCAGCGAGCTCGACGAGAACGCCGGTGTCGAAGGCATCGTCCGGGTCATCCAGAACCTGAAGAAAAAGAGCCAGAGCCGGCAGGTCGAAGAACAGGCCTGATGCGCTACCGCCACTACAAGGGCGGGGTGTACGAGCTGGTCTGCGAGGCCGTGATCGAGGCGGACCACACCCCGGTGATCGTCTACCGGGGCGAGGACGGCAGGACCTGGGTCCGGCCGAAGGACGCCTTTTTCGAAACGGTCGAGGTCGACGGCGCGTGTGTGCCGCGCTTTGCGCTCATGTCCGCGCCTGCGCTGCCGTAAACAGCGCATGAACCGATTCTTTTCTCTATCTGCACTGATGCTGTGCCTTGGCCTGGCCGGCTGCGTCGGCAGCGGCGGCATCGACGGCATCAACAGCGCCAGGGCCGCCGAGCAGCAGGTCGAAGTGCATGCCATTCTCGACCACCGCGAAGTCGCCGGCGTCGGCTGCCTGCTGGAGAACGATGCCGGACGCTGGTTCGTGCTCGCGCCCGGACGCGTGACGGTCACCCGTAGCAGCCAGCCGCTGGCCGTCAGCTGCAAGCGCGAGGGCGTCGGCAGCGCCGACGAATCATGGAACGCGCACCACCAGTCCGGCCCCCTGGTCGGCAAGATCCTGTTCAGCGCGGGCTTGCGCAACTACCTCCAGGACGGCTACGCCTACGCGACTGTCCTGACCGTGGACATGCGCCCGGCCAGGACGGGCGAGGGCGGCGCCGACCCCGGCACGCCGGTCTATTGATAACGGTCCAACGAAATAAACACCGATAAAAAAAGGACGCTTCGTGAAGCGTCCTTTTTTGCATCAGGCTAGGTTCGCACGCGCCGGTTTAAACCCGGTTCAACAGGAAGGTCGTCAGCAGCGGCACCGGACGGCCGGTCGCGCCCTTGGACGCGCCCGACTTCCAGGCGGTGCCGGCGATGTCCAGGTGGGCCCAGGCGTAGTTGCGGGTGAAGTTTTCCAGGAATGCGGCCGCGGTGCACGACGCGCCGCCCGGGCTGCCGATGTTGGCCAGGTCGGCGAAGTTCGACTTCAGCTGCTCGTTGTACTGCTCGCCGATCGGCAGGCGCCACGCGGTGTCGCCGGTCTGCTTGCCGGCGTCCATCAGTTCGTCGGCCAGGGCGTTGTGCTGGTCGTCGTGGCGGGTGAACAGGCCCGAATTATGGTGGCCCAGCGCGACGATGCAGGCGCCGGTCAGGGTCGCGATGTCGACCACGGCGGCCGGCTTGAAGCGCTCGGCGTAGGTCAGGGCGTCGGCCAGCACCAGGCGGCCTTCGGCATCGGTATTCAGGATCTCGATGGTGGTGCCGTTCATCGCGGTGACGATGTCGCCCGGCTTGGTGGCGCGGCCAGAGGGCATGTTCTCGCAGGCGGCGACGATGCCGACCACGTTCAGCTTGATGCCCATCTCGCCGATCGCGCGGAAGGTGCCGAGCACCGAGCCGGCGCCGCACATGTCGTACTTCATCTCGTCCATGCCGGGGCCCGGCTTCAGCGAGATGCCGCCGGTGTCGAAGGTGATGCCCTTGCCGACCAGGACCACCGGCGCCTCGTTCTTCCTGCCGCCGTTGTGCTTCAGGACGATGAACTTCGGCGCTTCCTCGCTGCCGCGGGTGACGGACAGGAAGCTGCCCATCTTCAGGGCTTCGAGCTGCTTGCGCTCCAGGACTTCGATGTCGAAGCCGTAGTCGGCGGCCAGCCGCTTCGCGGTGTTCGCCAAGTACGTTGGAGTGCAGACATTCGGGGACAGGTTGCCCAGTTCCTTGGTCAGGTTCATGCCGTTGGCGATCGCCTGGGCCTGGGCCAGCACGGCCTTGAGCTGCGGGGTCGCTTGCGGGACGGCGAGGGCCAGCTTGCGCACGCCGGCCGGCGCCGGGTCCTTCTTGCTCTTTTGCCCGTCGGTGCGGAATTCGGCTTCGTTGGCCGCTACCACGATGCTGCGGATGGCCCATGCCAGGTCGCGCTCTTTCACATTCTCCAGCGGGAATGCGATAATGGCATCCTGTGCACCCAGGGTGGAGAAGGTCTTCAGGGCTGCCGTGACGGCGCCGGTGAAGCTCTTCTCGCTCACGGCTTCCTCGGCGCCCATGCCCACCAGCAGCACGCGGGCGGCGTTCACGCCGGCCACGCCGCGCAGCAGGAGGGTGGTGCCGGCCTTGCCGGAGATATCACCCGACTTGACGGCGGCAGCGATCTCGCCGTTCAGGTCGAGGGCTTTGGCCGCCTCCGACAGTTTCTTGTTTTCGAACACTGCGACTGCGATGCAGCCCGATTTGGCTGCAGTCAGCGTGTTTTTTGTGTCGAATGCTTTTATGCTAAAGTCCATTGGGTTCTCCGTTTGTCTATTCGAGGCCGTGACATCGGTGTTACTGCCTAACCTGCAATTATAACTATCGAATGATTTTCCGACGCGCCCTACAGCGTGAATTGGCCAGCGTCGCCGGCGCAACCTTCACCGTCCTGTTTTCCATTCTCGTCACCTGGACCCTGATCACCATCCTCGGCCGGGCCGCAGGAGGCAAGGTCGCGTCCAGCGATGTGCTTGCCCTGATCGCTTTTGCGGTGCTGAATTATCTGCCAACTATCCTGATCCTCACCAGCTTTATTTCCGTCCTGGTGGTCATCACGCGCAGCTACCGCGATTCCGAGATGGTGGTCTGGTTCGCCTCCGGCCAGTCGCTCACGCGCTGGATCGCGCCGGTGCTGATCTTCGGATTGCCGGTCGTGACCCTGGTGGGGATCATTTCGCTGGTCGGCATCCCCTGGGCCCAGCTCAAGAGCAACGAGTTCACCGAGCGCTTCGAGAAGCGCGAAGACCTTCAGCGCGTGGCGCCGGGCCAGTTCCGCGAATCGGCGGCCGCCGACCGCGTGTTCTTCGTCGAGAGTTCGGCCGCGCGCTCCACCACCGTGGTGCAGAACGTGTTCGTGAATACCATCGACAATGGCGTGAACACCACCGTGGTTGCCAAGGAAGGCCAGATCGAACCTGACGGCAAGGGCGGGCAATACCTGGTGCTGAAAAATGGCCGGCGCTACCAGGGCACGCCCGGCAAGCCGGATTTCCAGTCGATGGAATTCGAGCGCTACCGGATGCGGGTCGCGACCCAGGCCCCGGTGATGGGCGAGTTCAAGGTCGAAGGCCTGTCCACGGCGGCCCTGCTGGCCATGCCCAAGAACCAGTATGCGGACGCCGAACTGCAGTACCGCATCACCTGGCCGATCATGTGCGTGGTGCTGATGCTGCTGGCGATTCCGCTCGGCTTCGTGAATCCGCGCGCCGGCGCCTCGTCCAACCTGATCCTGGCGCTGCTGATCTTCTTCACCTACCTGAACCTGACCAAGGCCGCCGAAGCGGCCGTCAAGCAGGCCAAGATCGGCTTCGGCGTCGCCTGGTGGCCGCTGCATGCGCTGGTGCTGCTGGCCGCGCTGCTGCTGTTCGCCTGGCGCCTGAACATCCACCACCGCTGGCACCCGGTGCTGCTGGCGAACGCCTGGAAGCGCCGCCGCCTGCTGCAAAGCGCCAGCGTGAAGGAGGGCGCGAAATGAAGATCCTGCAGCGCTACTTCTTCGTCAACATCGCCCAGGCGGTGGCCTTCGTGCTGGTCGCCTTCCTGGCCCTGGCCGCCTTCATGGACCTGACCGGCGAGCTGCCCTCGGTGGGCAAGGGCGGCTACATGATCCAGCACGCGCTGCTCTACGTGCTGATGCTGGTGCCCGGTAACATGTACCGCGTGATGCCGATCGCCGCGCTGATCGGCACCATCTACACCATGGCGCAGTTCGCCCAGACCTCGGAATTCACGATCATGCGCGCATCCTCGATGTCGACACGCATGGTGGCCTGGATGCTGTTCAAGATCGGCATCGTGTTCGTCATCATCACCTTCATCTTCGGCGAACTGATCACGCCGCGCACGGCGCCGCTGGCCGAGCGCCTGCGCCTGTCCGCCAAGGGCGCGACGGTGTCGGCCGAATTCCGCTCCGGGATGTGGACCAAGGACACCATCCACGCCGGCGGCCAGAAAGGCCCGGTGACCGGGTCGCGCTTCTTCAACGCGCGCCAGATCCTCCCGGACGGCCAGCTGGCCGACGTGCGCCTGTACGAGTTCGACAACAGCATGCGCATGCGCTCCTTGATCACGGCCGCCAGCGCCGTCTTCGGCGGCAACCACACCTGGCGCCTGCAGAACGTCACCGAGACCCAGTTCACCAACAGCCGCAGCCTGCCGGCGCCCGGCGCGCCGCTGCCGAACGGCCGGAGCATCCAGAACAGCTTCGGCCAGGAGACCTCCGCCGTCAGCACCCGCAAGCTGCCGACCCTCGACCTGGAGTCGGAGATCACGCCGAAGATCCTGGCGGTGTCGCGCTCGGATCCGGAGCGCATGTCGGCCAACGAGCTGGCGGTCTACACGCGTCACCTGGCCGAGAACCGCCAGGAGACGGAGCGCTTCAAGATCGCGTTCTGGCGCAAGCTGATCGGCCCGCTGTCGATCTTCGTGCTGATGGCGCTGGCGCTGCCCTTCGGCTACCTGCAGGTACGCAGCGGCGGGGTCAGCTTCAAGCTCTTCATCGGCATCATGATCGGCGTGAGCTTCCTGCTTATCGATAACCTGTTCTCGCACATCGGCATGCTGTCGACCTGGCCGCCTTTCATGACGGCGGCCGCACCCAGCGTGCTGTTCCTGCTGCTTGCACTCGGCGCCCTGCGCTGGGTCGAGCGGCATTGAGGAGCTGATCATGCACCGCGCCCTGATCCTGTTCGCCCACGGCGCCCGCGCAGCGACCTGGGCGCTGCCTTTCCAGCGCCTGCGCGAAGTCACCGCGCAGCAGCGGCCCGACGTCGCCGTCTCGCTGGCCTTCCTCGAGCTGATGACGCCCAGCCTGCCGGACGAAGTGGCGGCGCTGGCCGCGCGCGGCGTGCGTGAGGTTACCGTCGTCCCGATCTTCCTGGGGCAGGGCGGCCACCTGCTGCGCGACCTGCCGAAACTGGTCGACGAGGTGCGTGCCGCCCATCCGGATATCGCCTTCTCGACCGTGCCGGCGGTAGGCGAAGACCCGGGCGTGCTGGCGGCGATGGCGGCCTATTGCGTGGCCGCGCTGCCTGCTTGAATCGGCTATTCTGTTTGTTAACTCAGTTGTTGCCGATGTAATTATTTTTGCCAACTGGGTTATTTGCTGGCCAAGATTTTGTTGCTTCCAGGCGATATTCTCGCAGGGTAATCAATTTCCTGGTTGCATTTATATTTTCCGTAGGGAATCATAGTCCTTGTCGGCCCGCCACCCGCGCGCGCGGCCGTTCCTCGACGATCGATTCCCATGACTACCCCCTCGAACACCATCTACGTCCGCCCGAACTGGGGCAGCACCACCTGGACCTATGCCGGCACGAGCATGCCGACGGGCGCATCGTCGGCGGCGGTGACCGCGGTCGCCTTCGACGTCGACAGCACCCTCGGCCAGCAGCTGGCGCGCGGCCAGCTGCAGTACAGTTTCGATAACGGGAAGACCTGGAACGGCTATACGGCGCCGGTCGACGGCCAGGGCGCCTATGTGCAGGCGACCGGCACGCTGTGGCGCTTCCTCGACCGCAGCGCCGACGTGATGACGCCGAACGTGTTCAGCGCCCACTACAAGCTGGCGGACGGCAGCGTGGTCTCGCAGGACAACACCGTCATCGTCGACAATCCGCCGGCCGGCCTGAGCGGCGAGAACGACACCATGTTCTCGACCATGCAGGCGGGCGCCGTGGTCGATCTGCTGTCCCCGATCGACAGCGGCGCGATGACGGGCGGACGCTGGGTGATCGACAGCCAGTCGCAGCCCGGCCTGTTCTCGATCGCCTACAACCCGGCGACCGACACTGCCGCGCGCCTGGTGCTGAAGGACGCCGCCCAGCTGCCGGCGCTCGGCCTGTCGGCGGTGGTGACCGTGCACTATTACGACCGCTACCAGCTCGACACCAACGGCAATCCGATCGCGGGCCAGGGCGTCGCCCGCACCCTGGGCTATACCGTGCAGGACGGCCTCACCCACGACCTGCCTGGCTTCGGCGACGACCTGAAGCTCGGCGCCGCCGGCAATGCCTGGACCGCCAATCCCTCGCTGGCCGCGCTGTCGAACGGCGGCTTCGTCGCCGCCTGGCAGGGCAGCGACACGATTGCGGGCGGTGCGGGCGCCGGTCTGTGGGCCCAGCTGCGCGACGCCAGCGGCGCCGCGACCGGCGCAGCCTTTGCGCTGACCCCGGATGGCGACGCCGGCATCGAGGGCGAGCCGGCGGTGGCGGCGCTGTCGGGCGGCCGCTTCGTGGTCGCTTATTCGGTCAACGACGGCGCCGCGCATCGCATCGCCTACCGCGTGGTGGAAGCGAACGGCCGCGCCGGGGCCGAACACCTGCTCGACGGCGGCGCCAGCGGCGATGCCGCCATGCCCACCGTGGCCACCCTGGCCGACGGCAGCTTCGCCATCGGCTGGCGCAGCGGCGGCGCGGTCCACGTGCAGCAGGCGGCCGCCGACGGCACGGTCCTCGGCTCGCAGCAGGTCTACGGCGTGCTGTCCTCGGCCTTCAGCCCGAGCCTCGCGGCGCTGAAGCAGGGCGGCTATCTGGTGTCCTGGGGCGAGATCAACGACGGCAACGTCTATGCCGCCACCAGTGCCGGCGGCCAGGCCTTTGTCGTCAACGGCGACGGCTACGCGGCCAGCCTGGCGACCGCGGCCCCGTTGCCGCACGTCGCCACGCTCGCGAACGGCAACGTCGTGGTCGCCTGGGACAGCTACGTCAACGCGCCTTTCGGCTTCTCGATGTCCGACATTTTCTTCCGGGTCTACGACAGCGCGGGCCACGCGCTGGGCGGCCCGATGCAGGCCAACCTGGAGTCCGGCGGCGGGCACTACGACGCCGCGGTGACGGCCCTGTCCGACGGCAGCTTCGTCGTCGCCTGGCAGTCGGACACCGGCGACTACGACGGCAGCGGCATCTTCGGCCGCCGCTTCGGCGCGGACGGCAGCGCAGTCGACCAGCAAGAATTCGAGATCAACCAGATGCGCGCCGGCGACCAAACCAGCCCGGACGTGGTGGCGCTGGCGAATGGCGGTTTCGCCGCGGCCTGGGTCGACAGCCAGGCGGCCGGGGTGGCGGTCGAAGCGCGGGTGTTTGCCTCGGCCAGCGCCTCGGCGTCCGGCATCGGTACTACGCCAGTGCGGGACGGCTCCCAAGGCAGCAGTTCAGGTAACAGCACTACGCCACCGCTGCCGATCGTGACCGCACCGGTGGCGACCGCCCCTGTGGTGACGACGCCGGTGGTCACAGCACCCAGTGTATCCGTCACGCCGGTCGTGATGGCCCCGGGTACACCGGCATCGACGGGCGGCGCGATCGCGGCGCAAGCACTGGCAACGGCAGGCAACAACGTGCTGGCGGCCAGCAGCGGCGGCGGTGTCCTTGATGGCAAGGATGGCATGGACACGGTCGTTTTCGGCAAGCTGCGCGCCAACTACACAATCACCAGCGACGGCGTCGGCGTATCGCTAGTCGACCTCGCCAGCGGCAGCAAGACCGTGCTGGCCAATGTCGAGCGCCTGCAGTTCGGCGACCAGAGCATCGCCCTGGATATCCACGGCAACGCCGGCGAAACCTTTCGTCTCTACCAGGCGGCCTTCAATCGCACCCCGGACAAATCCGGTCTGGGCTTCTGGATCAATGCGATGGATGACGGTCATTCCCTGCTGGACGTGGCGACCAGCTTCGTCAACAGCAGCGAATTCGCGCAGAAGTACGGTACTACGAGCGACGCCCAGTTTGTCGACGCCTTGTACCAGAACGTGCTGCACCGCGCCCCGGATGCGGCCGGCTACGGTTTCTGGCTGCAGGCCCTGCACGGAACCTCGCGCGCCCAGGTCCTGGTCAATTTCAGCGAAAGCACGGAGAACCAGACCCAGGTCCTTGGCGCAATCAGCAACGGCATCAGCTACACGCCGGCCAGGACGGGCACCGGCGGCAATGACGTGATGGCCGCCATCGGCGGCGCCCAGATGGATGGCGGCAGCGGCGTCGACACAGTGGTCTTCGGCGGGGCCAAGGACGGCTACACGGTCACCAGCGACGGCGTCGGCGTGTCGGTGGTCGACCTCGGCAGCGGCAGCAAGACCGTGCTGGCCAATGTCGAGCGCCTGCAGTTCGGCGACCGTAGCATCGCCCTGGATATCCACGGCAACGCCGGCGAAACCTTTCGTCTCTACCAGGCGGCCTTCAACCGCACCCCGGACAAATCCGGTCTGGGCTTCTGGATGAATGCGATGGATGACGGCCATTCGCTGCTGGACGTGGCGACCAGCTTCGTCAACAGCAGCGAATTCGCGCAGAAGTACGGCACTACGAGCGACGCCCAGTTTGTCGACGCCTTGTACCAGAACGTGCTGCACCGCGCCCCGGATGCGGCCGGCTACGATTTCTGGCTGCAGGCCCTGCACGGAACCTCGCGCGCCCAGCTCTTGGTCGATTTCAGCGAAAGCACGGAAAACCAGGCCCAGATCATCGGCATGATCCAGAACGGTATCGAGTACACGCCGGTGGCCTGAGACCGCCGGTTCAGGCGTCGGGCGCCTGGTGGGTGCGGCGCTGCAGGGCTTCGCCGATCATCACCAGCACCGGGCCGCTGGCCGTGCCGAGCCCGTGCGCCAGGTCGGCCAGGGTCAGGCGCAGGATGCGCTGGTCGGGGCGGCTGCAGTTTTCGATCACGACCACCGGCAGCCCGGGCCGGCGTCCCAGCGCCAGCAGGCGCTCGGCGGTGGCGGCTGCTTCGCGTCCGCCCATGTACTGCACCATGGTGTCGGTTGCGGGCAGGGCTGCGTGCTCTGGCTCGTCCGGAGCAGTGCTGGAGGTGAAGAAGGCGACGCTGCGCGCCACGCCGCGCTTGGTGAGCGGCTGCTTCGTCGCGGCGGCGGCGGCCACGGCGGTGGTGATGCCGGGGACGATGTCGACCTCGATGCCGGCTTCTTCGAGCGCGCGCAATTCCTCGTCGGCGCGCCCGAACAGCATCGGGTCGCCGCCCTTCAGGCGCACCACCACCTGATAGCGCCGGGCGCAATCGACCAGTTGTTCGTTGATGAGGGTTTGCGCGGTGGAGCGCTGGCCGGAACGCTTGCCGACCGAGATCTTCTCGGCCCGCGCGCACAGCGCCAGCATCTCGGGCGTGACGAGAGCGTCGTAGAGCACGACGTCGGCCTGCGCCAGCAGGCGCGCGCCGCGCACGGTGATGAGGTCAGCCGCGCCGGGACCGGCTCCGATTAAATACACTTTTCCCAGCCCAGCCATACTTTCCTTCATTTCTTAGCACAGACGCGACGTATCGGGGCATCGAGAAACCGTCGCGAGCGGCCGCAGATTTGGCCGAGAAGCGCAGCCGTACTTCGGTACGGCCGG
This sequence comes from Massilia sp. WG5, assembly GCF_001412595.2. Classification (NCBI taxonomy): domain Bacteria; kingdom Pseudomonadati; phylum Pseudomonadota; class Betaproteobacteria; order Burkholderiales; family Oxalobacteraceae; genus Massilia; species Massilia sp. WG5. Next base: position 5,230,860 of record NZ_CP012640.2, read on the forward strand.
TCCGCCGTAGCGGAGCATCGCAGGCCGAATCTGCAACGCGCAGCAGGTTTATCGAGCCCCCCTCAGATGCGAATCATACCGGCTGCTACGGTCTGATGGGTGACTTCATCGATCAGGATGAAAGCACCGGTCGCGCGAATGTCCTCGTAGGCGTCGGCGGCCAGCGGCTGCTGCACGGCGATTTCGATGCGGGCGATGTCGTTCAGCTTCAGGCCTTCCGCAGCATGGCGCTGCTGGGTGTTCACGTCCAGGATCGAATCGATCGCCTTCACCTTGGCCATGGTCTGGCGGGTGCCGTGCTTGATCCAGTACTTGCGGCGCACGTCGAGCGGCTCGTCGGCCATCCAGCAGACGTCGGCCTTGACCTGTTTGAGCAGGGTGGCCGGCTGCGAGGCGCCGGCCAGCACGTCGCCGCGCGAGATGTCGACGTACTCGTTCAGCAGCAGGGTGACCGACTGGCCGGCCACCGCGCTCTGCAGGGAACCGTCGAAAGTCTGGATTTCCTTGACCGTGGTCTCGACGCCGGAAGGCTGCACCACCAGCTTGTCGCCGACCGACACCTTGCCCGACTCGATGCGGCCCATGTAGCCGCGGAAGTCGTTGGCCTCGTGGCCGTTGTGGCGCGCCACCAGCTGCACCGGGAAGCGGAACGGGGCGTCGTGCGCTTCGTCGTAGACGCTGATCGATTCCAGCAGCTCGATCAGGGTCGGGCCTTCGTACCACGCCATGTTGTCGGTCTTCTCGACGACGTTGTCGCCGGCCAGGGCCGACAGCGGGATCGCGGTGATGTCCTGCAGGCCGAGGCTCTTCGCGAACTCGGTGTAGGCGCCGACGATGCGGTCGTAGACGCTGCGGTCGTAGTTCACCAGGTCCATCTTGTTGACGGCGACGATCACATGCTCGATCTGCAGCAGCTTGGCGATGGTCGAGTGGCGCTTCGTTTGCGTCAGCAGCTCCACGCTGCCGTCGTCGTTCAGCTTCACCTTCGAGACGTCCACCAGGATGATCACGGCGTCCGCGGTCGAGGCGCCGGTCACCATGTTACGGGTGTACTGCTCGTGGCCGGGCGTGTCGGCGATGATGAACTTGCGCTTCGGCGTGGCGAAGTAACGGTAGGCGACGTCGATCGTGATGCCCTGTTCGCGCTCGGCTTCGAGGCCGTCGGTCAGCAGGGACAGGTCGATGGTGTCGCCCACGGTGCGCTTGTGCTTCGAGCGCGACACGGCTGCCAGCTGGTCGGCGAAGATGCCCTTGCTGTCGTACAGCAGGCGGCCGATCAGGGTGCTCTTGCCGTCGTCGACGGAGCCGGCGGTGATGAAGCGCAGCAGCGAAGCCTGGCCGGACTGGTCGGCCTGGTGATTGAGGTCGGTGCTGGTGGTGACGGTGCGGGCGTTCATCAGAAATATCCTTGTTTCTTGCGTTTTTCCATCGACGCTTCCGAGGTCTGGTCGTCCATGCGGGTCGCGCCGCGCTCGGTGATCTGGGTGATCGCGGTTTCGGCGATGATGTCGTCCGGCGTCGAGGCGGTCGAGGCCACCGGGCAGGTGCAGGAGATGTCGCCGACGGTGCGGAAGCGCACGACCTGGGTCTCGACCTGCTCGCCTTCGCGGGCCGGGGTCAGCGGGGTCAGCGGCACCAGCAGGCCGTTGCGCGGGATCACCTGGCGCTCGTGCGCATAGTAGATCGGGGGCAGGGCCAGCTTCTCGCGGGCGATGTACTGCCAGACGTCGAGCTCGGTCCAGTTCGAGATCGGGAACACGCGCATGTTCTCGCCCGGGTGCACGCGGGTGTTATACAGGTCCCACAGTTCGGGGCGCTGGGCCTTCGGGTCCCACTGGCCGAATTCGTCGCGGAAGGAGAAGATGCGCTCCTTGGCGCGCGCCTTTTCCTCGTCGCGGCGGGCGCCGCCGATGCAGGCGTCGAAGCCGTATTCGGCGATGGTTTCCAGCAGCGTGACGGCCTGGGCCGCGTTGCGCGAATCGGTTTGCGGGTTACGCAGGCGCACCGTGCCCTTCCTGATCGATTCCTCGACCGAGCCGACGATCAGGCGTTCGCCCAGTTCGGCGGCGCGCGCGTCGCGGAAGGCGATCACTTCGTCGAAGTTGTGGCCGGTGTCGATGTGCACCAGCGGGAAGGGGAATTTGCCGGGGCGGAAAGCCTTCTCGGCCAGGCGCAGCAGCACCACGGAGTCCTTGCCGCCCGAGAACAGCAGGGCCGGATTCGCGCACTCGGCCGCGACTTCGCGCAGGATGTGGATCGCTTCCGATTCGAGGGCGTCGAGGTGGCGCGAGTTCACGTCAAAATTCGCGTCGCCGAGCGCGCCTGGGGTATCAGTAAAAGTCGTCATGATGGCTGTGCCTGTCAATGTCTTGTGTTCGTCCGCGCCGTTCAGGCGGCCACGGATTTGATGCGGATAAGTTTGCCGTCGACCAGGTGCAGGCCGCATTCCTTGGATTCCGGGTTTTCCCACCACCAGCGGCCGGCGCGGATGTCCTCGCCCGGCTGGATCGCCCGGGTGCAGGGCTCGCAGCCGATCGAGGGATAGCCGCGCTCGTGCAGGCTGTTGTAGGGCACGTCGTTGGCGCGGATGTATTCCCAGACGTCCTGCTCGGACCAGTCGGCCAGCGGATTGAACTTGGCCATGCCGTGCGCGGCGTCGTCTTCCTGCACGGCCAGTTCGGCGCGGGTGGTCGACTGGGCGCGGCGCTGGCCGGTGATCCAGGCCTTCTTGCCGGACAGGGCGCGGCCGAGCGGCTCGACCTTGCGCACGCGGCAGCATTCCTTGCGCATCTCGACGCTGTCGTAGAAGGCATTCAGGCCGTTCTGCGTCACGTACTGCTCGACCAGTTCCGGTTGCGGCCGGAACAGTGCGATCTCGGTGCCGTAGTGGGCCTTGACCTTGTCCAGCACGTCCAGCGTTTCCTTGTGCAGGCGGCCGGTTTCCAGCGAAAAGATGCCGATCGGCAGGGCAGCCTTCAGGATCAGGTCGGTCAGGACCATGTCCTCGGCCGCCAGGCTGGAAGCGAACACGGCCGGCGAATGATCGCGCGCGATGCGCTCCAGGATGCCGCGGGTTTCTTCTGTCCGCAGGTGCAGGTCGCTCATGATCTTTCCTTAGATACCCGCGCCGACGTCGCTGTGTTCCAGCGGCACGTCGCGCTTTACGCGGCGGAACAGCGGCAGCGGTTGATCGCTTGACGCCTGGTAGGTTTCCGAGAAGACGGTCAGGCCCTTCAGTGCGTCCTGGATCGAACGGTCCTGGCGCGTCGCATAGGCGTCGAAGCCGCAGCGATGCATCTGGAACAACTGGTCGCGCAGCACGTCGCCGATCGCGCGCAGCTCGCCGGTGTAGCCCAGGCGCTTGCGCAGGTTGAAGGCGATCGAATAGCCGCGGCCATCCGTGAACTTCGGGAAGTCGACGGCGATCACGCCGAACTTGTCCAGCTCGTCCTGGACGGCCGATGCCAGTTCGTCGGGGGCGAACCACAGGCCGATCTCGCCGGCGCGCTGCACCAGTTCGTCGCGCCGGGCCTGCCAGACCTTCAGCGGGACGATGACTTTGCCGGCCGGGATCTCGACCGTTTCCGGGGTCTCCCCCTCGTCGAGGCGCAGGACGCGCCAGTCGTCGGCGACGACCGCGCGGCCCTTGATGATCTGTTCGTGGTGCTGCAGCTTAGGCATATTGGTCTTCTCCGACTGCCAGTTCGCCCGCCGGGATCGGCGTGGCATACACATGTTCCTTGAACGGGTTGACCCCGAGGCGCTGGGTGACGTCGACGAAGCGCTCGCCGTCGACGCGCTCGCGCAGGTAGACGTCGAGCAGGCGCTGCACGACTTCCGGCATCTGCGAGGCCGAGAACGAGGGGCCGATGATCTTGCCGAGGGCGGCTTCATTGCCCTGGGCGCCGCCGATCGACACCTGGTACCACTCGGAACCGTCCTTGTCGACGCCCAGGATGCCGATATGGCCGACGTGGTGGTGGCCGCAGGCATTGATGCAGCCGGAGATGTTCAGTTCGATGTCGCCGATGTCGTGCTGGAAGTCGATGTCATCGAAGCGCTGGGCGATGGCGGCGGCGATCGGGATCGATTTCGCGTTCGCCAGCGAGCAGTAGTCGCCGCCCGGGCAGGCGATGATGTCGGTCAGCAGGCCGATGTTCGGCGTCGCCAGGCCCTTGGCCTTGGCCAGCTGCCAGATCTCGAACAGCTTCGACTGCTCGACGTCGGCCAGCACCAGGTTCTGCTCGTGGGTCACGCGCAGTTCGCCGAAGCTGTACTTGTCGGCCAGGTCGGCCACGAAATCCATCTGCTCGGCGGTGGCGTCGCCCGGCGGCACGCCGGTCTTCTTCAGCGACAGCACGACCGAGGCGTAGCCCGCCATCTTGTGCGGCTTGACGTTGCGCTGCAGCCAGTTGCCGAAGGCCTTGTTGTCTTCCGCATCTTTCCCGCCAGCGGCGCGCGGATCGATATTTTCCAGCGCGGCATACGGCGGCGGCGTGAAGTAGGCGGCGACGCGGTCCAGTTCTTCGCGGGTCAGGGTTTCCGGGCCGTCCTTCAGGTCGGCGAATTCCTGTTCGACCAGGCGCGCGAATTCTTCCGCGCCCACGGCTTTCACCAGGATCTTGATGCGGGCCTTGTACTTGTTGTCGCGGCGGCCGAACTGGTTGTACACGCGCATGACCGCCTCGAGGTAGGTCAGCAGGTCCTGCCAGGGCACGAACTCGTTGATCGTGCTGCCGATGATCGGGGTACGGCCGAGGCCGCCGCCAACCATGAACTTGAAGCCGACGTCGCCGGCCGCGTTGCGCACGGCGGTCAGGCCGATGTCGTGCACGGCGATCGCGGCGCGGTCCTGGACGGCACCGTTGACCGCGATCTTGAACTTACGGGGCAGGGCGATGAATTCCGGGTGGAAGGTACTCCACTGGCGGATGAGCTCGCAGAACGGGCGCGGATCGATGATCTCGTCCGCGGCCACGCCGGCGAACTGGTCGGTCGTGGTGTTGCGGATGCAGTTGCCCGAGGTCTGGATCGCGTGCATTTCCACCGAAGCCAGGTCGGTCAGGATGTCCGGGGTCTGCTCCAGCTCGATCCAGTTGAACTGGATGTTCTGGCGCGTCGTGAAGTGGCCGTAGCCGCGGTCGTAGGTGCGGGCGATGTGCGCGAACATGCGCAGCTGCTTGGTCGAGAGCAGGCCGTAGGGCACCGCGATGCGCAGCATGTAGGCATGGCGCTGCATGTACAGGCCGTTCTGCAGGCGCAGCGGCAGGAATTCTTCTTCGGTCAGCTCGTCGTTGAGGCGGCGCTGCACCTGGTCGCGGTACTGGGCGATGCGCTCACGTACGATGAGATGGTCGTATTGGTCGTAACGGTACATTTTTTCCGATCCTCGAATGGCCATCGACGCTGGGTGCGCGGACAGGCCCGGTAGACTATGCGCAATCTTAATAAAACGGCGTCTTATTCCAAACTACTGAGAATTTATTTGCTTATATGAGCCAGTGGCATAAGCATGCTTGTAAAATGCGTATCAGGCTTCTATCAATACAAAAAGGGCAATGAACCTACATCAATTACGCTTTGTGCGCGAAGCGGTCCGCCAGAACTTCAACCTGACCGACGCCGCCAAGGCGCTGTTTACGTCCCAGCCCGGCGTCTCGAAGGCCATCATCGAGCTCGAGGACGAGCTCGGGGTCGACATCTTTACCCGTCACGGCAAGCGCATCCGCGGCCTGACCGAGCCGGGCCGGCTGGTGCTGGAGTCCGTCGAGCTGATCATGCAGGAGATCGAGAGCCTGAAGCGGATCGGCAAGGAATACGCGGCCCAGGACAGCGGCAGCTTCATCATCGCCACAACCCATACCCAGGCCCGCTACATGCTGCCGAAGGTGGTGCAGGCTTTCATGCTGAAGTTCCCCAAGGTGCGGCTGTCGCTGCTGCAGGGCAATCCGCGCCAGATCGCGGAAATGGTCAAGAACGACCAGGCGGATCTCGCCATCGCCACCGAATCGATCGCCGCCGTCGACGGCCTGATCACGCTGCCGTGCTACCAGTGGGAACACGTGCTGGTGGTGCCGCACGAACATGCGCTGACGCGCTCGAAGGCGATTTCGCTGGAAGAGATCGCCGGCTATCCCCTGATCACGTATGATGCCGCCTTCGCCGGCCGCAGCAAGATCGACCACGCCTTCGAACTGCGCAACCTGAAGCCCGACGTGCTGCTGGAAGCGATCGATGCCGACGTCATCAAGACCTATGTCGAGTTGGGCATGGGCGTGGGCATCATCGCCGGCATGGCCTTCGATCCGGAACGCGACCGCAATCTGCGTGCGATTCCCGTGGGCCAGCTGTTCGGGATGAATGTCTCGCGCGTGGCGGTGAAGCAGGGCGCTTACCTGCGCAGCTACATTTATACTTTCATCGAGCTGCTCGCGCCGACGCTCAACCGCAAGATGGTCGAGTCGGCGATGCGCGGGACGGCCGACAATTACGAGTTGTAAACCCGAGTTGCAAATCATGAATCACGACCATCAAGACGATTACGAAGACTACGAGGACGAGGACCTCGACGGCGACGACATCTCCGACCGCGACGCGGACCTGGAGGACGTGCGCGAGCAGGTCGCCCAACTGACCGCCGGGCACGAGGTGCTGACGCTGACCGCCGCAGACGGCGTGGTGCCCGCGATTCCCGACGGCGCCGCCGGCTATGGCGCGGTGGTGGCGGAATTCTGCTGGTCGCGCCTGAAGCGCGAGGAGCAGGATGCCTTCCTGGCCAGCGTGAAGAAGGCCGCGGCGAAGAATGCGCTGCTGGTGCTGCTGGACGAGGTGTACGTCGAAGGCACCAGCAATCCGGTCGCGCGCACCGATGCGCAGGGCAATACCTACGAGATGGTGACGACCGACGAAGGCAAGCGCGTCGAGCGCCCCATGAGCTATCCGACCGACAGCGCGCTGCGCAAGCGCCTGGCGAATGCGGCGAAGGAGATCCGGGTCGCGCGCTGGGAGTATTTCTGGGTGCTGACCTGCAGGCTGAAATAAGCGCCGGCCTGTCGGGATAAACCGTCGATTCGTCGGCGGTTTTTTATTGCGCTATCTGTTGGGTGCAAGGGCCGGGCAAGGCCAGGAGATGTGCGAGCCGGTTTCCCTGGGATCGGGCAGCGTGACGTCTTCCACACTTATCTGTCAGTAAGTACAATATCCTTATAACTGGTGCAGTCCTTGGACGTGTTGGCATTTGTATCGAATCTCCTGACCCAGCAACCTGTGCGAATCGCTCCTGCGCCGTCGCTATATTGAGCCATACCGATGATCGACCTTCCCGACCAGCCGCACCTGCGCGGTGGTGGCGCTATGGGCGCACTGATCCGTTGCCACGACTGGTCGACCACGCCGCTTGGCGCAGTGGAATCATGGCCTCTGTCCCTGAAGACGGCCGTGAGCCTGATCCTGCGCGCGCAGCAGCCCATGTTCATCGGCTGGGGACCACGCTACATCTCGCTCTACAACGACGGTTACATTCCGATCCTCGGCGACAAGCATCCCGATGCGCTCGGCCATCCGATGGCCGAGGTATGGAGCGAGATCTGGGACGAATTACGGCCGCTGAACGAGGCCGTCATGCGCGGCGAGGCGCTGTCATTCGACAACAAGCCGTTCCAGTTGGCCGGCCGCGAAACCTCCGGACCGCACTATTTCAGCTTCACCTACACGCCCTTGCTGGATGACGGCGGGCAGGTCGCGGGCATCTTCTGCGTGGCGATCGAAACCACCTCGACGGTGACGCTCGCGGACAAGGCACGCGCCGCGAGCGCGGCGCAGCAGGCCCTGGCCGAGAGCGAAGAACGCCTGCGCCTGGCCACCGCCGCTTCCGAGATCGCGTTCTGGGACGTGAACGTTCTCGATGGCAGCCTGATCTGGCAACCGGGGCTGCGCACCATGTTCGGCATCTCGACCGATGAAGCGCTGTCGCTGGACGACTTCTTCGCGGGCCTGCATCCGGACGACCGGGCGACAGTGGCCCGCGCATTCGCGGCGGCCTGCGATCCGCAGCGGCGCGAGCTGTACAACGTCGAGTACCGCACCGTGGGACGCGACGACGGCCGGGTTCGCTGGATTGCGGCCAAGGGACGCGGACTATTCGACGACGCCGGCCGCTGTGTGCGCGCCAACGGCACGGCCATGGACATCACCAGCCGCAAGACCGCCGAACTGGCGATGGAGATGGCGCTGGAGGCCAGCCACACCGGCACCTTCCACTGGGATATCCAGGACAACCGGCTCACCTGGGACGACGCGCTCGACCGCCTGTTCGGCCTGCGCCCAGGGGAGGCAGTGCGTAGCCTCGACCAATTCATCGCCCTGGTTCATCCGGACGACCGTGCCGAGGTTATTCGCCGCTGCGAGCGCTGCCGCGATGCCGGTGACGATTTCGAGATGGAATTCCGGGTGGTGTACCCGGATGGTTCGGTGCACTGGCTGTACGATCGCGGCCGGACCCTCCTTGACCAGGCGGGCCGTGCGAAGACAATGACCGGCGCTTGTGTCGACATTACCAACTACGTACGCACACGCGAGGCGCTCAAGCTTGCCGATCGCCAGAAGGACGACTTCCTGGCCACGCTCGCGCACGAGTTGCGCAACCCGCTCGCACCTTTGCGCACCGGGCTGCACCTGCTGCAGAACATCAAAAGCGAGCTGCCGAGCCAGGCGAAGCTGGTGCTGAACATCATGCAACGCCAGCTCGATCACATGGTGCACCTGGTCGACGACCTGCTCGACATCGCCCGCATCCGGCAGGGCAAGATCCTGCTGCGGCAGGATCCGCTTTCGCTGCAATCGGTACTCGAACAGGCGCTGGAGGGCACGCAGGCCCTGCTCGACGCGCAGGGCCATGAAGTCATTCTGGACCATGTGGATCCGGCGCTGCGGGTCACCGGCGACCCGACACGGCTGGTACAGGTGGTGGGTAACCTGCTTAACAACGCGGCGAAGTACACGCCACGCGGAGGACGCGTGTCGCTGCGGGGTGGCGAGGCCACGCAGCCGGACATGCTGCTCATCGAGGTGGCGGACACGGGCATCGGCATCCCGCCCGACATGCTCGAGCACGTTTTCAACCGGTTCACGCAGGTGCCGCAGCACCTGGACCACGCGCAGGGCGGACTGGGCATCGGCCTGAGCGTCGTCAAGAGCCTGGTCGAGATGCACGGTGGCCGCGTCGCCGCCGAGAGCGCCGGCCCGGGCGCCGGCAGCCTGTTCCGCATCTGGCTGCCGCGTGCGGACGCACCGGAGCCGGTCGAGGTCGCATCGCCTTCGAGTCCGGGCAGCACCGGGCGCCACCGCGTGCTGGTCGTCGACGACAACCGCGATGCGGCCGAGACCATGGCCATGGTGCTGGACATGAGCGGCCACGAGGTATTCCTCGCGCACGACGGGCAGACGGCGGTCGAGATGGTAAAGCGGCATGATCCAGAGGTGGTGTTCCTCGACATCGGCATGCCGGGCATGAATGGCTACGAGACAGCCTCCCTGTTACGGACCTTGCCGGGCGCGCAGGCCCGCATGCTGGTGGCGCTCACCGGCTGGGGCAGCGAGGCCGATCAGGCGCGCAGCCTCGCGGCGGGTTTCGACATCCACCTGACCAAGCCAGTCGACATCGACAAAGTCCACCGCGTGCTGTCGGCGAAGTTCAGCCAGGAGCCTCGCGCTTCGACTGCGAGTGCTTTGCTTCAGGCGTCCATCTGACTGTGCCGCTCAAGCCCGGCGCCGCGGGCGCCCGGCATACGCGCGCCCAAAACCGTCGAGGACCTGCGCGGGCAGCATTTTTACCATGCCGTGCAGAAGCAGCGGCACGAGCACGAGCTCATCGACGGCGCCGAGCACGGGCAGGGCGAAATTCGCCGGCTCGACGGCAAACAGTCCCAGGACAGCCAGCCCCGGCAACAACCAGGCCGGACGGCTTTCATGCCGGATAGCGAACCATAGCAGGCGCAGGTCCTGGCCGGCGACCATGCGCCACAATGCAAAGATGCGTTTCAAGGCGTTCTCCTCCATGGTTCGAGATGTATCGTGACCCTACATGGGTCACTCAAGCCCGAACTCAATAGAGAAATGAACAACCAGCGCAAATCGCCGTCTACTTGAACACGACGCGTGCCACGACCGGAAAATGGTCCGAGGGATAGCGCTGGTCGAGCGAGTCGCTCAAGGCCGCATACTTGAGCACATCGAAATGCCGGTCGACGAACACATAGTCGATCCGCTCGCTCGGCGCCTGATCGAAACGGAAGCCGTTGAACGTGCCATCCGGCCCATACGGCGGCGCCTTGCTGAGACGGCGGCTATCCCCCATCGCCTTCGCTATCGTCTGCATCTGCACCGTCTCCGGGGTCGAATTGAAGTCGCCCACGCAAATGGCCGGTTCGCCGCGGGCGATCTCGGTGATCTTCCTCAGCATCAGATCGGCCGAGGCGCGCCGCGCGACTTCCCCTTCGTGGTCAAAATGCACCGAGAAGACGAACAGCACGCGCGAACTGCCGCGCTCGCGCAGGCGCGCCCATGACGCGAGACGGTGGCAGCAGCGGGCATCCCAGCCGAAGGAGGGGCGGTCGGGCGTTTCGCTGAGCCAGAAATCGCCCTTGCCCAGCAGCGCGAAGCGGCTCCTGCGAAAGAAGATCGCGGAATGCTCGCCGGCGTCCTTGCCGTCGTCGCGGCCGACGCCGACATGTTCGAATTCTTCCATCTGCGCCAGGTCGGCGATCTGGTCGGCATAGCCTTCCTGCGTGCCGAAGATATCGAAGCCGTGATAGCGGATCAGCGCCTTGACCATGTCCTTGCGGGCGGGCCAGGCGTTGGGGCCATCGTCGGCGTGGCTATTGCGCAGGTTATAGGTGGCGACGTTGATCGGCGCCGGCGATGGGGGCGCCGCCGATGCGGCCGGCGTCCACGTCGTGCACAGCAGGATCGCACACGCAAGCAGGAGCGCGAGAGGTGAAAGGATTGTTCGCATATGGCGAGTTAATCACATTCACCTGTCCTTGTTGCGAAATCGGCGCGAAAAGCGCCGCAGTTTACGGTGTTTTGTAAACGCTTAGAAGGTGTGGCGCAGACCCAGCGAGAACACATCCGGATCCGCGCCCAGGCTGGTCGCGGCCGGGGCGATCGTGATCGAGGACGAGCTCAGGCCGAACACGGCGTTGCTGTTGTTGTCCAGGCTGGCGTAGCTGGCGTACAGGTTGGTGCGCTTCGACAGCGAGTAGGTGTAGGCCAGCGCCCAGCTGTTGCCCTTGGCGACGCCCTGTTTCTGCTGCTGGTAGTTGGCGTACACGCGGTGCTGGCCGAAGGGCATCGAGCCGCCCAGATTGACTTGCTTGTACTTGGCGGCCGTGCCTTCGCGGTCGGCTTCCATCCAGTTGCCCTTGATCTCGAAGCCGCCCAGCTGGTCGAACTTGTAGGCGGCGCCGATCGCCGATTCCTTGTCCTTGCCGGCCGCCACGCGGTTGATCTCGTGGTAAGCCGCGCCCGCGTACAGGTTGCCCAGTGCATATTCGACGCCGACGCCCTTCAGGTCGCCCGACGGGGTGTTGGCGGTGGTGACTTCGCCAGCCGAGTAAGCGGCCAGCACCTTCAGGCCATACCACGACGGCGACTTGTAGTTGACCGAGTTGGCCAGGCGGCGGGTCAGGCGGTTGCTGGTGAAGGCCGACAGGTTGCTGCCGTAGAAGCCCTGGCCGAAGGCGTCGGTGGCGCCGGCGATGGCGGCGATCGGCGAGTATTCGCGGCCCAGGGTCAGGCTGCCGAAGCCGCCTTCCAGACCGACCACGGCGCGGCGGCCGAACAGGGCGGAGTCGCCGGCGCCGGTGTCGATCGAGGTGCCTGCTTCGAGGTTGAAGATCGCTTTCAGGCCATTGCCCAGGTCTTCGGTGCCGCGGAAGCCGAAGCGGCTGCTCGACTGGTTACCCGAGTTGACCACGGTGGTGCGGCCGTCCGGACCGCCCACGTCCTGGGACGAGATGGCGGCGTCGAGGACACCGTACAGTTGCACGTTGGTCTGGGCGCTGGCTACCAGCGGGGTGACGGCGATGGCGGAAACAGCGGCGGCGGCGGCCAGGCGTTTGACTTGCATTCGAAACTCTCCAATAAGATGTGAAACAGATCATGAAACGAGCTGCATCTTATTGAAGAGATATGTCCTCTTCATGACAAAGAGAAACTACACCAGGTGCGCGTGCACCGGCAGAACGATGTCGATCCGGGTGCCGGGCGGCTCGTCGGCGCTGACGCTGATTTCGCCGTGCATGGCCCAGACCCGCTCGCGCATGCCGATCAGGCCCAGCGACTCGGCCTTTTCCATGTCTTCTGGACGGATGCCGCGGCCGTCGTCGCGGATCGTGACCAGCAGCTCGCTGTTCGAGCGGAACAGGGTCATGGTCACGCTGCTGGCCTGGGCATGGCGGGCGATATTCGTCAGCGCCTCCTGCACGATGCGGAAGATCGCGGTGCTGGCCGCATCGTCCAGGCGCAGCTCGGCCTCGTCGGCCAGCAGGGTGCAGGGGATGTTGTAGCGCTCGACGAAATCGTCGCACAGGCCTTTCAGGGCGAAATACAGGCCGCCCTCGTCGAGGGCGCGCGGGCGCAGGTTGGTGGCGATGCGGCGCAGCGAGGTGATTGCCGTCAGCAGGTTCTGCTCCATGCCGCGCATCAGGTGCAGGCTGTCGTCCGGAATGCCGTCGGTCTGTTGCAGCAGGGTCAGGTCCATGCGCAGCGAGGCCAGGATCTGCCCGAGGTCGTCGTGCAGCTCGCGCGCGATGTGGGTGCGCTCTTCTTCGCGGATGGTCTGCAGGGCGGCCGACAGCTGGCGCAACTGGTCATGCGAGCGGGTCAGCTTGTCCTGCACCCGCTGGCGCTCCGAGACGTCGCGCATGATGATGGTGTAGAAGGACGCGCCGTCGTTGCCGCGCGAGATCGAACCCTCGACGGGAAAGCGCTGGCCGTCGGCGCGCAGGCCGGTCACGGCATAGTCGGTGGCGCGGCGCCCGGCGCGGCCGCTGCCGGCGCGGAAGTAGTCGAGCGGCTCCTCGGCATCGGCGGCGCCCTCGGCCGACTCGACCCAGCGCGTCAGCGGGCTGCCGACCATCGCCTCGACGGTGGTGCCGAACAGCACGGCGGCGGCCGGGTTGGCCATGACGATCCGGTAGTCGCCGTCGGCGGAGACGATGGCGTCGTTGGCGTCGTTGACGATCTTGCGGCTGGCCGGCACGGTGTCGGAATCTCCGGGGGACTGGCGGCCCAGCCGGCGGCCGGCCGCGAGCCCGATCAGGAAGCAGGTCGCGGCCCTGGCAGTCGAGCGAAGGCGCTGTCGTTTCATGGATGCCTATGAAAAACGGCCCGCAGGGCGGGCTCGGCATCTACCTTACGCGGCAGGGCTCGGGTGTGGCTTGATTTACATCTGTTTGAACAAATGCAGGAAGCTGCGGCTGACTTCGAGCTTGTCCGGACGGCCCTTGATGAGCACAAGGTGACGGCCGCGGATGTCGCGCGTCACGCCTTCGATCGCGTTGACGTTGACCAGGGTCGCGCGGTGGATCTGCCAGAACAGCGAGGGGTCGAGCTCATCGGCCAGGTCGCGCACCGGCTTCCTGATGAGGGCTTCGAACTTCTCGGTCTGCACGCAGGTGTACTTTTCGTCGGAGCGGAAGAACAGGATCTCCTCGACCGGGATCATGCGCAGGTCCTGGCCGATGCTGGCCTGGATCCATTGCAGGTACTTCGGCTTCGGCGCGGCGATCTTCTCGGCCAGCTGCGACAGCATGGCGGTGACGGTATCGCTGACGTTGGCGCTGGCGGATGCCTGGCCGCCCGGCGTCGACAGGCGCTCCTTCAGGCGTTCGACCGTGATCTGCAGGCGCTCCGGCTCGGGCGGTTTCAGCACGTAGTCGACCGCGCCGCGCTCGAACGCCTCGACCGCGTACTGGTCGTAGGCGGTGACGAACACGATCTGGCTGGCGCCGCCGATGTCGCGCGCCGCTTCCATCCCGGTCTTGCCAGGCATGCGGATGTCGAGGAAGGTCAGGTCCGGCTTCAGCGCGGACACCAGTTGCACGGCTTCGTCGCCGTTCTTGGCCTCGCCGACGATCTCGAGTTCCGGCCATACCTGGGACAGGCGGGTACGGAGCAGATCGCGCATCAGTCTTTCGTCATCGGCAATGATTGCGGTAGGCATGGCAAAAAGGATAAGTGGAAGAGTGACGATTATTCAACGAAATCGGCCGCAGGGCAATCATTTAGACGCCAGTTGATAAGGCACCTCGATGGTCGCGATCACGCCGCTCGGGATGTTGGCGGCGATGTGCAGCTGCCCGGCTTCGCCGTGCAGCAGCTTGAGGCGTTCGCGGATGTTCGACAGCCCCAGGCCCGTGCCCTTGCTCGGCATCACGCCGAAGCCGACGCCATTGTCGGCCACGGTGACGCGCAGCTTGCTGTCGGCGATCTCGGCCTTCACTGCCAGGTGGCCGCCCTCGGGCTTGCACTCCAGGCCGTGCTTGATCGCGTTCTCGACCATCGACTGCAGCATCATCGGCGGGAAGGCCGCGCTGCGCAGGCCTTCCGGCACCTGCAGGTCGACCGTCAGGCGTTCCTCCATGCGCATCTTCAGCAGATCGAGGTAGGAGGTGACCATGTCGACTTCGCGGCCGAGGCTGGTGGTGAGATTGGCGTCGCGCATCTGCGGGATCACGGCGCGCAGGTACTGGATCAGGGTGCGCTGCATGGCCGAGGCGCGCGGCGGGTCGGTCTCGATCAGGTGTTCGACCGAGGCCAGGGTGTTGAACAGGAAGTGCGGCTCGACCTGGGCCTGCATGGCCGCCATCCGGGCTTCCGACAGCTGGCGCTGCATCGATTCGCGTTCGGCGACCGCGGTGGCGCTCTGCATCTCCGCTTCGGCGCGCTTCTTTCCACCCATCAGGGCCTTGGTGCCGAACAGCGCCATCACCAGTAGCCAGACGAAGCTGGTGAACCAGGTCGAGGCCTGCTTGTGGTAGCTGCGGGCCTTGGCTTCGGCGGCGTCGTCGACGGCCGCCTCGATCGCATCGGACAATTCTTCGCCGATCTGCGGCGGCAGGTCGATGTGGACTTCATCGCCGTTCCCGCGGATCAGCTTGGAACCCGGATGGGCGGCGTTGCCCTTGCCGCGCAGCGCCGGCGGCTGCGGCGGCAGGGGCGGGACAGCCGCGCCGGCGGCCTTGCCGGCTTCCTCCGCGTTGGCGCCGGCTTCCTCGGCATTCTTGCCGGCCTCGACAGCAGCCTTGCTGGCGTCTTCGGCATGCTTGAGCGCGTTCTCGGCGATCCTGCCGGCGGCATCGGCCGCCTTGTCCTGCTTTTCGTCGTTGCCGCGGCGCTTGACGCGCGGGTTGATGTGGATGCCGCTGTCGTCGATCATGATGGCCGGCTCGGCCTTGCGCGTATTGCGTTCCGTGCGCGTGATTTCTTCCTCGCCGCCGGAGAACAGCTCGTCCTGCAGGATCTTCCCGGCAACCAGCATCAGCGCGGCAAACAGGAAAAACTTCCACCACGACAGTTGCGTCACCCAGGTCGCAACCGCGTCGAACGCGTGAACCAGCCACGACAGGGTATTGGAAAAATATTGCTGGGTCGAACGCCGGGTCTGCATGGAGCTCTTCTTGTTCAAACGGTAATCGAATCGACGAGTGTAACTGCTGGCTCGATAAGCCAGCGGAAAAACCCGTTCTGCCTCCCAGCGTGACTGTTGGGATGTTGCAACTTTAATTCCCGGCCGCCGGGAATGCCAGGGGAATGCGACAGTCTGCAATATGGAGGGAATGGGCTGCAAGGCAGTTGCAATTGCACTTTGAAAGATGCAAATTTGCAATGTATGATGGACGACCGCCTTGGCCGCGCCAGCCCGTTATTCGTTCCTCATGAAATGAAAGGGAAAGCCGTGTCGACCGTTCCCCAACGCTACCGCCTCGTTACCCGCAGCGACTTCGACGGCCTGGTCTGCGCCGTCCTGCTCAAGCACCTCGACCTGATCGACGACATCCTGTTTGTCCATCCGAAAGACATGCAGGATGGGAAGATCGCGATCGGCCCGCAGGACATCACTACCAATCTGCCCTACGTGGCCGGCGCCCACCTGGCTTTCGACCACCACCTGTCGGAAACCATCCGCAACATCGGCCGCCGCGAGAACCATGTGATCGATCCCCGGGCGCCATCGGCGGCGCGGGTGGTGTACGACTACTATGGCGGCGCACGCGCCTTCCCGGCCGCCTGGCAGGGCATGATGGAGGCGGTCGACAAGGCCGACGCCGCCCGCTTTTCGCGCGAGGAGGTACTCGATCCCTCCGGCTGGAGCCTGCTGAACTTCCTGATGGATGCGCGTACCGGCCTGGGCCGCTTCCACGATTTCCGGATCTCGAACTACCAGCTCATGATGGCGCTGATCGACCATTGCCGCACGCTCGGCATCGAACAGATCATGAAGCTGCCCGACGTGCAGGAGCGCACCGCGCTGTACATGGAGCACAACGAACTGTGCAAGCAGCAGATCCGCCGCCGCGCCAGGGTCCACCAGAACCTGGTCGTGCTCGACCTGCGCGAGGAACAGACCATCTTCGCCGGCAACCGCTTCCTCATCTACGCCCTGTTCCCGGAGACGAATATCTGGATCCACGTGCTGTGGGGCCTGAAGAACCAGAACACGGTCTTCGCTACCGGCAAGTCGATCCTGAACCGCAGTTCGAACACCAATATCGGCGCGCTGATGCTGGAATACGGCGGCGGCGGGCACGAGAATGCGGGAACCTGCCAGGTGTCGAACGAGATGGCGGAGGAGGTGCTGGGGGCGCTGGTCCAGCGGATCACGAGCGAAGGCTGAGCGGTCGGCTTACGCTGGCTGGCGAGACCGCAACAGCTCCTTCGCCGCCTCCGCCGCCAGCGGCTCGCTGAACCATACCCCCTGCATCTGGTCGCAGCCGTAGGACTTCAGGAAAGCCGCCTGCGAGCCGGTCTCCACGGCTTCGCCGACCACTTCCATGTTCAGGTTGTGGCCGATGTCGATCAGGCTCTTCACCAGGGCGCTGCTGCCGTCCCCGATGTCTTGCACCGAGGTGTGCGACAGCTTGAGCTGGCCGGCTTCGAGCTGCTGCAGGTAGGCGAGGTCGCACTGGCCGGCGCCGAAGCCGTCCACCGACAGGCTCACGCCGAGCGCGCGCAGCTGGCGCGACAGGTCGCGCCCCAACCCGGGATTGCGCAGCAGGCCGTCGATCGACAGGTCGAGCTGCAGGCTGTCGGCGGGCAGCGCGTGGCGCGCCAGCAGCGCCGACAGGCTTTCGACGAAGTCGCCCTGGCTGTATTCACGATAGGAGACGTTGACGGTGACCGGCACATCCTGCACGCCAAGCTGGCGAAGCTGGGCGGCGAAGGCGCAGGCCTGGTCCAGCACACGCTGGCCGATCGGCACGATCACGCCGTTCTCTTCCGCCTCCGACAGGAAGCGGCTTGGCGCCAACACCCCGTGCTCCGGATGGCGCCAGCGCAGCAGGGCCTCGAAGCCCATCACCCTGCCGCTGCGCAGCGAGACGCGCGGCTGGTACAGCAGGAACAGCTCGTCGTTCTCGAGCGCATGGTGCAGGCCCTCCTCGATCTTGCGCTTGGCGTCGCTGCTCGAGCGCATGTCGGCCGAGAAGAAATGCACGTCGTTGTGAGCGTTGCCCTTGCCGTGGTACATCGCGACGTCGGCCGCGCGCACCAGTTCGGCGGCGGTGCTGCCGTCGTGCGGGTAGAGCGCCACGCCGACGCTGGCGCCGACCGCGATCTCGCGGCCGTTGAAGGAGACCGGAATCGCGAAGCTCTGGCGCAGCCGCTCCACCATGCGCAGCGTGAAGCGCAGCGAAGGCTGGTTGGCCAGCACCAGCACGAATTCGTCGCCCGACATGCGCGCCACCGTGTCGCTGTCGCGCACCGAGGCCTGCAGGCGCCGCGCCACCACTTTCAGCACCACGTCGCCGGCTTCGTGGCCCAGGGTATCGTTGATGGATTTGAAGTTGTTCAGGTCCATCAGCACGGTCGCGACCAGCGATTTCTGGCGCTGCGCCACGTGCAGAGCCTGCTCCAGCCGATCCCACAGCAGGTTGCGGTTGGCCAGTCCGGTCAAGGGGTCGTGGTTGACCTCGTGCTCGAGGTGGGCGGTGCGCTGCATGGCCGCGGTGACGTCGTTGATGACGCCGATGAAATGGGTCACGACCCCGTGCTCGTCGTGGACCGGCGTGATGCTCAGGTCGTTCCAGAACAGGTCGCCATCCTTGCGCAGGTTGCGCAGCACCACGTTGACCGGGCGCTTGGCCAGGATCGCCTCGCGCAGCTCGATACGCTCGCCGCTGTCCATGTTCGGCGCGGCCATGAAGCGGGGGTCGCGTCCGATCGATTCCGCCGCGCTGTAGCCGCTGATGCGCTCGAAGGCCGGGTTGACGTATTCGATCGGATTGTCCGGCCCGTCGTTGCGGGCGATCACGATGCCGTTGCTGGCCGCGTGCAGGGCGCGCTCGCGCAGGCGCAGCTGCTCTTCGCGCTGGCGCCGCTCGCCGATGTCGATGCCGACGCCAAACACGTAGTCGCCGCCGTTGCAGTGGACCCGCGCGCCGCACAACAGGACCGGAATCTCCCGGCCGTTCCTGGCCATGTAGTCGACTTCGAGCTTCATCTCGGCGCCGTCGTCGAACACGCGGCGGATCGCGTCGTTCAGCAGGGGACGCTGGGCCAGGTCGAGCAGGTCGGAGGCGCGCGCGGCCGCCAGCTCTTCGGGCGCCATCCCGCTCAGGCGCTCGACATTGTGGTTCCACAGCACGAAGCGGCCCTCGCGGTTGAGGGCGTAGAAGGTGCCGGGGAAGAGGTCGACCACGGCCGACAGCGGGGTGCGCGCCACGTGCTCGGATTCCGGCACGCCGCGTTCGAATTCGGTGGTCACGGAGACCGCACAGCCGAGCAGCTTGCCGCCGGCGCTGAATTGCGGGGCCAGCGCCAGGGCGGTGGCGAAGATGCGGTTGTCGCTGCAGTGCAGGTCGGCGTTGAGCTGGGCGCCTTCGGGGCGCTGGGCGAGGGCGGCCCATCCGGCGGTCCAGGCGTCACGCGCGCTGGCGACGAACAGGCTGGTGACGGGACGGCCGAGGACACGCTCGGCAGGCATGCCGAACAGGGATTCGCAACCGCTGTTCCAGGTGGTGATGCTGCCCGCGTCGTCGGTCAGGAAGACGGCGTGGGCGGGCGGGTCGGTATCGAACATGCGGTTCCCCTGTGCAAGGCCAACCGCTTTTGGACAGCAGTTCCGAAGAACTGTTCCGCCTGGATCAGGCGGCTGCTTCCGCGCGCGGCGGCAGGGCGATCTGGTTGTCTACGCTGAACTGGTAGTCCTTGAACACGTGCTCTGCGGACAGGATCTGGTAGCTGCCGTCGGCCAGCTTGTGGGTCGTGTCCTTCAGGCGGTAAGTGGTCGAGCCGCAAGTCCAGCAGTTGAAGTTGCGCATGTGAGTGCACAGGCAAGTCTTGTCGAAGACCTTGATGTCCTTCGAGCCCGGATTCGCCTGCACCTCGCGGTTGTACGAGTTAATGTAGGCGCAGTTGCCGGTCGCGTCCAGCAGGTAGCCATAGGACTCGCAGCCCGGACGGATGCCGGAGCCGATCGCCGGGGTCTGCTTCAGCATCCGCATCGGATAGCCGGTCGGCGAGACGCCGTTGACGATGATGTCTTCCTCGCTGGCGCGGTAGTACTCCTGCTTGACGTCGTCGGGCAGGCCGCACTCGTGGGTCACGGTGAAGCGGGTCGCCACCTGCACGCCGCCGGCGCCTTTTTCCAGGAAGCCGACGGCGTCGCTGCCGGTGAAGATGCCGCCCGCGGCGATCAGCGGAATGTCCAGCTGTTCGGCGCGCATGAAGGCGTGGATCTCGTCCATGATGGTGTGCAGGTCGTACTGCTGCCAGTCGTCGATGCCGAAGCCGAGGTGGCCGCCGGCCAGCGGGCCTTCGACGATGAGGTAGTCGGGCAGGCGGTCCAGGCGCGAGACCTTGCGCAGGAACAGTTGCAACGCGCGCACGGAGGAGACGATGGTGCCCAGCTTGGCGTCGCGGAAGCGCGGGTGATCCTTGATCAGCTCGAAGGAACCGAGGTGCAGGCCGGCCGACATGGTGATGCCGTCGATGCCGGCGTCCAGCGCGGCCGACAGGCGGGTGCGCAGCGTTTCCTTCGGCGCGTTCATGGTGAGCTTTTCCATGCAGTTCACGAAGATCAGGCCATCGCCTTTCTTCGCCTGCATGGTCGCGCCCACGTGCAGGCGCGTCGCCTCGGCCAGGCGCTCGAGGTCGAACTGGACCACCGACTTGTCCATGTTGTTGATGTTGAACTTGTAGAGCTTGGTCTTTTCCTTGACGAAGCTCGTGTCGAACTTGCGGTCCGACACGTCCGGGACCATTGCGTCGGAAATATGGCCAATGCCGCCCAGACGCGCCGCTTCCAGCGCCAGTTCGGAGGTCGAGATATCGACCCCCATTCCGCCGATCATGATGGGCACGTATTCCTTGTTGCCCATACGCAGGCGGAAATCATCAACACGTTTCATTGCATTCCTTAACAGCCATAGACTAATCGCCCGCCATTTTACAGCAGGAGAGTGCAGTTACAGAGCGCCATTTAGCGCACGATCGTGCGTTAAATGGCGGGGCCGGCAACCCCTGTTTTGTCAGTCGCGGAAGTTGTTGAACGCGAGCGGCAGGTCGGTGACATCCTTGCGCAGCAAGGCGATCGCTTCCTGCAGGATATCGCGGTCCTTGCCGGTGACGCGCACGGATTCGCCCTGGATCGAGGCTTGCACCTTCATCTTGCTCTCCTTGATCAGCTTGGTGATCTTCTTGGCGTCTTCGGACTCGATGCCGTTGCGCACCTTCAGCACCTGCTTCACCTTGTCGCCGCCGATCTTCTCGATCTTGCCTTCGTCCAGGAAACGGACGTCGACTTTGCGCTTGGTCATCTTGTTCAACAGGACGTCCTTGACCTGGCTGATCTGGAAGTCGGAGTCGCCGAACAGGGTGATTTCCTTGTCTTTCTGCTCGACTTTGGCCGAGGTGCCCTTGAAATCGAAACGGGTTTCGATTTCTTTGCTCGAGTTTTCGACGGCGTTCTTGACTTCAACCATGTCTGCTTCGCAGACCACATCAAACGATGGCATCTTGTGTTTTCCTTTTGTTTTGCATGGGATGGATGGCGATATTGTAACGGACGACACAGAGGCTTGGCGTCCGGTCGCCTGTTTCCCACTATAATCAGCGGGCCAACTTCGGACCCAGCCATGCAAGCACTGCCCATCGAACAAGACATTCCCCTCCAGCAGTTCAACACCTTCGGCATCCCGGCGCGCGCGCGGCGCTATCTGCGCGTGACCGAGCCCGCGCAGCTGGCGCTGCTCGCCGCCGACCCCGCGCTCGCCGCGCTGCCGCGCCTGGTGCTGGGCGGCGGCAGCAACCTGCTGATCACGCGGGAAGACATCGACCTCCTGGTCCTGCACATGGCCCTGATGGGCAAGGACATCGTCGGCGAGACGCCGGACAGCATCCTCGTGCGCGCCCGCGCCGGCGAGAACTGGCACGGCTTCGTGCAGTGGACGCTCGAGCAGGGCCTGGGCGGGCTGGAAAACATGTCGCTGATCCCCGGCACGGTCGGCGCCTCGCCGATCCAGAACATCGGCGCCTACGGGGCCGAGGTCAAGGACCTGTTCCACTCGCTGACCGCCTTCGATTTCGCCACCGGCCTGACCCGCAGCATGGACGCCGCGGCCTGCCGCTTCGCCTACCGCGACAGCGTGTTCAAGCACGAAGAGGGACGCGGCCTGGCGGTGCTGGACGTGACGTTCGCGCTGCCGAAAGCCTGGACCGCGAACCTGCGCTATGCCGAACTGGCCCAGGCGCTGCAGGCCGAGGGGCTTGCCGGGCCGACGCCGCGCCAGGTGTCCGCGGCGGTGGTCGCGATCCGGCGCCGCAAGCTGCCGGACCCGCTTGAAATCGGCAATGCGGGCAGCTTCTTCAAGAACCCGGTGGTATCGAGCGAGCACTGCGCCCGCCTGCTGGAACGCTGGCCGGCCCTGGTCCACCATCGCCAGCCCGACGGCAGCGAAAAACTGGCGGCCGGCTGGCTGATCGACCAGTGCGGCTGGAAAGGCAAGAACAGGGGCCGCGCGGGCGTCTACCCGAAGCAGGCGCTGGTGCTGGTGAACAATGGCGGCGCCAGCGGCGAAGAGGTGCTGGCGCTGGCGCGTGCGATCCAGGCGGATGTGCGCGAGCGTTTCGGGGTGGAGCTGGAACCGGAACCGGTGATGATCTGAAGGCCTGGACTCAGGGCCGTGTCAATCAGCCGCGCTTCAACTCGCTGATCACGCTCGCCACCTTGGTGGTAATGACATCGACTGCCGGGCCATTCGCGCCGTGGGGCAGGATGACATCGGCGTGGCGCTTGGTCGGCTCGATGAATTGCTTGTGCATCGGGCGCACCGTTTCCATGTACTGGCTGACGATGCTCTCCATCGTGCGGCCGCGTTCGGCAATATCCCTCTGCATGCGGCGGATGAAGCGGACGTCCGGGGCGGTGTCGACAAAGATTTTCAGCGACATCATCTTGCGCAGGTCCGCGTCATACAAGGCAAACAGGCCTTCGATCACGATGACCGGGGCCGGTTTGACCGGAATGGTCTTGGTGGAACGGTTGTCGATCGTGAAATCGTATTCCGGCATCGCGATCGCTTCGCCATTGCGCAAGGCGCGGACGTGCTCCACCAGCAGCGGCCAGTCGAAGGCCTGCGGATGGTCGTAATTCTGCTTGCGGCGCACTTCGGGGCTCAGATCGGACTGGTCGCGGTAGTAATCGTCCTGCATCACGACCGAGACCATCTCCGCGCCGAACGAAGCCAGCACCTGCTGGGTCACCGTTGACTTGCCGCTGCCGCTGCCGCCAGCGACACCAATCACAAACGGAAGGTAAGAAATCTCATTCATCCCCGAATGATACCGGAGCGGCGGACGGACTGACAGGGCCGCCTGATTCAGGCCGCAGCCACTGCCCGGTTGCGCCCGCCGCGCTTGGCCTCGTACAGGGCGGTATCGGCGGCCGCCACCAGCGCATCGACCTCGCCGGCCTCGGCCGGCAGCGCGCTCGCCACGCCAATCGACATCGTGACCACGCCGCCGGCGGCGGTCGGATGCGGCAGCGCCAGCTGCTCGAGCTGGCGGCGGCAATCCTCGGCCAGCTTGAGGGCGCCGGCCAGGTCCGTGTCCGGCAGCAGGATCGCGAATTCCTCGCCGCCGTAGCGCGCCGCCAGGTCGGCCGGGCGCTTCAGCTGCCCGGTCAGCACGGCCGCGACCTTTTTCAGGCACAGGTCGCCGGCCGGATGGCCGAGGCCGTCGTTGTAATCCTTGAAGCGGTCGACGTCGCACAGCAGCAGCGACAGCGGGCCCGGCTGGCGGCGCGCGCGCTGCCATTCGACGCCGATGGCCTCGTCGAAGCGGCGGCGGTTGGCGATGCCCGTCAGGCCGTCGAGCGCGGCCAGCTTCTGCAGTTCGAGGTTGGCGCGCGCCAGTTCGTCCTGGCTGGCGCGCAGCGAACGGTAGGCGGCATCGCGCTGCAGCCGGCTGATGTAGCCCCGGGAGTGGTGGCGGATGCGCGCCACCAGCTCCAGCTGGTCGGGCAGCTTGACCAGGTAGTCGCTGGCGCCGACCGCGAAGCCGTGCGCCTTCAGCCGCGCTTCTTCCTTGGCCGACAACACCACCACCGGCACCTCGCGCAAGGCGTCGTCGGCGCGGTAGCCGGCCAGCAGCTGGAAACCGTCGGCGCCCGGCATCACCAGGTCCTGCAGGATCACGGTCGGGCGCAGGGCCAGCGCGGCCGCGTGCGCGGACCTGGCGTCCGTGACGTAATGGAAGGCGATATCGCGATGCCCGGCGAGCATGCGCCGCACGGCTTCGACGATGATGAGCTGGTCGTCGATCAGCAGCACGCGTACCTGGTCGCTGACGCCGTCCTGCTCGGTTTGAAAGGGGCTGACTTCGGACATCGGAGGAAGAATATGAATGGGCAAGATGTTTCGTCTTTACGCCAAGCCGCCGATTTTACCTGACAAGGCCTTGCTGATGTTGTCCAGTGGCAAAATGTGCTGGGCGGCGCCGAGCTCGGCGGCGGCGCGCGGCATGCCGTACACGGCGCTGCTGGCCTCGTCCTGTGCGATGGTCGACTGGCCGGCCTCGCGCATCGCCAGCAGGCCGGCGGCGCCGTCGCGCCCCATGCCGGTCAGCAGGACACCGACGCCGCCGCGTTCCCAGTAACGCGCCACCGAACGGAAAAACACGTCGATCGAGGGGCGGTGGAGCTCGTCGCGGGGATGGGCGTCGTAGCGCAGGCGGTGGCCGGGCGCCAGGCGCAGGTGGTCGGCCGTGGTCGCCACCTGCACCACGCCGCCGGCCAGGTGGTCGCCGTCGGCGATCGCCGCTACCTTCGCCGAGGTCTGCTCGCCCAGCCATTTGACCAGCCGGGCCGCGAAGCTGCTGTCGATGTGCTGGATCACCACCGCCGCCGTGTCGGGCGGCGGCTGCCAGCCGGCGAACAGGCGCGCCAGCGCCACCGGCCCGCCGGTCGAGGCGCCGATCGCGACCAGCCGGGCCACATGGGGCGCGCCGACCGGCACCGGGGCGGGCCGCCCGGCGACCAGCTTGCCGATGGTGCGGATCTTGGCCAGCAGGGCCGCATCGAAGCCGGGCTGGCCGGGCAGCACCGGCGTCCCCACCACGTCGAGGGCGCCGGCGCCGAGCGCGCGGAAGACCTGGCCCACATTCTCCTGCGGCCTGGCGGTCACGATCAGGATCGCGCACGGCGCGTTCGCCATGATGCGCCGGGTCGCTTCGACGCCGTCGAGCAGCGGCATGTCGAGGTCCATCAGCACCAGGTCGGGCCGCAGGTCGGCGCACAGCCGCACCGCGTCGACCCCGGTGCGCGCGACCCAGGCCAGGCGGTGCTCGCCGCTGGCAAGCAGCACTTCGCGCAGCGCGTCGGCCGCCACCGGCATGTTGCTGGCGATGCCGATTCTCATGGCGACTTTCCGGGCAAAGGCGCACCGATCAGGTCGCGCACGGCGTCGAGCAGGGTGGCGTCGTGGAAGGCGCCCTTGGCCAGGTAATAGTCGGCCCCGGCCTCGAGACCGCGCGCGCGGTCTTCCGGGCGGTCCTTGTACGACACGATCATCACCGGCAGCCGCTGCAGGCGCGGATCCTGGCGGATGCGGCCGAGCAGGCCGATGCCGTCCAGGCGCGGCATGTCGATGTCGGTGATCACCAGGTCATAGGCGCCGGCGCGCACGCTGTTCCAGCCGTCGACGCCGTCGAGGGCGACATCGACCCGGTAGCCGTGCGCGGCCAGCAGCTTGCGCTGCATCTCGCGCACGGTGAGCGAATCGTCGACCACCAGGATGCGGCGCGCGGCCTGCTGCGTGGCCCGGTTTGCGGCATCCTGCGCGCCGTGGCCGGCCGCCGGCTGCAGCGACTCGCCGGCGTCGAGCAGGCGCGCGATCGACAGCAGCATGTCGGGCACGTCCAGGATCAGCACCGGGCCGCCGTCGTCGAGCAGGGCGCAGGAGGCGACGTCGCGCAGCTTGCCGAACACCGGTTCGAGCGGCTGCACGGTCAGGCTCTGCTCGCCGCGCACCTCGTCGACCACCAGGCCGTAGCGCTCGCGCGGGCCGCCGATCACCACCACCGCCAGCTCGGCGCGCGGGGCCGATTCGCCCAGCTCCAGCACGCGGCCGGCCGCCACCAGGCCGAGGTGGCCGGCTCCACTGTCCCGCGGGTAGTCGATATGCTGGCGCCCCGCCAGGGTCTGCACCGTGCCGGCCGGCACGCGCAGCACGCGCTCGACGCGCGCGATCGGCAGCGCGTAGGCTTCGCCCAGCACGTCGACCACCAGCGCGCGCACGATCGACTGGGTGATCGGCAGCACGATCGAGGTGCGGAAGCCCCGGCCCGGCGTGGAGTCCACGCGCACCGTGCCGTTCTGGGCCTGCACCGCCTCGTGCACCACGTCCAGCCCGACTCCGCGGCCGGAGATCTCGTTGGCGTCCTCCTTCAGCGAAAAGCCGGGCAGGAACAGGAATTCCATCAGTTCCGGGTTCGACAGCGCCTGCGCGAAGCCGGGCGCCGCCAGGCCGCGCGCGAGCGCGGCGCGGCGGATCCGTTCGGGGTCGACGCCGCGGCCGTCGTCGCTGACCTCGATCGACAGCATGCCGCCGCGGTGGCGCGCCTCCAGCCGTATGACGCCGCTGGCCGGCTTGCCGGCGGCCGCGCGCTCGGCCGGCGTTTCCATGCCGTGGTCGACGGCGTTGCGCAGCAACTGGCCGAGCGGCGCCTCGAGGCGCACCAGCACGGCGCGGTCGACCATGGTGCCGGCGCCATCGATGACCAGGCGCACGTCCTTGCCGAGGCTGCGCCCGAGGTCGCGCACCATGCGCGGCAGGTTGTGCATGCCATCGCCGAAGCGGCACATGTGCAGGTCGAGCGCCTCGTCGACCAGGCGCGTGGCGACGCCCATGGCCTGGCGCTCGTAGTGCTCGGCGTCGAGGATGCTGCGCTGCAGGCTGTCGCGCAGCGGGCGGGCGCGCTGGCCGACCAGCCGGACCAGTTCCAGCAGGCGCGGGTCGCCATTCTCCGTAATCGCTTCCTGCAGCTGTTCGAGGGCTTTGAGGACGCCGTGCTGCTGGCGCTTGTGACGCTGCAGCCCATCGATCCAGGGACGCAGCTGGCCGGCATGCAGGCGCGCCTGGCCGGCCAGGGTCAGCAGCTCCTTGCCGGCGTCGGGCGCGGGGGGCAGCGTGGCCGCGGCGGCGGCGGGCGGCGGCGCTTGCGGGGCGGCTGCAGCGGTCGAGGCCACCGAGGCCACCGAGGCGGCGGGCAGGATGGGTGTGAGCGGCGCCAGCACCGGCGCCGCGTCCGCGCCGGCGTGCAGCGACGCCAGCGCGGCCAGCGTGCGCTCGAGCTGCGCGGCGTGCGGCCCGGCGTCCGGCAGCTCGGCTTCCGGCAGGCCGGCCAGCTGCCGCATCAGGTCGACCGCGCCCAGCAGGATGTCGACGCCGGCGGGATCGAGCGTCAGCCGGCCCTGCTGGGCGGCGACGAACACGTCTTCCATCGCGTGCGCCAGGCTCACCATCGGCTCCATCCCGACGATCGCGGCCGCGCCCTTGGTCGAGTGGGCGGCGCGCATCATCGCTTCCAGCGTCGCGGCGTCCGCTGCGCGCTCGCTGCGCAGGAGGCCGTCGGTGAGCACGCGCGCCTGGGCCTGCGCCTCCATGCGGAACAGGTCGAGCATCGAGAAGCTGCTCAGGTCATCGCCGGATGCGTGGCCGAAGTCGCCGCCGAAATCGTCGTCGATGCTCATCGCAGCAGTCCCAGTACCTGTCGTTCCAGCATGGCGGCGTCCAGCAGGCCGGCTTCGATGCTGCCGTCGGCCACCACGCCGGCCACCAGCGGCGCCGGCAGGTGGCCGAGCGTGGCGGACGGTGCGCGCACGGCGTCCGTGGCGTAGCGCAGGATGCCGTGCATTTCCGCGACCGGCACGGCGATGCGCTGGCCCTTCAGGACCAGCACCAGCAGGCGCTCGAAGGCATGGCGGCCGGACGGCGCCGGGGCGCTGGCGGCGTCGATGCCGAGCAGCGCGGCCAGCGAGACCGCCGGCAGCACGCGCCCGCCGACGTTGACCACGCCGAGCAGGGCGCCGCCGCCGCGGTGCGGCAGGCGGTGCACGGCGCCAGGGGGCGCCACCGTGGCGGCCAGCGCCATCGGCACCGCCAGCCATTCGGCGCCGATGCGGAAGGCCATGGCGGCGGCATCCGTGGGGCTCGGGAGCGGTTCGGGTTGCGCCAGTTCGCGCGCCCAGGCGTCGCGGTAATCCGGCTCGACCGGGCGCTGCAGGTTGCGCTGGGCGGCGTCCGCGTACACGGCGCAGTTGCGGCAGTGGACGTGGTGTTCCAGCTCGGCGCAACTGCGGTCGCCCGCCACGCCGATGCGGCGCCAGCAGTCGTTCATCGCTGCGCTCCCGCTTCCAGGCGGCGCGCGTGCACGCGCGCGGCGCGCTGGCGCAGCAGGGCCGCTTCAGGCGCGTCGCCGAGCTGTTCATGCAGCAGGGCCAGGCTGCACAGCGCCTCATAGTGGTCGGGCTGCAGGTAGAGGCAGCGGCGCAGGTGGCGCTCGGCCGCGCGCGGTTGGCCGGCGCAGTCGCTGACCACGCCGAGCAGGAACCAGGCGTGCGCCAGGTCGGGCTGCAGGGCCAGGGCTTCCTGGCAGAACTGGTGGGCCTCGGCGAGGCGGCCGGCATCGGCATGGCGCTGCGCATCCTTCAACAGCGCGGCGACCGCCGGCGTTTCGGGTGCGGGCGCCGCGGGCGGTTTGGCGGCGCCGGCGCGCGGCCGCTCCGGCTGCGCTTCCAGGGCAGGCGGCCGCGGGCGCCTGCGCACCGTCGCCACGGTTTCCTTCTGCAGGGCATACGCCGTGTGCAGCGACTGCGGCGCGAAGCCCGCGCCGCAGAACGCCGGCGCCTCGGCGAAGCCGGACACCAGCAGGCCGTCGTCGCGCAGCAGGGCATGGATGGCGGCCGCCGCCGCGGCGCGCCCGGCATCGTCGAAATAGATCAGCAGGTTACGGCAGAACACCAGGTCGTAGGGACCGCCGGCGGCCAGTTGCGCGGCCTTCAGGAGGTTGCCCTGGCTGAAGCAGACGTAGCGGCGCAGCGACTCGTCGATCACGTAGTTGTCGCCGTCCTGGCGGAACCAGTGTTCGCGGAAGGCCAGGTCGGCGCCGCGGAAGGCGTTGCGGGTGTAGCGGCCGAGGCGCGCGCGCTCGAGCGCGGCGCGCGACAGGTCGACCGCGTCGATCCGGCACAGCGAAGGCGGGATGCCGGCGCGCGCCAGCGCCATCGCCATCGAATACGGCTCTTCGCCGCCGGCGCAGGGCAGGGACAGCACGCGTACCGGCCGGCCCGGGTGGCTCAGCAGGCGGCGCTGGACGAAGCGCAGCGCGGTCTCGAACACGTCGGGATCGCGGAACATCCAGGACTCGGGCACGATCACGAGGTCGACCAGGGCCTCGAACTCCGGCGTGCCGGTCAGCGGCGCATAGTCCTCGTGCGCGTCCACGCGCAGGTGCAGCCGGCGCTCGCGCACGGCGCGCTCGACGGTGTCCGCAGACAGCATCAGGCCGGTGCTGGCCTTCAGCAGTTCGAGCAGTTTCAGCAGGTTCATGCCGCGGCCTCGCCGAACAGCAGCGCCGCCACCTCGGGCGCCAGCAGGCGCGCCGGTTCGATCAGCTGCAGCATGCCGGCGCCGGCGTCCGCATCGGGCGCGACCCGGCCCAGCCAGGGGGCGGCCCGCACGCCGCCATCGCGCAGCGCGGCCGCGATGGCGCTTACGCCGCTCACGCGTTCGGCCTTCAGGCCCAGGCGCCGGATGCGGCCGGCCGCGGGCACCTCCACCAGCAGGATGCGGGTGTCGTAGCGCACCGCCTCGGGCGGCGTGCCGGCCAGGCGCGACAGGTCGATCACCGGAATCGCCTCGCCGTGCAGGTCGAGCAGGCCGGGCACGTAATGCGGCGCGCCCGGCAGCGGCTTCAGGCGCGCCACCGGCAGCACCCGCAGCACCGCGGTAAGGGGCAGGGCATAGCGTTCGCGCCCGATGTGAAACACCAGCACTTTCATGGAGCGTCTTACTCGTCGACGGCGAAGGTGGCGACCGACTGCTGCAGGTCGCCGGCCGCGTACTGCAGCTGGTGCACCGCTTCGCTGGTGGCCTTCAGCGACTCGACGGTCTGCTGGCTGGCGTCGGACAGCTGCATCATGGTGCCCGAGATCTGCGAGGCGCCGACGGCCTGCGACTGCATCCCCTGCAACACGAGGTCGAAGCGCGGCGCCAGCTTGCGCACCTGGTCCATCATGCCGGACAGCTGCTCGGCCACGTGGCGGGCTTCGCCGACGTTGCGGCGGATCTCCTCTGCAAACTTGTCCATGCCCATCACGCTGGCCGACACCGCCGACTGCATCTCCTTCAGCATCTGTTCGATGTCCCAGGTCGAGACCGAGGTCTGGTCGGCCAGGCGCCGGATTTCGGTGGCGACCACCGAGAAGCCGCGGCCCGCCTCGCCCGCCTTCTCGGCCTCGATCGCGGCGTTCAGCGACAGGATGTTGGTCTGGTCGGCCACCTTGGTGATGGTGGTCAGCACGCTGTTGATGTTGCTGGCTTTCTCGGACAGCGCGGCCAGCTTGGCGCCGATCGAATCGGTGGCATTGACCATCTGCTGCATGGTGTGGTCCATGTGCTTGAGCTTGTCCTGGGCGTCGGCGGTGGCGCTGGTGGTGTAGTCGGCCACCTCGGTCGCTTCCTCCATGGTCCGCAGCAGCTGGGCGGTATTCGCCGAGATCTCCTTGGTGGTGGCCAGCACTTCGACGCTGGTCTGGGCCTGTTCGATGCCGGTCGCTTCCTGCTGGCGCGCGGAAGCCGCGATCTGGGTCGCCGAGCTGGCGACCTGGATGCCGGCGCGCTGCACATTGTTCAGCAGGCTGCGCAGGTTGCCCAGCATGGTCGCTAGGCCTTCGCCGAGCCGGCCGACGGCATCCTCGCCGCGGATCGCGACGGCGCCGGTGAGGTCGCCGCGCGCGGCCTTCGAGACCACGCCGAGCAGCGAGTCGACCTTCGCGCGCAACTCGTTGGTGGCGGCCAGCTCCTTGGCCTGGCTGTCCTCGATGGCCTGGGCCATGCGGTTGAATTCGAGCGCGACCGCACCCAGTTCGTCGCGCGAGCGGACCTCGGCGCGCGCGCCCTGCATGCCGCTGCCGAGCCGGCGCGCAGCCTCGCTCAGGCTGGCGAGCGGATGCGATACGGCGCGCACCAGGATGGTGCTGATCAGGACCGCCAGCAGCACGCTGATCACCGCGCCCACGCTCAGCAGCATGTTCATCGACTGGCGCAATGCGTTGGTCTCTTCCCTGCGCCGGTCGAGCAGGCGGTTTTCCTCGGACTCGATCTCCCCGAGCAGCTGGCGCATGGTGGCGACGCTGCCGGTGCCGGCCAGCACCGCGGCTTCGACCTGCATCGACGCCGGCGCAAGGCCGGGCTTGCCGTCGCGTTGCGGGGCGATCTGGGGCGCGATCGCCTTGTCCATCCAGGTAATCAGCATCGGTTCGAGCTGGTGCAGGCGCTCCTGCTGGGACGCATTATCGGTGGTCAGCGCGAGTGCGCGGCGCAGGTGATTGCGGGCGCCCTGGTATTCGTTGCGGATCGGCGCGACCAGGGTCTCGTTGCGGGTCAGCAGATAGCCGCGGGTCGCGCTCTGGACCTGCAGCACCGAAGTCGCGATGTGATTCGTCTCCAGCAGCACCTCGAGGGTATGGCGGTCCCACCGGTTGGCCTGCTGCAGGCGCCCGAAATTATCATTCGCCAGGATGAGCAGGAACAGGATGATGGCGACGATCGCGCCAAAGCCGATCGTGAGTTTGTTCTTGATGCTGAGGTTTCGCATGGCAAGGGGGCAGAGCCCGGTTTTCTCGGGTGGGCTCTGACCCGAAGTCCTTGACGCCGGCGTCTCCCGAAATGAAAGCCCATCCTGAAATGTAACATTTCGGCGGGCGTTAGTGGAAACAATGATGCGCTAGCGCAACAAAATGCCGGCAAACGCATCTTCTTTTGCTCGGCAAGCAGCAAGAACGGCAAGGCCGGCAGGCCATGAAAAAAGCCGCCGCCCTTGCGGACCGGCGGCTTTCATATCGGGTCGGCCAGCTTATTGACCGCGCTTGGCCTTTGCCTTGGCCGCGATACGCATGCGCAGCGCGTTCAGCTTGATGAAGCCGCCCGCATCCGCCTGGTTGTAGGCGCCGCCGTCCTCGTCGAAGGTGGCGATGTTCATGTCGAACAGCGAATCGGTCTTCGAGTCGCGCGACACCACGATCACGTTGCCCTTGTAGAGCTTGACGCGGACCCAGCCGTTGACGCTTTGCTGGGTGTGGTCGATCAGGGTCTGCAGCGCGACGCGCTCCGGGGCCCACCAGTAGCCGTTATAGATCAGCGAAGCGTAGCGCGGCATCAGGTCGTCCTTCAGGTGCGCCACTTCGCGGTCCAGGGTGATCGATTCGATCGCACGGTGGGCGCGCAGCATGATGGTGCCGCCCGGGGTTTCGTAGCAGCCGCGCGACTTCATGCCGACGTAGCGATTTTCCACGAGGTCGAGCCGGCCGATGCCGTGCTTGCCGCCGAGGCGATTCAGCTCGGTCAGCACCTGGGCCGGGGTCATGCGGGTGCCGTTCAGGCCGACGATGTCGCCGCGCTCGTATTCGATGTCGAGGTACTCGGCCTGGTCCGGCGCCGCTTCCGGCGACACGGTCCAGCGCCACATCGATTCCTCGGCTTCGGCGCTTGGGTTTTCCAGGTGGCGGCCTTCGAACGAGATATGCAGCAGGTTGGCGTCCATCGAGTAGGGCGCGCCGCCGTTCTTGTGCTTCATGTCGATGTCGATGCCGGCGTCTTCCGCGTACTTCAGCAGCTTTTCGCGCGACAGCAGGTCCCATTCGCGCCACGGGGCGATGATCTTGACGTCGGGCTTGAGCGCATAGGCGCCCAGCTCGAAGCGGACCTGGTCGTTGCCCTTGCCGGTCGCGCCGTGCGAGACGGCGTCGGCACCGGTTTCGTTCGCGATCTCGATCAGGCGCTTGGCGATCAGCGGACGCGCGATCGAGGTGCCCAACAGGTATTCGCCTTCGTAGACGGTGTTCGCGCGGAACATCGGGAACACGAAGTCGCGCACGAACTCTTCGCGCACGTCGTCGATGTAGATGTTTTCCGGCTTGATGCCGAACTTGATGGCCTTGGCGCGCGCCGGTTCCAGCTCTTCACCTTGTCCCAGGTCGGCGGTGAAGGTAACGATTTCGCACTTGTAGTTATCCTGCAGCCATTTCAGGATGACCGAGGTGTCGAGGCCGCCGGAGTAGGCGAGGACTACTTTTTTAATGTCGCTCATGGGAGTTCCAGTGAATGAGAGATGGAGGGGAATGATGGTCAGCCGGTCCGGGTGCCCGGACCGACGATCGGACTGAATTTGTGGTGGCGAGGCCTTATTTGTCCTCGATGCGGCCCAGCAGCAGGTACTCGATCAGCGCCTTCTGCACGTGCAGCCGGTTCTCGGCTTCGTCCCACACCACCGATTGCGGGCCGTCGATGACTTCGGCCGCCACTTCCTCGCCGCGATGCGCGGGCAGGCAGTGCATGAACAGCGCGTCGGGTGCGGCACGCGCCATCTTGGCGCCGTCGACCATGAAGCCATCGAAGGCTTTCAGGCGTTCGGCATTTTCTTTTTCGTAGCCCATGCTGGTCCACACGTCGGTGTTGACCAGGTGCGCGCCCTGGCAGGCGTCCGACGGGTTCTCGAAGAAGGTGTAGTTCTTAGTCGCGACCAGCGCCGGATCGATGTCGTAGCCTTTCGGGGTCGACACGTTCAGGTGGAAGCCGAATACCTCGGCCGCCTGCAGCCACGAGTACAGCATGTTGTTGGCGTCGCCGATCCAGGCCACGGTCTTGCCGGTGATCGAACCGCGGTGTTCGAAGAAGGTGAACACGTCGGCCAGCACCTGGCAGGGGTGGTGTTCGTTGGTCAGGCCGTTGATCACCGGGACGCGCGAATGCGCGGCGAAGCGCTCGATGATGTCCTGGCCGAAGGTGCGGACCATGATGATGTCGCACATGCGGCTCATGACCTGGCCGGCGTCTTCGACCGGCTCGCCGCGGCCCAGCTGGCTGTCGCGCGTGTTCAGGTAGATCGCGGCGCCGCCCAGCTGGTGCATGCCGGCCTCGAAACTCAGGCGGGTCCGGGTCGAGCTCTTCTCGAACACCATCACCAGGGTGCGGTCGACCAGCGGGTGGTAGACCTCATAGGCCTTGAACTTGCGCTTGATGACGGCCGCGCGCTCGATCACGTACTCGAACTCGTCGCGGGTGAAATCGGAGAATTGCAGGAAGTGCTTGATAGGAGTCTGGACAGCCATAGTATGTCGGGGATGCGGGGATCTTCTGAATTATATTCGATCAATACAGCGTCTGTTCGGACTCGTGCAGCAGCTGTGCATAAAGTTCGTGCCGGATCCTGGCGATCTTGCCCTCTTCGACCGCCCCCAGGATCGCGCATTGCGGCTCGGCCAGGTGGCGGCAGTTATAATATTTGCAGCCGCCCAGGAAGGGCTTGAACTCGACGAAGGCGCGTTCCAGCATACCCTCCGTGAGATGGTAGAGGCCGAATTCCTGGAAGCCCGGCGAGTCGATGATGTTGCCGCCGCCAGTCGCTTCGGGCAGCCGGTACAGGCGCGTGAAGGTCGTGGTGTGCTTGCCGGTATCCAGCGCTTCCGAGATCTCGCGCACCGCGATGTCGGCGTCCGGCACCAGCAGGTTGATCATCGAGGACTTGCCCATGCCGGACTGGCCGATGAAGATCGAGGACTGGCCGGCCAGCAGCGGCGTCAGGGTCGCCACGGTGCCTTCCGGATCGGCCTTGGCCGAGACCTCGTGCAGCGGATAGCCGAGGCTCGCGTACAGGCCGGCGCGCTCGCGCGCCCGCGCCAGCGGTTCGAGCACGTCGACCTTGTTGAGGATCAGGTGGGCCTCGACGCCGGCCGCCTCGCAGGCCACCAGGGCGCGCGAGACCAGGTCGTCGGCGAAGCTCGGTTCGGTGGCGACGACGATGAACAGGCGCGTGATGTTCGCCGCCAGCAGCTTCGACTTGTACTGGTCGGAGCGGTACAGCAGGGTGCTGCGCTCGGCGATCTTCTCGATCACGGCCTGGTCGTTCGAGGTGCGCTTCAGGTGCACGATGTCGCCCACCGCGACGTTGGTCTTCTTGCCGCGCGTGACGCACTGCAGGAATTCGCCGTCGACGTCGGCCAGGTAATGGCGGCCGTGGGCCGCGACGATAATGCCTTTCAGTTCGAGGTCTTTGCTCATGCGCCTGCCCGTCCCGCGTAGAGTGCGTCGGCTTTCGCAGCGCAGATGAAGTCGTTTTCGCTCAACCGGTTGCCGGCCGAGTGGGTGGTCCAGGACGCGGTGCAGCGGCGGTAGCCGACCTGCAGGTCCGGGTGGTGGTCTTCGCGGTGGACCATGAAGGCCAGCGCGTTCACGAATTCGATGGTCTCGTGGTAGTCGCGGAACAGGAATTCGCGCACCAGGCTGGCGCCATCGATACGCCAGCCAGGCAGTTGCGCCAGCAGCGCGGCGACGGCCGCATCGTCCAGCGCCGCGGCGCCGTGGGTGCAATGACGCTGGGTCAGGGGCAGCGCGGTGCTCATGCCGGCTCCATGCCGGCACCGGCCAGCGTGCCCGCCTCGTGCAGGCGGCTGATCCGGATCGAGGCCGGCGGGTGCGAATCGTAGAAGGCCGAGTGCAGCGGATCCGGGGTCAGGGTCGAGGCATTGTCCTCGTACATCTTGACCAGGGCCGAGACCAGGTCGCGCGCGTCGCTGTGGGCGGCGGCGAAGGCGTCCGCCTCGAACTCGTGCTTGCGCGAGGTGATCGACGTCAGCGGCGCGAACGGGAAGGTAAACACCGGCAGCACCAGCATGAACAGCAGCAGCGCCATCGCGTCGTTGTTCTGGCCCAGCAGCGGCAACACGCCCAGGCCGGTATAGAACCAGACCTGGTTCTTCAGCCAGCCCAGCAGGGCCAGGAAGACCAGCGACAGCGCGAACGCGACCACGATGCGCTTGACGATGTGCTTGAGCTTGAAGTGGCCCAGTTCGTGCGCCAGCACGGCCTCGATCTCGGGCGGCGCCAAGCGTTCCAGCAGGGTGTCGAAGAAGACGATGCGCTTGTTGGCGCCGAAGCCCGAGAAATAGGCGTTGCCGTGGCTGGACCTCTTGCTGCCGTCCATCACGAACAGGCCTTTCGAGGCGAAGCCGACGCGCGCCATCAGGCCTTCGATGCGGTTCTTCAGGCTGTCGTCGGCGAGCGGCGTGAACTTGTTGAACAGCGGCGCGATGAGGGTCGGGTAGATCACCATCAGCAGCAGCTGGAAGGCGCTGAAGGCCAGCCAGGCATACAGCCACCACAGGGCGCCGCTGCGTTCCATCAGGATCAGGACCACCCACAGCAGCGGCAGGCCGATCACGGCGCCGAGCAGCGTGCCCTTGAGGGTGTCGGCCAGCCACAGCTTGAGCGTCATCTTGTTGAAGCCGAAGCGCTGCTCCAGCACGAACTGGAACCAGTACGTGAACGGCAGGTCGAGCACCCCGGCGATCGCCGCATAGGCCACGACCAGGGCGATCTGGTGCGTCATGCCGGGACCGGTCAGGTGCAGCAGCGCGGTCGACAGCGCCTGCAGGCCACCCAGCAGGGTGAAGCCGATCAGCACCAGGCCGCTGTAGATTGCATGGACCAGGCCGAAGCGGGTCTTGGCGATCGTGTAGTCGGCGGCCTTGCGATGGGCCTCGAGCGGAATCCTGCCGGCGAATTCGGGCGGCACCTGTTCACGGTGACGCGCGACGTGGCGGATGTGCCGGCTCGCCAGCCAGTACCGCAATACGAGGGTCAGCATGAAAAAAATGACGAACAAAACCGAAAACGCGAATGAAAGCATTCTATGCCTGTGAGAAAATGCTGCTTTTAGCTGATTAAAACGAGTTTAGCTAACGTATCAAGGGCCCGCAAAACCGTAGCGAGCGGCCGCAGATCGAATCTGCAACGCGCAGCAGGTTTGGCGAGCCCTCCACCAAAGAGCGAATTATGTCACAAGAAACCCAAGCAGCCGCCGTTACCCCACGTCCCAACGACATGAACCTGGTCTGGCTCGACATGGAAATGACCGGCCTCGATCCGGACAGCGACCGCATCATCGAAGTGGCCGTGGTCGTCACCGACGCCGACCTGAACGTCCTGGCCGAAGGTCCGGTGTTCGCGATCCACCAGAGCGACGAGACGCTGGACAAGATGGATGCCTGGAACAAGGGCACGCACGGCAAGTCGGGCCTGATCGACCGCGTGAAAGCCTCGACCGTGAACGAAGCCCAGGCCGAAGAGCAGCTGATCGCCTTCCTGAAGCAGTGGGTGCCGGCCAACAAGTCGCCGATGTGCGGCAACTCGATCTGCCAGGACCGCCGCTTCATGGCGCGCGGCATGCCGAAGCTGGAAGCCTTCTTCCACTACCGCAACCTGGACGTGTCGACCCTGAAGGAACTGTGCCGCCGCTGGAAGCCGGAACTGGCGTCGGGTTTCAAGAAAGCCCAGAAGCACACCGCGCTGGCCGACATCGTCGAGTCGATCGAGGAGCTGCGCTACTACCGCGAGCACTTCATCAAGCTGTGATGCGCAAGCCCTGATCCCCTCATCGCAGTGCAGCACGGAAATTGTGAATTATTTTCAATGAATTGTGGAATAATTCACGCATGGCTGACATTCTGCGCATAACCGCCGGGCTCGGCGACAGCGAGACGCGGCGCCTGCTCGGCGCACGCGACTGGCAAAGTTCGCCGCTCGGCCCCGCCGATTCCTGGCCGCCCGAACTGGCGACGGCCGTGTCGATGGTCCTCAGCTCGACCTTCCCGATGTTCCTGGCCTGGGGCCCGGAACAGGTCTTCCTCTACAACGACGCCTACATCCCCGTCCTCGGCGACAAGCACCCGTCCGCCTTCGGCGACCTGTTCCCCCGGGTCTGGTGGGAGATCTGGCAGGACCTCGGCCCGATCGCCGCGCGCGCCATGGGCGGCCGGTCCTTCTTCGTCGAGGACATGCCGCTCACCATGGAGCGCAAGGGCTATACCGAACAGACCTATTTCACCTTCTCGTATTCACCGCTGCACGACGGCGAGGGCAGGGTGATGGGCATGTACTGCACCTGCATCGAGACCACCGCGCGGGTCGAGTCCGAACGCCGCGCCGCCTTCGAGCTGGCGCTGGCGGACGCGCTGCGCCCGATCGCCTCCAGCGGCGAGGCGATCGCCACCGCCTGCGACCTGCTGGGCCGGGAGCTGGGCGTCGAGCGCGTGATGTACGGCGAGGTCGACGACACGCGCAACACCTTCTACGTGCCGGGCGACTGGAAGCGGCAGGGCAGCTCGAACCTGGCCGGGAACACCTTCGCGATCGAGGCCTTCGGCGCGGAAGTGGCGGCCACCGGGCGCGCCGGCGTCGTCATCGCCATCGCCGACGTGCGGGTCGACCCGCGCACGGTCGCCCACCAGCAGGCCTACCTGATGGCGATGGGCGTGACCGCCAGCCTGCTGGTGCCGCTGGTGAAGTCGGGGCGCCTGGTGTCCTTCCTGGCGCTCGGGCACGAGCATCCGCACCGCTGGGGCGACGTCGAGATCGCGCTGGCGCGCAGCATGTCCGAGCGCCTCTGGACCGCGGTCGACCTCGCGCGCGCCCACGAGGCCC
This sequence comes from Massilia sp. WG5, assembly GCF_001412595.2. Lineage (NCBI taxonomy): Bacteria > Pseudomonadati > Pseudomonadota > Betaproteobacteria > Burkholderiales > Oxalobacteraceae > Massilia > Massilia sp. WG5. The sequence goes on from NZ_CP012640.2 coordinate 5,269,337, forward strand.
TGCGCCAGGAGCGCGACCGCAGCCAGATCATCCTCGACTCGATCGCCGAAGGCTATGCGCTGATCGCAGCCGACTGGACCGTGCTGCAAATGAACGCGGAAGGTCTGCGTCTCGGCAGCCGCACGGCCGGGCAGGTACTCGGACGCAATCACTGGGCGGTCTGGCCGGAAGCGCTCGAAACCGACATGGGCCGCATGTACCACCGGGTCATGCAGACCCGCTGCGCCGGACGTTCCGAATACCTGCATCGCCTCCCGGACGGCAACGAGCGCAACTACGAGGTGCGCGCCTATCCGACCAGCGATGGCGGCCTGGTCAGCTTCTTCCTCGACATTACCGAGCGCAAGCAGGCCGAGGAAAAGCTGCGCGCCGCCGACCAGCGCAAGGACGAGTTCCTGGCGATGCTGGCGCATGAGCTGCGCAATCCGCTGGCGCCGATCAGCGCCGCCGCCGACCTCTTGAAAATTGGCCGCCTCGACGAGGCGCGGGTGCGCCAGAGCAGCGCCATCATCGGACGCCAGGTCAAGCACATGACCAGCCTGGTCGACGACCTGCTGGACGTCTCGCGCGTCACGCGCGGGCTGGTGACGCTGGCGCGCGCGCCGGTGGCGGCGCGCACCATCGCCGACGAGGCGATCGAGCAGGTGCGCCCGCTGTTCGAGGCGCGCCGCCAGCACCTGCAGGTGCGGCTGGTGGATCCCGACGCCACCGTGCTGGGTGACAAGGCGCGCCTGGTGCAGGTGCTGGCCAACCTGCTCAACAACGCCTCCAAGTACACGCCCGAGGAGCGCAGCATCGGGATCGAGGCGGCCGCCTCCGGCCAGCAGCTGGTGCTGGCGGTGCGCGACGAGGGCATCGGCATGGAGCCGGAACTGTCGGCCCACGTGTTCGAGCTGTTCGCCCAGGCCAAGCGTTCCTCCGATCGCTCGCAGGGCGGACTGGGACTGGGCCTGGCGCTGGTCAAGAACCTGGTCGAGCTGCACGGCGGCGGCGTGGCGTGCGAGAGCCCCGGGCTGGGACAGGGCAGCAGCTTCATCGTGACCCTGCCGCTGATGCAGGCGGCAGCGCAGCACGCCGCCGAAACGCCGGCGGCCGCGCAGGCCGGCCAAGCGCGCCCGCTGCGCCTGCTGGTGGTGGACGACAACGTCGACGCCGCGGCGACCCTGGCGATGCTGCTGGAAGTCTGCGGTTACGAGGTAATGGTGGAGAACGATTCGCTGCGCGCCCTGGAGCGGGCGCTGCGCGAGTGTCCGGACGCCTGCCTGCTGGACATCGGCCTCCCTGAAATGGACGGCAACGAACTGGCGCGCCGGCTGCGCGCGGATCAGCGTACCCGGCCGGCGCTGCTGGTGGCGATCACCGGCTACGGCCAGGAACAGGACCGTCGCGCCGCCCTTGAAGCCGGCTTCGACCACCACATGGTCAAGCCGGTCGACCTGGACAGGCTGGCGGCGATCCTGGCCGGCATCGAGGGCCGGGTCAGCGCATCTGGGTGTAGTTGACCGGCACCCAGCGATAAGCCTTGCCCTGGCTCACCAGGTGACCCAGGCCGGGGAACTGCAGGTGGGCGCCGCCGACCAGGTAGCCCTTCTTTGCGGCGTCGTCGAACACCTTCTTGCGGGCGGCATACGCGGCCTTTTCGTCGCTGTCGAAGCCGATCGTCACCTGCGGATTATCCATCTGCACGGCGGCAACGTGGACCAGGTCGCCGATCAGCACCAGCTTCTGGCCGCGGCTTTCCACCACATAGCTGGTGTGGCCCGGGGTGTGGCCGTGTTCCGCCATGGCGGACACGCCCGGCACCAGTTCGCCGTCATGGTCGATGACCTGGAACTTGCCGGCCTGAACATACGGGTTGATCGAGGCCATCGCGCCCTGGAAGGAGCCTTTCTTGTCGGCGGGGGCCTTGTCCAGGTTCGCCTTGCTCAGCCAGAAGTCGGCGTCCGCCTTGCTGGCGCGCACCACCGCATTCGGGAACACGCGCTGGCCGTCGTGGACCAGGCCGCCCACGTGGTCGCCGTGCATGTGGGTGATGTAGATTTCGTCGATCTGTTCGGGCTGGTAGCCGGCCGCCTTCAGGTTCTGCACGAATTTACCCAGGGTCGGGCCGAACAGGGCGCCGGCGCCGGTGTCGACCAGCACCAGCTTGGCGCCGGTATTGATCAGGAAGGTATTGTCCGAGGTTTCCAGCGGCGTCTTCAGGAAGTTCTTTTCGAGCGTGGCGCGGGTCTGTTCCGGCTTCTGGTGCAGCAGCTGGTCGACCGGCAGGTCGACGGTGCCGTCGTTGATCGGGGTGACCTCGAAGTCGCCGACCATCAGGCGGAAGAAGCCGGGCGCCGGGGTCTTGACCATCGGCACGGCGGCCTGGGCGGGGACGATGGCGGCGGCCAGCGCGAGGGCGGACAGCAGGGCGGGCAGGGTGCGCTTGAGCGGTTTCATCATGTTCTTGTCCTCAAGAGAAATAGGCAATGGCGCGAATGCGCGGATTGCCTATCGTACATGATTGTTCAATAAAAAGCTGGAGCCGGCGCAGGCTCAGGCACCCCTGCGCGCCAGTGGATGGCGGCGCAGGGTGCGGCGCTCGTGCTCCTCGGCGTGCAGCCCGGCGGTGGCCTTGATCAGGTCGCTGCGGCTGACGATGCCGAGCAGCCGCGGCTCGCCGGCGCTGGCAACCACCGGCAGGCGCTCGATGCCGTGCACGGCGAGGCGGGTGGCGACGATGCGGCAGGTCTCGCCGGCCAGGGCGACCGGCGGGCGGTTGATGCCGAATAGCCTGCCCACCGGAAGATCCGGGGCCTGCCCGGTGAGGGCATCCCTGTCGAGCATGCCGACCAGCAGGCCGCCGCGCGTCACCGGGAAGCCGCGGTGTTTCTGCTGCGGGCCGAAGTGCGAGGCCAGCACGGACGCCACGGTGGCGTCGGCGTCGACGCTCTGGACCTCATGCGTCATCACTTCGGCCACGCTGTGGCGCTCGAGCGGATCGATGCCGTATTCGCGGTAGATATGGTGGCCGCGGCGCGCGATCTTCTCGGTCAGGATCGAGCGGCCCATGGTCAGCACCGTGAAGCCGTAGGCGCCGGCGGCGGCGGCCAGCAGCGGCAGCAGGGCGTTCGAATCGTGGGTCAGCTCGAAGGCGAATACCACCGCCATCACCGGCGCCCGCATCATGCCGCCCAGGGTGGCGGCCATGAACACCAGCGGCCACAGGGCCGGTTCGGCGCCCGGCAGCCAGGGCGAGAGCAGCGAGCCGAGGCCGGCGCCGAGCATCAGCAGCGGCGCCAGCACGCCGCCCGAGGTGCCCGAAGCGAGCGCGATCAGCCAGATCACGAATTTGACCGCGAGCAGGGCCAGCACCGCGCCCATGGCCAGGTGGTTATGCAGCAGGTCGCCGATCACGTCGTAGCCCACGCCCAGCGCGCGCGGCTGGAAGTAGCCGCCGATGCCGACCGCCAGCGCGCCCAGCGCCGGCCACCACATCCAGTGGATCGGCAGGCGGTGAAACCAGTCTTCCACGCGGTACAGCATGGTCGACATGGTCCAGGAGAGCGCGCCGCACAGCAGGCCGGCCACCAGGCAGGACAGCAGGGCCAGCGGCGCCACCGGCGCGGTCTGCAGCGGGAACAGCGGACCCGCTTCCATCGCCAGCGGACGCAGGAAGCCGGCCACCGCGCAGGCGACCGCCACCGGCAGCAGGCTGCGCGGACGCAGTTCGAACAGCAGCAGCTCGACCGCCATCAGCACCGCCGCCACCGGCGTGCCGAACACCGCCGTCATGCCGGAGACCGCGCCGGCCACCAGCAGCGACTTGCGCTCGCCGCCGGTCAGGTGGAAGTGCTGGGCGATCAGGGAGCCGATCGCGCCGCCGGTCATGATGATCGGCCCCTCGGCGCCGAACGGGCCGCCGCTGCCGATCGCGATGCCGGAAGCAAGCGGCTTGAGCACCGCGACCTTCGGCGACATCGCGCTGTCCTTGAACAGGATCGCCTCGATCGCTTCGGGAATGCCGTGGCCGCGGATCTGCTCGGTGCCGTAGCGGGCGATCAGGCCGATCACCACGCCGCCGATCACCGGCACCGCGATCACCCAGGCGCCCAGCGTGTGGTTGGCGGGCGACAGGTCGGCCATCGAGAAGCGCTGGTAGAAGAACAGGTCGGTGAAAAAGCGGATCAGAAGCAGCAGGACGTGGGCGGCGAGCACGGCCAGGCCGCCGATGACGGCGGCGATCGCCGCGATCAGCAACAGCCGCAGGTCGCCGGAAAAGTCGCGGCGTTCGGGGACATGATGGGAAACGGACATGGTGAAGTTCAGGGGAGGTTGGGAATCGTGAATACGCCTTGCAGGGCGCGCAGCTCGGCGCGGTGGATCTCGGCCAGGCGCGTCAGGATCGCTTCGCCGGGCGGCAGCAGGTGGACCTCGACGCGGCGGCGGTCGTCGACATTCGCGCGCCGCTCGACCAGGCCGCTCGCTTCGCAGCGCGTGACCAGCGCCACCACGCCGTGCTGCTTGGCCTGCAGGCGCTCGGCCAGTTCGCCGATGGTGGCCCATTCGCGGCCCCTGAAGCCCTTGATGTGAAGGAGCAGCAGGTACTGCAGGGGCGTGATGCCCTCGGCCTGCACGGCGTTTTCGGAAAAGTGTTCGTAGCGCCGCATTTGGTAGCGGAATTCGGAGAGGGCGGAGAAATCGGACTTGGCTATCGGCTTCACGGACGGAGGTAGTGGCAGAGACGAGCCGAATAATATATCATATTGTGATGTTTTTTTCGTAGAAGTTTTATCTTGGACCAGACCTTGCAATGGATGCGCGCCTTTGTGCCGCAACGTAATACCGTCCCGCGCCACGAGCGCATGCGCTCCGTCGCCGGGGCGCTTCTCGGCCTGCTGCTGACCGCCGGCCTCAGCATGCTGATGCTCGGCACCGCCACGCTGCCGCTGGCGCTGGTGGCGCCGATGGGCGCCTCGGCCGTGCTGCTGTTCTGCGTGCCGGCCAGTCCGCTGGCCCAGCCGTGGTCCGTCATCGGCGGCAATACCATCTCCGCCCTGGTGGGCGTGGCCTGCGCCAAGGCGATCGGCAATCCGCTGCTGGCGGCGCCGCTGGCCGGTTCGCTGGCGATCCTGGTAATGTTCCTGCTGCGCTGCCTACATCCGCCCAGCGGCGCCGTGGCGCTGACCACGGTGCTCGGCGGCCCGGCGGTGCATGCGGCCGGCTTCGGCTTCGCCTTCGTGCCGGTGTGCCTGAACTCGACCCTGATCGTGCTGGTCGCGCTGCTGTTCAATAACCTGACCGGGCGCCGCTATCCGCACACCCAGCAATCGATGCTGCAGAACGTGCACGCGACCCGCGATCCGGTGCCGACCGCGCGCCTCGGCTTCACCAAGGAAGACCTGGACGCCGCGCTGGCGCGCTACGGCCAGGTGCTCGACATCAGCCGCGACGACCTCGAAGCGATCCTGCTCGAAACCGAAGTCCAGGCCTACGGGCGCCGCTTCGGCGTGATCACCTGCGGCGCGATCATGTCGAAGGATGCGGTGACGGTGCGGGCGGGGATGCCGCTGGCGGAGGCCTGGCGCCTGCTGCGCCGGCATGGCCTGCATGCGCTGCCGGTGCTGGACAAGGCCGGGCGCGTGGTGGGCATGGTCGGCCAGAACGATTTCCTGCACCATGCGGGACTGGACGATTACCAGACGCTCGGCGAGCGCCTGCGCGGACTGTTCGTCCACCTGCTGGGGATGCGCGGCGACCGTCCGGGCAAGGTGGTGGAGATCATGCAGCGCCACGTGGAGACGGTCGGCGTGGACGAGCCGATCGCCGAGCTCGTGCCGCTGATGAGCAACCAGGGCCTGCACCACATTCCGGTGGTGGACCGGCACGGCGTGTTCGCCGGCGTCGTCAGCCAGTCCGACATGCTGGCAGCCATGTACGAAAGCCGCTTGACGGCGGCATGAGCCGGGAACGCGCGGCGGCTGCGCTGCATCAAACCGGGGTCAGACTCCGATTTTTGGAAATATTCTCGGGGATCTTGCCAAAATGGGGAGTCTGACCCCGGTTCATCACAGGAGAGCACCATGCAGCTTGCAGTCGACGATGATTCGGACGCCGCCCTCCGGCAGCGCGTGGTGGACGGCGAGCAGGCTGCCTTCGCCGGCCTGATGCGGCGCTACAACCGCCGGCTCTACCGTGTCGCGCGCAGCATCCTGCGCGACGATGCCGAGGCCGAGGATGCGCTGCAGGACGCCTACATCCAGGCCTACCGCGCCTTGCCGGACTTCCGCGGCGAGTCCTCGCTCGCCACCTGGCTGACCCGTATCGTGATGAATGCCGCCCTGATGCGTCGCCGTTCGTCCGGGCGCATGGCCGAAGTCATCGAACTGGGCGCCGAGGCGGCGATGGAGCAGCCGGGGGAAGCGGGCGACTGCGATGCGGCCGGGCAGCCCGAGCAGGCGGCAATGCATGCCCAGGCCCGCGGCCTGATCGAAGCGAAGATCGACCGCCTGCCGGAAGTCTTCCGCACCGTGTTCATCCTGCGCGCGGTCGAGGAGCTCAGCGTCGAAGAAACCGGAAAGCTGCTCGATATTCCCGAAGCCACGGTACGCAGCCGCTACTTCCGCGCGCGCGCGATGCTGCGCGAGGCGCTGGCGCGCGAACTCGACTTCGCGCTCGACCATGCCTTCGGCTTCGACGGCGCGCGCTGCGACCGCATCGTCGCCAAGGTCATGCGCCGCCTGAGCGAGGAAGCGCCGGGCTGAAGATGCCGGGAACGCGGCGCGGGGCCGCTGCATCGAATGGCATGTTTCACTTCCTATAATCAATGGAGACTGCCATGAGCATGAAAAAGACCCTCGCGCCGATCCTGTTCGCCCTGCTGGCCGCCGGCCCGCTGGGCGCCGTCCACGCCGCCAGTCCCAACGATGCGCAGATCGCCGCCATTGTCGTTGCCGCCAACACGGTCGACATCGATGCCGGCAAGCTGGCCGAAGCGAAAACCAGGAACAAGGAAGTGCGCGACTTTGCCAAACAGATGGTGCACGACCATTCGGCCGTGAACAGGCAGGCGGTCGCGCTGGTGAAGAAGCTCCACGTCACGCCGGAAGAGAACGACACCAGCAAGTCGCTCACCCAGGGCGGCGAATCGAACCGCGAGCACCTCAAGAGCCTGTCGGGCGCCGCATTCGACAAGGCCTATGTCGACAACGAGGTGAGCTACCACCAGACCGTCCTCGATGCGCTCGACAAGACCTTGAGCCCGAGCGCCTCGAACGCCGAGCTGAAGGCGCTGCTGAACAAGGTGAGGCCGAACATCGCGGCCCACCTCGAGCATGCGAAGCATATCCAGGCGCAGATGAAATGAAGCCCGCGTTATGGATGGCGGCCGCCTTGCTGAACGCGGCCGCCGCCGCGAGCGCCGGGGCGGCCGATCACCGCGTGCTCATCGACGGCATGACGTTCACGCCGAAAGTGGTGGCGGTGCGGCCCGGCGATACCGTCACCTGGGTGAACAAGGACATGTTCGTCCACAACGTCACCGCGGCGGCGGCCGGCATCAGCTCGGGCGACCTGAAGCCGGGGCAGAGCTGGCGCCACACGGTGCGCCAGGGGGAAGGCTTCGATTACCTCTGCACCCTGCATCCCGTGATGACGGGGAGGGTGGAGGTCGACGCAAGGGAAGCGCTCAGGCCTGCTCGGCGCCGCAGCACTTCTTGAACTTCTTGCCGCTGCCGCAGGGGCAGTCGTCGTTGCGGCCGACCTTTGGCTCGTCGCGGCGCACGGTCTCGACCGCGGCCTTGCGGCGCGGCAGCCAGAAGCGGTGGATCGCGGGCAGGTTGGCTTCGATGTCGAGCGCCAGCTTGTGCGCCAGGCGCGGGTCTTCGACCTCGGGCAGCTCGCTTTCCTCGATCTCGTCGGCGCCCAGCAGGTAGATCGGGCGCATCATCGGGCCGGCTTCCGAATCCCAGATCTCGTCCCAGGAGCCGGGACGCAGGTCCATGCCTTCCCAGAAGCCCCAGCACCAGGCTTCGGCGTCGATCAGGGTCTCGCCGTCGACTTCGTGCTCGACGTAGAGCGGCTCGAATTCCTTGGGCGCGACCTCGAAGGTGATCAGGACTTCGTTCATGAAGCGCATGATCAGGTTGACGATGCGCTGCTCTTCCTTCGGGTTCTTCCATTTCGGCGCGGCGCCGTCTTCGCCCCAGACGCGCGGCAGCCACTCGGCCGGCATGATCGATTCCGGGCCGATCGCGATCGCGGTCAGGTAGCCGTGCAGGGTATCCATCGTCATCGCGCCTTCCGGGCTGCGTTCGGACAGCAGGAAGTTGTCGAGATCGTCGAATTCTTTGTCGGTGAGGGGCTGTTCGAGTTGCATGTTGTACCAGGTGATTCCGTTCGTTGAAGGCGCAAGTGTACCGCCTGCGCCGCCGTACCGGCGAAAAAAAACGCCGGACAGCCTGCTCTGGCGGTCCGGCGCAAACGGAAAACATGCCAATCTTGCCTCGTATTGCCGAGCACAGGCTTAATGCCCGCTTAGCGCTCGTCAGTGCTTCTCTGCGAACGCCTTCTTCAGCCCATCCGCGGCGAACTGCTCGGCATCCCTGGCCTTCGGCACCACCGCGCCCATGCCGAAGAATTCATGGGTGACGCCGCTGTATTCCTTGTAGTCGACCTTGACGCCATCCTTCTTCAGCTTGTCGGCATAGGCCTTGCCCTCGCCGAGCAGCGGGTCGATCTCGGCGGCGACGATGGTGGCGGGCGGCAGGTCCTTCAGCGAGCCGGCCTTCATCGGCAGGGCATAGGGGTTCTTCGGATCGCCGCCGTAGTACTTGAAGAACCAGGCCATCATCGCCTTGTTGAGCGGCTTGGCATTGGCGTTGCGCTGGTAGGAGGCGTTGTTCATGTCATTGTCGACCACCGGGTAGACCAGCAGCTGGTGCACCGGCATCTGCGCCTTCTTGTCGCGCGCCATCATCGACACCACGGTGGCCAGGTTGCCGCCCGCGGATTCGCCCCCGACCGCCACGCGCATCGGGTCGCCGTTGAACTCCTTCGCGTGCTGGGTGGTCCAGATATAGGCCGCGAAGGCGTCGTTCGGCGCCGTCGGGAACTTGTGCTCGGGGGCCTGGCGGTAGTCGACCGCGACCATGATCGCCTTGGCCATCTTCGCCAGCGCGCGCGGCGAGGCCTCGTAGACCTTGGTGTCGGCGATCACGAAGCCGCCGCCGTGGTAGTAGACCATCACCGGGAACGGGCCCTTGCCCTCCGGCGTATAGATGTGCACGGGGACGCTGCCGCCATCGACCGGTACCGTCATGTCCTTGACCGTGACGCCGGGTTCCGGCTCGCTGCTCTTCTTCTCGTCGGCCAGCACCTTCTTGACCGCGTCGGCGGGCGTCGGCTGCTTGCGCGCCTCTTCCGGGGTCAGGTTCTCGATCGGTTTGCCGTTCAGCGACTTCAGTGCGTCCAGCACCTTTTGCATATGCGGCTCGGCCTTTGGCGGCTGGGCGGCGTCCGCGGCGGCGGCCCAGTGACAGGCGAGGGCCGCGGCAAGCGCGGTCAGCGTCAGCGTCTTTTTCATTGTCGTTCTCTCGATAGGCAGCATGTCGCGCGGTCGCGCTCAGGTGCTGAGCTGCCATCAGACCCTGTGCCGTGAGGCCGCTCGGTGCGGCCACACACCTAAGGCCGTCCTCTTCATCAAAATTGTAATATTTTCAGGAAAAAAATTCCTTGAACGCATGAATTTCAGCCATTCGCTCACCGATTTTCCCAAATTCGTCAAAAAAGAGCAGGGGTGCGCAGCCCCGTCGCGGGCCTATACAATGGCGGCATGAATACTCCATCGGAATCCCATCCTTTCTCGCGCCTCGATCCACTGATGGTGCTGGACGCGCTCGACAGCGTCGGCCTGCACGGCGACGGCCGCCTGCTGGCGCTGAACAGTTATGAAAACCGGGTCTACCGCGTCGGCCGCGAGGAGGGCCAGCCGGTGGTGCTCAAGTTCTACCGCCCGGGGCGCTGGAGCGACGCCGCCATCCTCGAGGAACATGCCTTCACCCAGGAGCTCGCCGACGCCGAAGTGCCGGTGGTCCCGGCGCGCGAGATCGAAGGACGCACGCTGCACGAATTCGGCGGCTTCCGCTTCGCCGTCTTCCCCAGCCGCGGCGGGCGCGCGCCCGAGCTGTCCGATCCCAAGGTCCTCGAATGGATCGGCCGCTTCATCGGCCGCATCCACGCGGTCGGCGCCACCCGGGAATTCCTGGAACGTCCGGCGCTGAACCTCGACACCTTCGGCCACGAGCCGCGCGCCTGGCTGATCGGTCACGGCTTCATTCCGCACGAGCTGCTGACCGCCTACACCAGCGTGCTCGACCAGGCCCTGGACGGCGTCGCGCGCTGCTTCGACCGGGCCGGCGCATTGCCGCTGCTGCGCCTGCACGGCGATTGCCACGCCGGCAACGTGCTGTGGACCGGCGACGGCCCGCACTTCGTCGACTTCGACGACAGCCGCATGGGCCCGGCCGTGCAGGATTTGTGGATGCTGCTGTCGGGCGAGCGCCAGGAGATGGTGCACCAGCTCGGCGACGTGCTGGCCGGCTACGAGGACTTCTGCGAGTTCGACCCGCGCCAGCTCTACCTCGTTGAAGCCCTGCGCACCCTGCGCCTGATCCATTATTCGGCCTGGCTGGCGATGCGCTGGGACGATCCGGCCTTTCCGGCCGCCTTCCCCTGGTTTAACACCCAGCGCTACTGGCAGGACCGCATTCTCGAGCTGCGCGAGCAGGTGGCGCTGATGGACGAGCCGCCGCTCTGGCCCGTGTAATCCGGAGAATTGACCGGGATTCATGCCTCAGTTCGGCGTGCCGCGTTTTTCAGCTCTGGCGCATAATCAGCCTGAGCCCCAGTCCGTCCGCAGCCAGCGAGTAGCCCATGACCGATCGCCCCGACCACCACGATGATGCCCACTTCACGATCGACCTGACTTCCGCGTCCGGCGAGGATCCGGCGTCCGGCGCCGAGCCGCAGCGCGAACAGCTCGAAAAGCGCGCGATCAAGGAAGGTATCGCCCGGGTCGAGGCGGAAGCCAAGGCGGCGATGGCGGCCGAGAACCGCGCCCATGCCGAAGCCCGTGCACGCAGCCTGGCCGAGGAACGCGCCGCGATCGACGCCGAAGCGGCAGCCGCCGCGCTGGCCAATGTCCAGGCCTCGGAAGAGGCGATCGAAGCCAACCGCGACCGCATCGACACCCTGCGCGCCGCCGCCAGGGCCGCCGCCGAGCGCCTCGAGGCGATGCGCCAGGAAACCGCCGAGCTGCGCGCCCGAGTCGAAGCCGATACCCAGATCCGCCTGGCCGCCGAGGCGCGCGCCCGCGCCCAGGAGGAAGCCCGCCGCCGCGCCGAAGAACAGGCGAAAGCCGACGCCGAGATCGCCGAGCGGGCCGCACGCCAGGCCGAGGAGCTGGCGCAGCAGGCCGAACAGGCCCGCCTGCAGGCCGCCGAGCGGGTCGCCGCCGTGCACGCGGCGCGCGAGGAAGTCAGCCACAGCGCCGGCGCCGACGCGCGGGTCGCGATCCTCGCGCGCGAGCGCGAGCGCGCCGAAAAGGCCGCGCGCCTGACCGCCGAGAAGCTGGCCGAGGCCGAAGCCGAAGCCCTCGAACTGGCGCTGCAGCGCGAGCGCGCCGACCAGGTCGCGCTGGCGTCGAGCTTCGCCCGCGCCGCCGCCGAGGCGAGGGCGCTGGAAGAAGCGCGCGCCCTGGCCCGCATCGAGCAGGAGCGCGAGGCGATCGCCGTAGCCCAGGCCGAGTACGAACGCACCGCCGCCCAGTCGCTGCGCCTGCGCCTGCAGACCGAGAAGGAATTGCGCGACGCCGCCGTGCACCGCGAGCGCCAGGAAGAGATGGCCGTGGCCGCACTGGAAGCGCGGCGCGATGCCGAAGGCCGGATCCTGGCTGCGACCGAGGCCCGCATCGAGGCCGACCGCAAGCTGCGCGAGGTAGCGCTGGAGCGCGCCCAGGCCGAGGAAGCGGAAACCGCGCAAGTGCGGTCCCGGCTGGACGCCGAGCGCGCCGCCGCCGAGCAGGCGCGCAGGCGCGCCGAGGCCGAGCAGGAAGCGACGGAAGCGGCGGCCCTGGAAGCCGTACAGCACGAGCGCGAGCGCGCCCTGGCCGAAGAGCGTGCCGCCCTGGCGCGCTCTACGGCGGAGGCCCGTGCGGCCGAAAGCGCGGCCGAGCAGGCGCGCATCGCGCATGAAGCCGAGCAGGCGGAGCTGCAGCGCGAAGCGGTGCGCCTGGCCGCGCGCCGCGCCCAGGAAGCCGAGGCGCTGGCCGCCGCCGAGCGCGAACGGGTGCGCGTCGAGCAGGAAGCGCTGGCCGCACTGGATGCGCGCCAGGACGCCGAACGCGCACTGGCGGCCGCCGCCGAGGCGCGCATCGCCGCGGAACAGGAACAGGCGGCCTTGCTGCGCGCCCAGCTCGAAGCCGAACAGCGCGCGCTGTCGGCGCAGCAGGCCGCGCTGGAAGCCCAGCGCCAGGCGACGGCCGAAGCCGAACGCCAGGCCGCGCACGAGGAAGCGGCCGCCGCCGCGCAGCAGGCGCACCTGGAGCGCGCCGCCGAACTGGCGCGCGCCCAGGCCGGGCGCGCCGAACACGAACGCCGCCAGCAGCAGCTGGCCGAGGAATTGCTGGCCGCCGAACAGGCTGGCGCCGACGCCGCCCGCGAAACCCTGCTGCTGCTCGAACAGAAGCTGTCGGCCCAGCGCCAGCAGACGGCGGCCGACGCCCGCGCCAACGAGGCGGCCGCGGCGCGGCTGGCGTCCGAGCAGGGCGCCATCGAGGCCGCCGAGGCGCGCGCCAAGGCCGAGGAAGAAAAGGCGCAGCTGGCGAAGACGCGCGAACTGGCGGAGCAGGCTGCGGCCCAGGCCGCACTCGACAAGCGCGACGCCCAGCGCATCCTGCTGGAGCGCGCCCAGCAGGCGGCCGACATGCAGCGGAAAACCCTGCAGGCAACCGAGGAAATGGCGGACGCCAAACGGCGCCTGATCGAACTCGAATCGGCGCGCCAGGAAGAGCAGGTGGCGGAACTGGGCCTGCTGCGCGAACGGATCGATGCGGCCCAGGCCGAGGCCAAGCAGCGCGCCGAATCGGCCGACCTGGCGCGCGAACTGCTGGGACGTTTTTCGCAGTTGCCCTCGGCGCAGCAGGCGGCCGCGCGTTTGTCCGACGTCGTCGCCAAGCAGCGCGGCGACAGCTGAACCCGGGTCCGGGCGTCAATGCGCGCCCGTCGCCCTCTTATCCTTGAAGAAGTTCCACGCTTCTTCCGCCGTATCGACATCGTGGTTCATATTCCCCACGATCTTGCGCAGTATCCACGGCAATTCCTCGAGCTTGGATGAGCCCACGTGGCCGCCGCCGTCGATGCGCATGAACTGGACTTGCACCTGGGCCGGGTCCTTGCCCCAGACATAGCGCGTGGCCGAGGTCGGATCGGAGGATTGCAGGTGCGGCATGCGGAAGCGCATCGGTGTCTCCGGCAAGCCGGCCGCGCGGCGCCATACGGCCACCGATTCCTCGGCGCTGACGCCGCTGCCGCGGTCGCGCAGCAGCCAGTGTCCGACCTTGCCGCCGTTGTAGGGCGCGATCTCGTCGGCGGTGCCGTGCGAGACGAAGACCGAGATCGGGTGGTTCGGCGGCTTGCAGCGGCTCTGCATCGGCATCAGCGCGCCCTGCACGCCGATCGCCGCCAGCTTCGGCGCGAGTTCGATGCCGAGCCGGTACGCCATGCCGCCGCCGTTCGAGCTGCCGTACACGTAGATGCGCTCGGGATCGGCGCCGAGTTCGGACACCGCGGTATCGATCAGGGCGGCGATGAAGCCGACGTCATCGCTGGTGGCATTGCTGGCGGCGTCGAGCCGGCAATCGTTCCAGGCCTGCTTGCCGTCGCTGCCCTTGATGCCGTCCGGCGCGATCAGCATCACGCGCTCGCGCTCGGCGAGCCGGATCCAGTCCTGGGCCGTATAGGTGCCGAAAGAAGCGAGCCCGACCATGAAGGGGGCCGAGGCGCCATGGCCATGCAGCAGGATCACGGTGGGGCGCTTGCTGCGCGCCAGCCGGTCCGGCTCGACCACGAGGTAGTGGCGCCGCCCCTCGGGCCGCAGCAGCGTGTAGTCGACGATGGTGGACGCCTGCGCCGCGCCCAGCGCGCCGGCTGCCGCCAGCAGGATCCCCGCAAGCCGCCTTCTCATAGTGCCACCCATTCAATTGTTTTAAGGATGACTAGGGGCCGGGATTCGGTGCGACCGGGTTGCTGCCGCCGACGGCGGCCTTCTCGACGAAATAGCTGGTCTCGCCGAAGCAGGTGGTCGGGATGCCGACGTGCTGGGAATAGCTGAGCTGGACGCGCTGGCCCATCGCAGCCTGCAGTTGCTTGACCACGTTTGGGTCGCGCACGGTGAAGGCGAAGCGCTCGGGAATGGCGCCCGGCATGCTCGACAGCAGAATCTCGCCTTCCCAGGTCTTGCACAGCCAGCCCTTGCGCGACAGTTTCTGCAGGTAGCCGGCGCGTTCGCCTTCCGAATACGACCAGTGCAGCACCACCGTGATGTACAGGGCAAACAGCACGATCGCCGCGACGATGACGGAGGCAAGGATGGCGCTGGCGCGCCGCGGGAAGGTCGAGGGCATGGTGGATGAGCGTTGAGTGAAGTCGCGCCCATTCTGCCGATGAGCGCGCGGATTGTCAAAAGCTCATGAACGCGTCAGACGTTGACACCGAAGGAACGCGCCAGCGGACCCAGGCCGCCGTTGTAGCCCTGGCCGACGGCGCGGAATTTCCACTCACTGCCGTAGCGGTAGAGTTCACCGAAGATCATCGCCGTCTCGGTCGAGCTGTCCTCGGACAGGTCGTAGCGTGCGATCTCGCGTTCGCCATCCGCGTTCAGGCAGCGGATGAAGGCGCGCCCCACCTGGCCGAAGTTCTGGCGGCGCTGGTCGGCCTCGTGGATGGTGACGGCGAAGGCGATCTTCTCGACCTCCGGCGGCACCCGGCCCAGCTCGACCAGCAGGCGCTCGTCGTCGCCTTCGCCCTGGCCGGTGCGGTTGTCGCCGGTGTGCTTGACCGAGCCGTCCGCGGACTGCAGGTTGTTGTAGAAGATGAAGTCGTTATCGCCGCGCACCTTGCCGTCGCCGCGCAGCAGGAAGGCGCTGCCGTCGAGGTCGAAGGTCGCGCCGTCGGATGCGCGCGGATCCCAGCCGAGGCCGATGATGACGCGCTTGAGGGTCGGGTCTTCCTTGGACAGGTTGACGTTGCCGCCTTTTTGCAGACTGATCGCCATTGTTCTTCCTTTCGTAAAAAAAATTAAGCTGCCGGCTTGAGCTCTTCGCGGCGCTTGTAGCGTATCGACGACCACAGCGACACCAGGATGAAGGCGATGCCGGACAGGCCGGTGAACCATTCGGGAATCTCGTACTGGACGCTGGCGAACATGATCAGGGCCAGGATGCCGATCGCATAGTGGGCGCCGTGCTCGAGGTAGACGAATTCTTCCAGCGTGCCCTTGTGCACCAGGAACACGGTCAGGGAACGCACGAACATCGCGCCGATGGCCAGGCCCAGCATGATGATGACGACGTCGTTGGTGATGGCGAAGGCGCCGATCACGCCGTCGAAGCTGAACGAGGCGTCCAGGACTTCGAGGTACAGGAAGCCGCCGATGCTGCCCTGCGAGATCAGCTTGCCGACCGCCGGATCCGATTCCTCTTCCTCGAGCAGGCCGCTGAGCCAGTCCACGCCCACGTAGACGATCACGCCGACGATGCCGGCCACCAGCACCGACAGCTTGCGCTGCTCGGGCATCAGGCTCATGCAGCCGAACACGGCCAGCAGGGTCAGCAGGATGGCCAGGCCTTCGCTCCCGAACTGCCCGACCTTTTCTTCGATCCAGCCCAGCCAATGGAGTTCCTTCTCTTCGTCGAACAGGAAGTTGAGGAAGACCAGCAGCAGGAAGGCGCCGCCGAAGGCCGCCACCTCGGCGTGCTTCGACACCAGATTGCGCGCATACTCGTCCGGCGTGTTGATCGCCATGTGCCAGACGTCGATCAGGCCCAGCCCGGTGGCGATCGAAACGATCAGCAGCGGGAACACCAGGCGCATGCCGAACACGGCCACGACGATGCCGACCGTCAGGAACAGCTTTTGCCAGAACGCGTTCCAGTTGCGCAGGACGGTCGCGTTGACGACCGCGTTGTCGAAGGAGAGCGAGACTTCAAGCACACCCAGCACTGCCGCGATCCACAAGGCCTGGACCAGGCCGCCGGTGCCGCCGTGGCTGAAGCCCCACCAGGCGGCAAGGCCCAGCAGGACGATCGTCACCACGAAGGACAGCTTGAAATATTGCATCGACTTCTCCGTTGTCTGATAAACCACACTGGACAGCATATTACTGGTTTCTGGCTGTGGCGGGCGCATCGCTTCTGCGATAATGCTGGCCGGCATTACTTTGTACTAACACATCGGAACTCACATGGACTTCACTTATCTGCTGACCCCGCTGCTGACCTGGCTGGTGGTCGGACCGATCAAATTCCTGATCAATAGTGCGCGCCAGCGGCGCTGGGCCTTCAACCTGGTCGGCAATGGCGGCTTCCCGAGCAACCACAGCGCCACCGTGACCAGCATGGCGACCCTGATCGCCCTGCGCGAAGGCATCGGCCATCCGGCCTTCGGCGTGGCCGTGACGCTGTGCTTCATCGTGATGATCGACGCCAACAGCCTGCGCCAGCACGTCGGCCGCCAGGCCGCTGCCATCAACCGCCTGGGCGCCGGCGCGGCCGATCACCGTCCGCTGCGCGAGCGCATGGGGCACACGCTGGTCGAGATCGGCGGCGGGATCGTGACGGGTATCCTGATGGGTAACCTGGTGTATCACCTGTTCGTGAAGTAAAACGCAAGAGCGACCCGGGTCCCCGCCAGCGCGGGGCCGACGTTTGCGCCTGCGCGTGGACCCTGTCCGCCACTGTCCGTCCACTGTCCATTTCCGGACGCATTTCATCTCCATCAACTGCAGTTCATCCCCGAAAAACGCAGTTCATCCCTCGAAAACCACGCTCTGCCTATCCTCGATTGACTGGGCTGGCGGCCTCATTGATACTGCGCGCTGGTTTTTACTATTCCTATACTTACAAATAACGAGTCCACCGGGAGATCCACGAATGCTGCGCAAAACCCTACTCGTCCTTGCCATTGCCTCGGCGCTTGCTGCCTGTGGTAAATCCAAGGAACCCGCCAAGCCGGCGACTGCCACCGCGCAGGCCGGCGCCGCAAAGGATGGCAAGGCCGTCCAGCTGCTGGTGTCGTCGGAAGACGTGCTGACGGTGCAGAGCAATGCGCTGGCGTCGGGACCCGTGATCACCGGCTCGATCCAGCCCGAACGCAAGGCCGACCTGCGCGCCGAAGTCTCGGCCGTCGTCCTGCAGGTGCTGAAGGAGAACGGCGAGCCGGTCAAGCGCGGCGACGTGCTGGTCAAGCTCGACGAGACCTCGATCCGCGACAGCCTGATGTCGGCCGAAGCCTCGGCGCGCGCCGCCGACCAGGCCTTCGACCAGTCGACCCGCGCGCTGGAGCGCCTGAAGACCCTGCGCGCTTCCGGCATGGCCTCGGCCCAGGCCCTCGACGACGCCGAGGTGCGCCGCAACAGCGCCCAGAGCGAAGTCTCGGCCGCCAGGGCGCGCCTGGTGGCGGCGCGCCAGCAGGTCGGCCGCACCGTGGTCCGCGCTCCCTTCGACGGCATCGTTTCCGACCGCAAGGTTTCGGCCGGCGACACCGCCGCCATCGGCAAGGAATTGCTGAAAGTGATCGACCCGACCAGCATGCGCTTCGAAGGCCGCGTCTCGGCCGACAAGATCGCTGCCGTGAAGGTCGGCCAGCCGGTCATGTTCCGCATCAACGGCTATGGCGAGCAGCAGTTCGCCGGCATCGTCCGCCGCATCGATCCGGCCGCCAACGACGTCACCCGCCAGGTCGAGGTGCTGGTCGGCTTCCAGGGCGCGGCCCAGCCGCGCGTGGCCGGCCTGTATGCCGAGGGCCGCATCGATGCCGAGGTGAGCGACGCCCTGACCCTGCCGGAAGCGGCGCTGGTCAAGGCCGGCGACAAGACCTTTGCCTGGAAGGTCAAGGGCAACGCCCTGGCCAAGGCCGACCTGGCGGTGGGCGCGCGCGATCCGCGCACCGGCAACTTCGAGATCAAGGGCGGCCTGGCGGTCGGCGACACCGTGCTGCGCCACCCGAGCGCCAACCTGAAGGACGGCCAGAAGGTCGAGCTGGCGGCCGCCAGGGTGGCGAGCGCCGGCAACGGCGAAGCCCAGGGCAAATAAGGATACCCGGCCATGTTCCTTTCCAATTTCAGCGTCAAGAAGCCGGTCGCCACGATCGTGCTGATCATCGCGATGATGGCCATGGGCCTGTATGCCCTGTCCAAGCTGCGCGTGAACAACGAGCCGGACGTGCAGATCCCGATCCTGGTGGTGACGGTTCCGTATCCCGGCGCCTCGCCCGAGACCAGCGAGCGGGAGATCGTCAACCGCCTCGAAAAGCAGATGCAGGCGATCAGCGGCGTGACCGAGGCGCGCGCCTACGCCAACGAGGGCAGCGCGACCATCGTGCTGCAGTTCGACTTCAAGCGTAACCTCATCGAAGCATCGGACGACGTGCGCAACGCGATCGCCGCGGTGCGCTACAAGCTGCCGATCGAGATGCGCGAGCCGGTGCTGCGGCGGGTCGATCCGTCGGCGCAGCCGATCATGAACCTGTCGCTGAACTCGACCACCCAGAGCCACGCCGAGCTGTCGCGCCTGGCCGAGGACGTGCTGGCCGACCGCTTCCGCGGCATCGACGGCGTGGCCGACGTGCAGGTCGGCGGTTCGCTCAAGCGCGAACTGTCGGTGCTGCTGCACGCGGAGAAGCTGCGCGAATACAACGTGTCCGTCAGCGACGTGACCAACGCGCTGTCGCGCCAGAACACCAACGCCCCGGTGGGCAAGGTGCGCGGCCCGCTGGAAGAGAAGGGCATCCGCCTGGTCGGCCGCATCGAACGGCCCGATGACTTCTCGCAGGTGGTGGTCAAGCGCAACGGCGACACCGTGGTGCGCCTGAACCAGGTGGCCGACATCAAGGACGGCTTCGCCGACATCGACAGCATGTCGGTACGCAGCGGCAAGCCCGACGTCGGCATCTCGATCGTGCGCTCACGCGAAGCCTCCACCGTGGCGATCGCCAAGCGGGTCAACGAGATGATCGCCGAGGTCCGCAAGGAACTACCGGCCGGCACCAAGCTGGAAGTGACCTGGGACGGCGGCGAGTCGGCCCAGGACAGCCTGAACAACGTGATCGAATCGCTGGTGTTCGGCGCGGTGCTGACCATCTTCGTGGTGTACGCCTTCCTGAACTCGTGGCGCTCGACCCTGATCACCGCGTTGTCGCTGCCGACCTCGGTGCTGGCGGCCTTCATCGCAGTCTGGCTGTGCGGCTTCACGCTCAACTTCATGACCCTGCTCGGGCTCTCGCTGGCGATCGGTGTACTGATCGACGATGCCATCGTGGTGCGCGAAAACATCGTACGCCATATGGAGAGCGGCGAGGACCGCCGCACCGCGGCCCTGAACGGCACCGCCGAGATCGGCATGGCCGTCGCCTCGACGACCTTCTCGATCATGGCCGTGTTCATCCCGGTCGCCTTCATGGGCGGCATCGCCGGCGAATGGTTCCGTCCGTTCGCGCTGACCGTGACCTGCTCGGTCGCGGTGTCGCTGCTGATCTCGTTCACGCTCGACCCGATGATGTCGGCCTTCTGGGGCGACCCACCGGGCCACCACCATGCGCCGAAAAAAGGCCTGGAAAAATACCTGGCGAAGTTCAACACCTGGTTCGACCACCAGGCCGACCGCTACGGCAACGTCATCGCCTGGGCCCTGCATCACCGCCGCTGGATGGCATTCATCGCGCTGCTGGCGCTGGCCGGCGCCATCGGCCTGCACATGTGGAAGGGCGGCGTGGCCTTCCAGCCGAAGATGGACCAGGGCCAGATCAAGATCGAAGTCCGTACCCCGGCCTCGTCCTCGGTCGACTATGCGCGCCTGAAGATGGAAGAGGCGGCGGCGATCGCGCGCACCTTGCCGGAGACCAAGGATACCAACAGCTCGATCAACGTGAACGGCGGCTCGATCTACGTCGACATCGGCAAGCGCCGCGAACGCAAGCGCAGCGCGGCCGAGGTTGCGATCGCCCTGCGTGAAAAGATCAGCCGCCTGGTGGGCGCCGAATATGTCGTGATGGATGACCTGAGCGGCAACGGCAAGCCGGTGTCGATCGACTTCACCGGCCCCGACTCGCGCAAGCTGATGGAAATGACCTCGCGCTACATGGAAAAGCTGCGCCAGGTGCCGGGCGCGGTCGACGTCACCCTGTCGCAGCAGGATCCGAAGGACGAGCTGCAGATCGAGATGGACCGCGGCCTGGCCAACTCGATGGGCATCGCGGTGGGCGACGCCGCCAGCGCGCTGCGCGTGGCCTTCGCCGGCATCGAGGTGGGCGACTGGGTCGACCCGACCGGCCAGAGCCGCGATGTGGCGGTGCGCCTGCACCCGAGCGACCGGGTCGGCACCGACAACATCGAGCGCCTGCCGATTCCGGTCGCGGGTACGAACATGATGGTGCCGCTCGACCAGATCGCGAAGATCACGATGGGCAAGGGACCGGCAGCTATTTCGCACCGTGACGGCAAGCGCGTGGTCACCGTCACCGCCAACGCCCAGGGCCGCTCGAACGGCGAAGTGATGGCGGACGCGATGAAGCTGGCCAAGTCGATGGACTTCCCGCCGGGCTACGGCCTGGCGGTGGGCGGCCAGAGCAAGGTCATGAACGAGGTGTTCACCAACCTGGGCATCGGCCTGATCTCCGGCATCGGTCTGATGTACCTGATCCTGGTGATGCAGTTCGGCTCCTTCACCGCGCCGCTGGGCGTGATGATGTCGCTGCCGCTGTCGCTGATCGGCGTGGTGCTGGCGCTGATCCTGACCGGGGGCACCCTGAACATGATGAGCTTCATCGGCATCATCATGCTGATGGGCCTGGTAGCCAAGAACGCGATCCTGCTGCTGGATGCGGCGCGTTCGCGGGAAGCCGAGGGCATGGACCGCGAAGAGGCGCTGATGGCCGCCGGCCGCGCGCGCCTGCGTCCGATCCTGATGACGACCTTCGCGCTGATCGCCGGCATGCTGCCGGTGGCGCTGGCCCTGGGAGACTCGGGCGAGTTCTATCAGCCGCTGGCCATCTCCATCATCGGCGGCACGATCACTTCGACGATGCTGACCCTGCTGGTCGTGCCGACCTTCTACGACAGCATCGAGATCGCCCGTGACCGCATGGCCGCCAAGTTCCACCGCCGCGTGGCGCGCTTCTCGGTGCTGCCGGCTTTCGTGATGACCTTCGTGGAAGCGATCCTCACCATCGTGCTGGTGCGCTTCGTGTTCCGCATGATCGTCAAGGCGGGCCGCTTCGCGACCGGCCGCCGGGGCCCCGTGACTGCCTGAGCGGCGCCGCCGCCCAATGAGAAAGGCCTGCTCGCGCAGGCCTTTTTTTTCGCATAAAAACCATGCCAGCCGGGAAGGGCTGGCAGAGCCGGTGCAAAGGGCCCATCCGGACCCCTTGCCGATGCATCATGGCGGCGCGTGGCCGCTGGTGGCCGATCAATGGCCGCTGGTACCGCCGCTGGTGCCGGTGCCGCCGCTGGTGGTGCCGGTACCCGTGGTGCCGGTGCCGGTCGCGCCGGTGCCGGTATCGCCGGTGGTGCCGGTGCCGGTTGCGCCCGTGCCGGTAGTGCCGGTGCCCATGCTGCCGGTGCCCGTGGTGCCGGTGCCGGTGGCGCCAGTGCCGGTATCGCCGGTGGTGCCGGTTGCGCCGGTGCCGGTGGCGGTGCTACCTGCTGCGCCAGTGCTGCCGGTGCCGCTGGTGCCCGAAGTGCTGCTCGGCGCGGTGGCCGACGTGTCGCCGGTGCCGGTCGTGCTGGTGGTGTCGTTTTTCTTGCAAGCCGCCAGGCTTGCCATCAGGGCTGCGGCAAACAAAATTTTCGATGCGTTGTTAAGAGCTTTCATTTTTTTACTCCTCGTTCACGTCTATTTTTTGCCGCCGTCTCCAGGTGAGGCGCTGGAGGGTCGACGACGCCAGGTTAGTTCCTACAGGACCTGTCGGCCCAGTCATGGAACCATCAGGGAACCGACGCAATACGCGGCCCCGTGTGGTGTACGAATTCGACTCCGGCAGTCCTGCATGGTTCTAGCCAGTTCGCCGAATTGCACACTTCTTTCAGATAAGAGCCGAACACTAAGGTTCAGCCCTTAGTCCCCCGGCGAAGTTGCCGGATGGTCGTTGCGCCGCGTCGGCCGGTTCGGCGGCGGCTTGTTCCAGCAGCGAGGGGACTTCGTCCGACAGTTCCCGCGCCAGATATCCGATTTTTCCGAGACGCAGCGCGAGGCGCTCGCCCGCCTGCGCATGCAGCACCACGCCCCAGGCCACGGCCTGGGCCAGGTCGGCGCCGCGCGCCGCCAGTCCGGCGACGATGCCCGCCAGTACGTCGCCCGAGCCCGAGGTTGCCAGCCCGACGTTGCCGCCTTCATGCTGCCAGCGCTCGCCCTGCGGCGTGGCGATCACGGTGCGCGCGCCCTTCAGTGCGACCACCGCATTCCAGCGCTGCGCCGCCTCGAGCGCGATGCGGTCGGCGCCGCCTGCGATGTCTTCCTTGGCGATGCCGGTCAGGTGCGCCATCTCGCCCGCGTGCGGCGTTACCAGTACCGGAACGCCGAAGCGGAAGGGTGGGTTGACGCCGCCCGGCGGATGCAGGATCGCGCCCATCGCATTCGCGTCCAGCATGACGCGGGTATCGGTGCCGAGCAGGCGCGGCAGCAGTGCGTGCACCAGGCGCGCGGTCGCTTCCTCGTCCTGCATGCCGGGGCCGATCAGGATGGCGTTGATGCGGTCGGCCAGCGGATCGAGCGCGGCCACGGCCTCGTCGGTGAAGCCGCCGGCCTCGTTTTCGGCCAGGCCGAGCACGCGCGATTCGGGAATCGCCAGCGCGACCAGCTGGGCCACGCTGTTGCCGGTGGCGACCGTGAGCTTGCCGGCGCCGGCGCGCAGGGCGGCGACGGCGGCCAGGATCACGGCGCCCGGCATCTCGCGCGAACCGCCGAGGACCAGTACGTGGCCGCGTTCTTCCTTGTCGGCTTCGCCCGACGGCATCGGCAGCGGCCAGGTCCGCAGCAGGGGTGCATCGAGATCGCGCGGACGGGCGTGGGTGTGCAGCGTCATGGTGAATTGGGCCTCAGGCCTTGGCCGCCGTCGGCACATCCTTGCCGGTGGTAACGGGTGTGCCGGTGTCTTCGAGTGGTGCGACGAAATTGACCAGCCGCACTGCAAGCTTGCCGCGCTTGCCTAGCGACGGATCGAAGGAATAGGAGGTGACCGAGCAGTTCGGCACATCGCCCAGGCGATCCTGCTCCAGGATGGTGGCCTCGTCCATGCGCTCCAGCAGGTAGCGGAAGCAGTTGACGATGACCTGGTGGCCGACGATCAGCACGCGCTCGCGGCAGTACTCGCGGGTCAGGGTGTCGAGTACGCTGCGCAGGCGCAGGATGACGTCGCACCAGCTCTCGCCGCCGGGCGGACGGAAATAGAACTTGCCAACGTGGCGGCGCTGTTCGTACAGGTCGGGAAACTGTTCGGCGATGCCGCGCACGGTCAGGCGGTCGAGGATGCCGAATTCCTTTTCACGCAGGCGTTCGTCGGCATGCACGGCGACCAGTTCCTCGCGCTCGAGGCGCTGCATCAGGAGCTGTGCGGTCTGGACTGCGCGCACATACGGCGAGTACAGCACCACGTTCGGCTGCTCGTGCGCGGGCAGGGCCGCGAACCAGGCGCCCAGCGCCTGCGACTGCTGCCTGCCGAGATCGGAAAGGGGCACGTCGACATCGCGCTCGGCGATATCGATATGCAAGCCGGCCGCTGCCTCGGCGGCATCGCGCGCCACGTTGCCCGCGCTCTGTCCATGCCTGACTAGCCAGATTTCCTGAGGCCACTTTTGGTCCATCACCTGCCTGTTTGTGATTTTGACATGAGGGCATCATAGACGGATTCTTCGGGACGTTCGCGCACGATACTTTTCGATAACGGAGCGCGCCGGGGCTTGCTGGCAGGGTGTTTTTCGCAGTCAAGAGAAGAGGGCGGACCGGCGTGTCATCCTTAGGTAAGCTGAGCACGCTCATGTCGGGCGCATCGGAGCCGCCTCATACTCCGGCTTTTCCTTCACCGGCTGAGGCCCGCATGCGTCGTTCCCGATATTGGCTGTCCTTGTTTGCGCTTGCGGCGCTGGCCGTGCCGATCGATGCGGCGCCCGGCCAGGCGATCGGGCCGCCAGCGGCGCCCGCAGCGCCGCCGCCGCTGGCCGCGCTGCTGGCGGCCGGGCTGGCCCTGGGACTGGCGCGCGGGAGCGGGAGTGTCAGGCGACCTGTTCGTCGCCGTCCAGGTTGATGGCGGCGTCGCTGTTGAAGACGCGCATGTCGGTCTGGCCGAGCACGCGGCTGGCCACGGTGCCGGCGGTGATGGAGCCGCTGACGTTGAGGGCGGTGCGGCCCATGTCGATCAGCGGTTCGATCGAGATCAGCAGGCCGGCCAGCGCCACCGGCAGGTTCAGCGCCGACAGCACGATCAGGGCGGCGAAGGTGGCGCCGCCGCCGACCCCGGCCACGCCCACCGAACCGATGGTGACGATGCCGATCAGCGGCAGCAGGAAGGCGCTGGTGTACGGGTCGATGCCGACGGTCGGGGCGATCATCACCGCCAGCATGGCCGGGTAGATGCCGGCGCAGCCGTTCTGGCCCATCATCGAACCGAAGGAGGCGGCGAAATTGGCGATGCCCTCGGGCGTGCCGAGGCGCGCGGTCTGGGTCTGCACGTTCATCGGAATGCTGCCGGCCGAGGTGCGCGAAGTGAAGGCGAACACCAGCACCGGGAAGATCTTCTTCACGTAGCGCGCCGGATTCAGGCCGAGGCCGGACACGATCGCCAGGTGCACGACGAACATCACGATCAACGCGCTGTACGAGGCCATCACGAAGCCGATCAGGTTCAGGATGTCCTGCAGGCTGGACTTGGCGAGCACCTGGGTGATCAGGGCGAACACACCGAACGGCGTCAGGCGCAGCACCATGGTCACCATGCGCATCACGATCACGTGGGCGACGTGCACGAAATGGCTGAAGGATTCGAACACGTCCGGCTTCTTGCCGGCGATCCCGGTGGCGGCGACGCCGATGAAGATCGAGAACAGCACCACGGCGATGGTCGAGGTGTTGCGCGCCCCGGTCATGTCGAGGAAGGGATTTTCCGGGATGAAGGAGAGGATGGTATTCGGCAGCGAGAGCTGCTGGGCGGTCGCCAGCTTGCCTTCGAGGTAGGCGCCGCGCGCGACTTCGGCCGCGCTCGAGGTCAGGCCGACCGCGGACAGGCCGTACAGCTTGGCCATCAGGATGCCGATGCTGGCGGCGATGGCCGTGGTAAGCATCAGGGTGCCGATCGTGAGCGCGCTGATCTTGCCCAGCGAAGAGGCGTCGCGCAGCTTCAGGATGGCCTGGATGATCGAGACCATGATCAGCGGGATGATGATCATCTGCAGCAGCTTCACGTAGCCGCTGCCGATCACGTCGAGCCAGGCGTTGGTGTCGGCGATGACCGGGGAGCCAAGGCCGTAGACCGCCTGGAAGCCGGCGCCCAGCAGCACGCCCAGACCCAGGCCGGTGAAGACCCGCTTGGTGAAGGAGACATGGCGCTGCTGGAAGACAAACAGCAGGGCGCAGACGGCAAGGGCGATGGCCAGGTTCAGGATCAGTTGGATGCTCATGGTTTTATCCGTGCGGTGCCTGAGGTCGCATATGCGTTCAGGAAATATAACAGACGCATTTTATAGGCTTTCATGCATACCGTGCACGACGGCGGCGTCTTTTCATGGGCGCTTCCGGCAGGGAGTGGTGCGGCGGGGAGGGCGGGCGCCCGGTGGCGGCGCCCGTTGCGGCTTGCGCGGCGGGATCAGTTGGTTTCGAGCTTTTCGACCAGCAGCGGCGGCTCGTCGGCCAGTTCGATGCCCAGCGGCGGGGTGAACAGCGGGGAGTCCGAGCGGTAGGGCACGCGGCCGGACGGCACATGCTTGGCGACCGGATCGAGGTGCAGGTCCTGGTCGTCGAAGAAGATATGGGCGCGGAAAGCCTTCACCACCTTCGACTTGGGCACGCCGCCGAGGAAGAAGATCTCGTTCACATAGACCCCCCAGTGGCGCAGGGTATTGATGACCCGCATCTCGGCCGGCGCGCTGCGTGCGGTGACGATGGCGATGCGCACCGGTGAGGTATCCGCGCCGAAGGGCAGGCTTTGCTGCAGCCTGGCCAGCTTGCGCAGCAGGATCGCATACGGCCCGTCCTTCATCGGTTCGTTCTGCTTTTCGTCCTCGACCGTGTGGAAGCGGCCCAGGCCCTCGGTCTTGTAGACCAGTTCGCTTGAATCGTCGAACAGCACGGCGTCGCCGTCGAAGGCGATGCGCACCTGGTCTTCGAGCGGCGCCTCGCCCGTGCTCGGCGGCGGCTTCAGCACGGCGGCGGCGCAGGCCTGGGCGTCGATGATGCGCTGGGCGTCTTCGACGTTGGTGGTCAGGAACAGGTCGACCGCGAAGGCGTCCAGGTAATCGACCACCGACTGCCCGCCGGTAAAGGCATGGCGCGAGATGGCCAGGCCGCGCGAGCGGATGTTGTTGAAGACCCGCACCCCGGTCTCGGGGCTGTTGCGCGACATGACCACGACTTCGACCAGCGGCCTGGATTCGGACGGCGCGAAGCGGTTCAGGCCGAGCAGGGCGCGCACCAGCGGCATGCCGGTGCCATCGCGCAAGGGCTCGTTTTCGCGTTCCAGCATGTAGGCGCGGTACTCCTCGAGCGCGCTTTGCGGGTTCTTCGCGTACTTGGCTTTAAAGACGGCGTCCGCTTCGGCCAGGTCGAACAGGGCGGTGGCGGAGATGCCGACGACGAGGGTGTCTGAGAGGTCGAGGGGCATGGCGGCTGAATGGTTGAGTGGAGCACTGATCGGATCTTACCCGACAGGAAGGTCGAACACGGTGTGAGCTTGCTAAGAATATTCCTTTAGGAAATGAACGGATGGGAATTCTTGGGTCTGTTGACGTTGAGCAATTCTGCTTGTGCACGCGCCGCCTACCCATCGTGCATGCGCCTGAGCGAACTCAAGGGCCGCCCGGCCGAGCGGCAGGAAGATGAGGCTGCCAAGTGTGCAAGGAGCCGACATGGACAAGCAGGCTGTCCCCAGCGCGGAGCGGGGCTCGGCCCCGGGAGCGGGCCCAGGAACGGGCCCGGCCGCGTCGCCGGATGAGCAGCGCGCGCGCCTGCGCGCGATCCGCAAGCTGGTCGAAGAGAACAACCAGTCCTGCCTGAGCACCGACATGATCGTCTGCCAGATCTATATGGAATCGCGCTTCGACAAGGCTGCCGAAGCGGAGGGCAGCAGCGCACGCGGCCTGATGCAGCTGCTGAAGATCGCGAACCGCGAGCTGTTCCGCCTCGACGAGCTGGCCAGGCCGCCGGCCGCGCGCCGCCCCGAGGCCGAACTGTACCGTGAAGCGGACGCCTTCCACGCCAGCCCCGCCTTCATCGACGAGGCGACCAATATCCGCAGCGGCACCCGCTACCTGCAGGCGCTGATCGACAAGGCCAGGCGCGAAGGCTGCGCCGATCCGGTCGCGGAAGCGTACAAGGATTATCGCGGTGTCCGGAACGGCATCTATTACCAGAAGATCCGGCGTGCGGCGGCCATGCTGAAGCGCGATCCGGATGGGATCGGGGCTTTGAAGATGCTGGTGAGCTAGCGCCAACAAAAAAGGCGTCACGATCGCTCGTAACGCCTTCATTGCTGCTGCTAATTCTGGTAGGCCGTGCTGGGCTCGAACCAGCGACCAACGGATTAAAAGTCCGCTGCTCTACCAACTGAGCTAACGACCCGAAAGAAGCAAGATTATAAGTTCAATCTGCCGGGCTGTCAAACGCACATGAGCGAGCTTACTTCAGCGCGGCCAGGCGGTCCTTGGCGGTGGCGGCGGCCGAGGTGTCCGGGAACTTCGAGACCAGCTGCTGCAGCACCTTCTTGGCGTTCTTCTTGTCCTTCAGCTCGATGTAGTTGCTGGCGATGTTGAGCATCGCGTCCGGCGCCTTGCTGCTGGTGCCGTAGTTCGAGACCACCGCTTCCTGGGCTGCGATCGCGTTCTTGTAGTCGCGCTGGGCGTAGTAGGCGTTGCCGAGCCAGTACTGGGCGTTGGCGGCGTAGGCCGAGGTCGGGAAGCGGCGCACGAAATCCTGCAGCGCGCCGGCGGCGGCCTTGTAGTCGCCCGACTTGAACAGTTCCATCGCGGTGTCGTAAGACTTTTTCTCGCCCGGCATCACCTCGGCGGTCTGGCCGTCGATGGTTTCCTGGTGCGGCTCGAGCTTGCGGATGCGGGCATCGAGGTCGGCGTACAGGTCCTTCTGGCTCTTCTGCGCAGTCGCGATCTGGTTCGCCAGCACTTCGAGCTGGCCGCGCAGGCGGGCGATTTCCTGCATCGTCTGCTCTTGCTGGTTCAGCATTTCGAGGGTGGCGTTCTTGTCCGATTTGGTGTCGAGGCGCGTGTTGACGTCGCGCGACAGCGCATCGAATTTGGCGCGCAGGTCGAGGATGGCGCGGCGCGCTTCATCGTCGTCGAGCAGGCCGGCGCTCGCGTGCAGGGGCAGCCAGGCGGCGAAGGCGAGGGCGATGGCCGCAAGGCGGGACTGGGACGGTTTGATCATTTTGTCTGACTCTTTCTAAGCAAAACGGGGCGGGAAGCAGTCTGCACTGCATCCCGCCCCGCTGTCAATCAGCCGGGGGCGCCGAGCTGTTCGCGACAGCTCCTACAGCGTCCGGATTATTGATAGACGATGTCGGCGCGGCGGTTTTCAGCCCAAGCCGCTTCGTTGCTGCCGGTTGCCTTCGGCTTTTCTTCGCCCAGCGACACGGCTTCCATCTGGTTGTCCGACACGCCCAGGGCGGCCATCGACTTGCGCACGGCTTCGGCGCGCTTCTGGCCCAGGGCCAGGTTGTACTCGGTGCCGCCGCGCTCGTCGGTGTTACCTTGGATCAGCACTTTACGCTCTTTGTGCTTGGTCAGGTAAGCCGAGTGGTTCTCGACGACCGGCTTGCCGTCGTCGCGCACGACGTAGCTGTCGAAGTCGAAGTAGACGCTGCGGTTTGCCAGAACGCCTTTCGGGTCGTTCAGCGGATCGACGGTGCCGGTCTCGACCGGACGGATGTCACGGCTGGTGTCGGCCGGGGCTGCCTGGGCAACCGGGGTCTTTTCGACGACCGGGGTTTCTTGCAGTTTGGTCGACGAGCAGGCCGACAGCAGGGCGGCGGCCGAAGCGATGAAGGCTACAGTTTTAATGTTGCGCATGGGTTTTCTCCTGGTCAAAAAATATTTACTTCATAAAGGGGCCCCAGCTGGGCTCCTTGATGTTTCCCGCCTGGGTCGACAAACGCTGTTTAACGCGCCCATCAACTGACACGACGGCCAGCGAGGCACGCCCGCCGCCCTTGGTGGCATACATAATGTATTTGCCGTTCGGCGAAAAACTCGGTTCAGTGGCCCCATCGGCCAGGCGCTGTTCCTGGCCGCTGGCCAGGTCCATCGCATACAGGAGAAAACCTCCGTCGCGCTGCGAGATCCACGCCAGCGTCTTGCCGTCCGGGGATACGCGAGGAGAGATGTTATAGCTGCCTTTGAACGTGACGCGGGTGGCCGGGCCACCGTTCACGCTCATCTTGTAGATTTGCGGGCCGCCGCTGCGGTCGCTGACGAAATAAATGCTCTGGCCATCTGCCGAGAACTGCGCCTCGGTATCGATGCCATTGCTGTTCGACACGCGGCGCAGGCCGCTGCCGTCGGCATTCACGATATAGATCTGGGTATTGCCGGTCTTCGACAGCGACACGGCCACCTTGGTCCCGTCCGGCGACCACGAGGGCGCCGAATTGCTGCCTTTTTCATTCGAAATGACGGCGCGCTGGCCGGTCACCAAATTCTGGATGTAGACGATCGGCTTGCGCTTCTCGAACGAGACATAGGCGACCTTGGTGCCGTCCGGCGACCAGGCCGGCGAAATGATCGCTTCGCGGCCATAGGCGGCGACCTGTTCGTTCTCGCCGTCGGCATCGGCCACCACCAGCTCGTAAGCGTGGTTGCCGCCGCTGTTGTTGACCTTCACGTAGGAGATGCGGGTCGAGAAGATGCCGCGCACGCCGGTCAGCTTTTCGTAGATGTCGTCGGCGATGCGGTGGGCTTCCAGGCGGGTGTTGCGCGCGCCGACGGCGTCCGACAGCTGCGAGAGCTGGGTCTGCTTGACGGTGTCGAGCAGCTTGTAGCGGACCTGCAGGCGGCCGTCGGGCATGCGGCTGACCGAGCCGACCACCAGCGCGTCGGCGCCGCTGGCCTTGAAGGCGCCGAGGTCGACGCCGGCGCTGTCGGAGATGGTCTGGCGCGCATCGATCACCTTGAACACGCCGCTACGCTCGAGGTCGGCGCGAATGATGCTCGAAACCTGTTCCGGCGCCACCGATTCGTCCGCGAAGGCGGCCACGGCGACGGGGATCTGGGTGCCGCTCACGCCGGCGATTTCGACACGCACCTGGGCGTGCGCGGCCACACCCATCAGCAGGGTGGCCGAAAACAGCAGGGAATGTAGTTTCTTCATAAATGTCTCAGCTAAGGTTGTGGTCGAGCCGATCAGTTCAGGTCTTTCAGCTTGAAACTGACAGGAAGAGATCGCTCTACCGTACCATCTTTCTTCTTCGGAAGCGGTGACGATTTGTTAATACCCCGTTCCACGGCATCGTCGAAAGCCGGAATGCCGCTGCTCTTGGTCTTGCGTACCGAAAGGATCTCGCCGGTCGGCAGCTGCTCGACCTGGAAGACGACTTCCGGATTGCCGGGCACGTCGGTGCTGCCCGGGTAGGTCGTATTGCCCTTGATCTTCGCCGCGATGCTGGCGGCGTAACCCTTGTCGATGCGCGGCGCGGTCGATTTCTCGGCGCTGCCGCTGCTGGACGGGTTGCCGGCGCCGGACATCAGGCGCTTCATTTCCTGGTCGCGCGACTGCTTGGCCAGCTTGTCGGCCTTTTCTTTTTCAGCCTTTTCCTTGGCGAGCTTCTCAGCCTTTTCCTTGGCGGCCTTTTCCTTTTCCGCCTTCTTCTTCTCGAGCTCTTCTTTCTTCGCCAGCTCTTTCTTTTCGGCTTCTTCGCGCGCTTTTTCCTCGCGCGCCTGCTCTTCACGCGCCTTCTTGTCGGCCAGCGCCTTGTCTTTCTTTTCCTGTGCGCGTTGCTGGGCGAGCTCCTGCTCGTGCTCGATCCGCTGTTCTTCCTTGCGCTTCAGTTCTTCCTTGCGCTTCCTCTCGCGTTCCAGTGCGATGTCGGGCTGCTTCGGCGGCGCCGGCTGTTCAACCGGCGGCGGCGGCTCGGCCACGCGCGGCGTCGGCGGCGGCGTTTCCGGCTGCGGTTGCGGCTCCGGTTCGGGCGCGGGCGGCGGCGTCGGCGCGGGCGGGGCGGCGGTCTGCACGGTCGTGTCCCAGACTTCGGCCTCGACCGCCACCGGCTGGTTGTTGGTCCAGTTAATGCCGATCACCAGGAAGGCCAGCAGCAGGGCGTGCACGCCCACCGCCAGGCCGATCGCGGGCCAGCGGTTCGGTTCGGGCGGCACCCGGTAGCGCGTGCCATCCATGCCATTGCTGTTGTTCTTCGTGGCCGACATCAACTCTTCTTCGTTCTTTACTTGGTGGCCAGGCCGACCCGGTTGATGCCCATCTTCTTGGCTTCCGAGATCATCTGGATCACATCGTCATACTTGCTTTCGCGGTCGCCCGAGATCATCACCGGGTAGTCCGGATGCTCGGCGTGGATCGCGCGCAGGCGCTCGATCAGGGCCGAGCGGCTGGACACATCCTCGAGGGCGCGCGCCTGCTTGCCGGTGACGCCGATCTGCAGCTGGGCGTTCTGCTTCACCGCGATCTGGATGTAGTCGTCCGGCGGCTGGGTCGAACGCTCGGCGCTGGGCAGCTTGATCTCGCTGGGGTTCTGCGTCGGCGGCACCGCCATGAAGATGATGAGCAGCACCAGCATCACGTCGATGTACGGCACGACGTTGATCTCGGATTTCAGCTTGCGGCGGCTGCTCCGCATATTGCTGTTGAATGCCATGAGCTTTCCTCAATATCCCGAAGCAATCAGCGCGACTGGCGCTGCAGGATGTTCGAGAACTCCTCGACGAAGCTTTCGAAGCGGATCGCGAGACGGTCGATATCGTGGGTGAAGCGGTTGTACGCGACCACGGCCGGGATCGCAGCGAACAGGCCGATCGCGGTGGCGATCAGCGCTTCGGCGATGCCGGGAGCGACGGTGGCCAGCGTTGCCTGCTGCACGTTGGCGAGGCCGCGGAAGGCGTTCATGATGCCCCACACGGTGCCGAGCAGGCCGATATAGGGCGAGACCGAACCGACCGAGGCCAGGAAGTTCAGGTGCGTGTCGAGCGAATCGAGTTCGCGGTGGAAGGCGGCGCGCATCGCGCGGCGGGCGCCGTCCAGCACGGCGCCGACGTCGAGCGCGTCGCGCGAAGCCTGCTTGCCCTTGATGAACTCGCCCATGCCGGCTTCGAAGATGCGGGCCAGCGGACCGCTCTGGTCGCGCTGGGCGCTGGCGCTCTGGTGCAGGGTGTGCAGGTTGCCGCCGGCCCAGAAGCTGCGTTCGAACTGCTCGGTCTGGCGGCGCGCCGCGCGGATCGCGAACAGTTTGCGGAAGATGTAGGTCCAGCTCATCAGCGAGACCGCGAACAGCAGCGCCATGATCAGCTTGACGAGGACGTGCGCGTTGGCGATCAGTTCAATGAAGGAGAGGTCTTGGACTGCGTTCATCAGTAGATTTGGTCAAATGTTTTCTAGGCGGCACGCATTTTAACAGCGGCGGCGTCGGGAAGGGGGCGTGGGCGCATTGTTTTCGCATCAACGCAGCCAACTTTCACGTTGGCGGTCGACAGCAGGGTGTCGCCGTGGAAGGCCTGCTGCGCAAACTGGACCGAAGCGCGGCCCAGCTTTTCAACGCTGAGGCGCAGCGTCAATTCATCGTCCAGGCGCGCGGACGACAGGTACTCGACGGTGGCACTGCGCACCACGAAGGCGGCGCTTTCCTGGTCGAGCAGGGCTTGCTGCTGAATGCCGAGCGAACGCAGCCATTCGGTGCGGGCGCGTTCGAAGAACTTCAGGTAATTGGCGTAGTACACGATGCCGCCGGCGTCGGTGTCTTCGTAATAGACCCGTACCGTCCAGGTGAAAACTGAAGGCATTTCAGCTGCCATAAATGAAAATGGGAAACATTCTACGCGATTTTCATCCTCCATATGTACGGTGCCGAACATATGCAGTCGAAACGCATTCCGGCCTAATGGCAGGGCCGTTAACAAATGGGCATTAGTAGACTTGAGGCATGCATACTTAGCCAATAACTGTAACACTTTCTCACAACCCGCGTCGCTACGGATACATTCGTGATGCAACGCAAACCGGGGTCAGACTCCTGATTTGGGCAATTTCCCAAATCGGGAGTCTGACCCCGGTTTGAGAATTGTCAATTCTGGCCCCGCTTGATCGTGAAGGGCGCGAAGCCCTGGCAGGTCGGCATCATCTCGATCAGGTTGACGTTGACGTGCGGCGGCAGGGTGGCGATCCAGTAGGCGGTCGCGGCGATGTCTTCGGCCGTCAGCGGCTGCGTACCTTCGTAGACCTTGGCGGCGGCCGCGTCGTCGCCCTTGAAGCGCACGTTCGAGAACTCGGTGCCGCCGCACAGGCCGGGCGCCAGGTTGGTGGCGCGCACGCCGGTGCCGACCAGGTCGGCGCGCAGGTTCAGCGTGAACTGCTCGACGAAAGCCTTGGTGGCGCCGTACACATTGCCGCCCGGGTAGGGGTAGTGGCCGGCGACCGAGCCGAGGTTGATGACCAGGCCGCTGCCGCGCTGGACCATCGAGGGCAGCAGGGCGTGGGTCATGGTGACCAGGCCCTTGACGTTGGTGTCGATCATCGTGTCCCAGTCTTCCAGCGGGACTTCGTGGGCCGGCTTGGTATTCAGGGCCAGGCCGGCGTTGTTGATCAGGACGTCGATCTGGCGCCAGGATTGCGGCAGCATCGACAGCGCTTCCTCGATCGAGGCCTTGTCGGTCACGTCCATCGCGACCGGCAGCGCGGATTCGCCCAGCTCGCGCGCCAGGGATTCCAGGCGCTCCTTGCGGCGCGCGGCCAGCACCACCTGGTGGCCGTTCTTGACGAAAGTGCGCGCCATCGCGGCGCCGAAGCCGGCCGATGCGCCGGTAATGAATACGATCATGTTGGATCCCGGGTTGGTGGATGATTGAACTGCGAGATTGTAGCCGAAATGATCATGCCGGGATGGCTTGCCCCCCGGCGGCCGCCTTGCAAGACGGTCATCGGCTTTCTTGCAAGCGAGGCGTGACTTCACTTACAATCGGGAGTTCCATTTACGTCTCACGTAACTGGCGAAAACCGCCTGCCGGCGGTGAAGGTGGAGATCCACCGTGGAGCGTGAGATGTCGTTTTGCCGTTCGCCTGGGCAGCCTCCGACTGGTACGGTTCGTATCGCGGCTGCCTATGTCCCGGCTCCCGCCTTATTCAGCGCTGCCTGTTGCCTGGTACTCTTATCGATTGGAGTTTTTTCATGTTTGCAAAAGATCACACGCTCGCCAACGTCGACCCGGAACTGTGGGATGCGATCCAGAAGGAAAACACCCGCCAGCAAGACCACATCGAGCTGATCGCGTCGGAGAACTATACGTCGCCGGCCGTGATGCAGGCGCAGGGCTCCCAGCTGACCAACAAGTATGCCGAAGGCTACCCGGGCAAGCGCTATTACGGCGGCTGCGAATACGTCGATATCGCCGAGCAGCTGGCGATCGACCGCGTCAAGCAGCTGTTCGGCGCCGAAGCCGCCAACGTGCAGCCGAACTCGGGCTCGCAGGCCAACCAGGGCGTGTTCTTCGCCATGCTGAAGCCGGGCGACACCATCATGGGCATGTCGCTGGCCGAAGGCGGCCACTTGACCCACGGCATGGCCCTGAACATGTCGGGTAAATGGTTCAACGTCATCTCCTATGGCCTGACCGAGCAGGAAGACATCGACTACGAGCAGATGGAACGCCTGGCGCGCGAGCACAAGCCGAAGCTGATCATCGCCGGCGCCTCCGCCTTCGCGCTGCGCATCGACTTCGAGCGCTTCGCCCGCATCGCCAAGGAAATCGGCGCCTACTTCATGGTCGACATGGCCCACTACGCCGGCCTGATCGCCGCGGGCGAGTACCCGAATCCGGTGCCGTACGCCGACTTCGTCACCTCGACCACCCACAAGTCGCTGCGCGGCCCGCGCGGCGGCATCATCCTGATGAAGGCCGAGCACGAGAAGGCCATCAACTCGGCGATCTTCCCGGGCATCCAGGGCGGTCCGCTGATGCACGTGATCGCCGGCAAGGCGGTCGCCTTCAAGGAAGCGCTGTCGCCGGAATTCAAGGACTACCAGCAGCAGGTGGTGAAGAACGCCAAGGCCCTGGCCGAGACCCTGATCGCGCGCGGCCTGCGCATCGTATCCGGCCGTACCGAGTCGCACGTGATGCTGGTCGACCTGCGTTCGAAAGGACTGACCGGCAAGGAAGCGGAAGCCATCCTGGGCCAGGCACACATGACCTGCAACAAGAACGGCATCCCGAACGACCCGCAGAAGCCCTTCGTGACTTCCGGCATCCGCCTCGGCAGCCCGGCCTTCACCACCCGCGGCTTCAAGGAAGAGGACGCGACCAAGGTCGGCCACCTGATCGCCGACGTGCTGGACAACCCGCATGACGCCGCGACCATCGAGCGCGTCAAGGCGGAAGTCAAGAAGCTGACCGACAAGTACCCGGTCTACGCAGCATAAAGCGACACGCGCAGCAGCCCGGCAGCCATGAAATGTCCCTTCTGTCAGCATGAAGACACCCAGGTCCTCGATACCCGCGTATCCGAGGAGGGGGACGCTATCCGCCGCCGGCGCCGCTGCGCCCAGTGCGACAAGCGCTTCACGACCTACGAACGGGTCGAACTGTCGATGCCGATCATCGTCAAGAAGAACGGCAGCCGCACCGAATTCGAGTCGAGCAAGCTGCGCGGCAGCCTGATGCTGGCCCTGCGCAAGCGTCCCGTGGCCGCCGGCGCCATCGACGCCGCCATTTCCTCGATCGAGGAAAAGCTGCTCACCAGCGGCCGCCGCGAGGTCGACAGCGTCTACGTCGGCGAACTCGTGATGCAGGAACTCAAGCGTCTCGACAAGATCGCCTACATCCGCTTCGCCTCGGTCTACAAGAACTTCGAAGACCTGGCCGAGTTCCAGGAAGCGATCGCCGAAGTCGGGCCGGGCGCGAAAACC
This sequence comes from Massilia sp. WG5, assembly GCF_001412595.2. NCBI lineage: Bacteria > Pseudomonadati > Pseudomonadota > Betaproteobacteria > Burkholderiales > Oxalobacteraceae > Massilia > Massilia sp. WG5. The sequence goes on from NZ_CP012640.2 coordinate 5,305,918, forward strand.
CCCTCCAATTAAAGTTCCGTTTGCAAGCTTGAGCGGCCGCCACGGCCGGCCTGAGCTCGCCTGATAACTTCTGGTCTCCTGAACCGAGACTGGAGGTGCCGTATGCGCGGCCGCCGTGCCCATCCCGCCGTTGCCGGCTTCACCTTGCCGGAGGTGCTGGTGGCCCTGTTCATTGTCGCGCTCGGCGTTGCCGGGGCCGCGGCCGTGCAGGCGGTGGCCGTGCGTGTCGCGAGCGAGACGGCGCACCTGTCCGACGGCATGCGGCTGGCCGCTTCGCTGGCCCAGCGCATGCGCGCGAATCCGGCCGCGATGGCGCTGCCCGATGCCGCCAATCCCTATCTCCAGTTCGATGCCGGGGCCGGCGCACCCGTCGCCGCGGCCGATCCCTGCTACGGCGACGCCGACTGCGCGCCGGCCCAGCTGGCGGGCTTCGACCTGGCCGAAACCGCGGCCCTGCTGGCCAGCCGCTTTCCGCGCGGACGCATGCGGGTCTGCCGCGACGCCCAGCAGACGGACGCGGCGGGCGTGCTGGCCTGGACCTGCAGCGACGACCCTGGCGCCCCGGTCACGATCAAGCTGGGCTGGCGCACCAGGCCGGACGATCCGGATGCGCCGGCCGTGTTCCTGACGCTCGGGGCGGGGGCGCCATGAGCCGTCCGCCGCATCTGCATCCAAGGCTGCACCCACGGCTGCGCCAGGCCGGCCTGACCCTGCCCGAGATGATGGTGGCGATCGCCATCGGCCTGGCGGTCGTGCTGGCCGCGGTCCGGCTGCTGGGGCTGGCCAATGCCGCCTACGCCGCCCAGGCCGAGAGCGCCGCCCTCGAGGAAGCCGGCCGCGAGGCCCTGGACATCGTCGGCCGCGCGGTGCGCCAGGCCGCCCACGCCGACCCCATGCAGCTCGACCTGTCGGCGCCGCCTGGCGTGCTGCCGGCCCGGCTGGCGGGGCTCGACGCGCATTCGCTCGGCGGCGCGACGGCCGGCATCGCCGTGCCGCTGGCGGCCGTCGCCAACGGCAGCGACGTGCTGGCGGTGCGCTTTCCCGGCGCCGGCGCCGGATCGGGCGACGGCAGCGTGACCGACTGCGCCGGCTTTTCCGTCGCGGCCGGCGAGGAGGGCTGGAGCATTTTTTATGTGGCGAAGAATGCTGCCGGCGAGGCCGAACTGCGCTGCAAGTACCGCGGCGCCGCCAACTGGAGCGCGGACGCGGTGGTGGCTGGCGTCGACAGCTTCCAGGTGCTGTACGGCATCGATACCGACACCCCGCGCGACGGCGCCGCCAACCGCTACGTGAACGCCGACGCGATCCGGGCGCTGGATGCGGCCCTCGGCGCCGGCCTGGCGCCCGCGGAGTTCAATCGCCGTACGTGGTGGAAGCGCGTGGTCAGCGTGCGCGTCGGCCTGCTGCTGCACGGCGCGCGGCCGACCCGGCGCGACAGCGCAAGCCAGGAATTCCAGCTGTTCGGCGCGCTGCACGCGGCCGGCGCCGCCGCCGCCGACCAGGGCACGGTGCTGCGCGAAGACGCCTTGCCGGACAGCCTGCGGCGGCGCGAGCGGCGGCTGTTCTCGGCCACGGTGGCGCTGCCGGCGGAGGCCCCGTGAGGGCGCGCCAGCGCGGCGCGGCCCTGGTCTGCGCGCTGGTGATCATGCTGGTGACGATGCTGCTCGGCGTCTCGATCTGCAATGCGGTGTTCGCCTCGATCGCCTCGGCAGGCGCGGAGCGCGAGCGCAGCCTTGCCCTCGAGGCGGCCGAGGCGGGCCTGCGTGATGCCGAGCGCGATATCGCCGCCAGCGCGGTGGGGGTCGATCCTGCCCGCGCTGCCCGGTTCACGGCTGCAGGGGCCGGGGGCTTTGTCGACGCTTGCGGGCGCGGCGGCACCGCGCGCGGCCTGTGCAGCGCGACCTCGCCGCCGGCCTGGCAGGCGCTCGACCTGGCGGAGGTCGGCCATCCGGCCCTGGTGCCTTACGGATACTTTACCGGCGCCGCTTTCGGCGTCGGCAAGGGCCTGCTGCCGGCGCATCCGCCCGCCTACCTGATCGAAAAGATCGCACCGCCGGGCGCAGGGGAGTCGCTCGGCAGCTTCTACCGGGTCACCGCGATCGGCTTCGGCAGCATCGAAACGAGTCGGGTCGTGCTGCAGTCCGTGTACCGCAAGCCGAAGCCGGCGCCGCCCGATCCGCCGGCGCCCGATCCGCCGGCGCCGGGAGCGCAAGCCGCCCCCTCGCCGGCCCAGCTGCCGGCCGGACGGATCGGCTGGCGCGAGATCGCCAACTGGTCGCGGCTGCATGCCGAGGCCGTGAAGTGAAGGACATCCTGAAACGACGAGGAGATGCGAATGCAACGCGGCTTTACCCTGATCGAAATGCTGGTGGTGATGGTCATCCTGGCGATCCTGGCGGCGACGGCCTACCCGAGCTATGCCGGACATGTGGTGCGCACCAGGCGCACCGAGGCGCAGATCGCCCTGATCGAAGCGATTCACCAGCAGGAGCGCTACCGCCTGCAGCACAACAGCTATGCCGAGTTCTCGTCCGAGGATGCCCAGGGCTTTCGCTGGTGGTCGGCGGCCACCGCGGGCGCCAGCGCCTACGAGCTCGACGCCCATGCCTGCACCGGGCAGGACATCGCCGACTGCGTCGTGGTGCGCGCCCGTCCCGGCACGGTCAAGGTGGACAGCCGCTTCCGCGATCCGGACTGCGGCGCCCTGAGCCTCGACAGCTATGGGGTGCACGCGGCCGAGGGATCCGGCCGCTGCTGGCCATGAGCGTCCCGCCTTGCCGGATTCCGCCCCTGCGGCCGCGGCGCGCCGGTTTTTCGCTGGTCGAGCTGCTGATCGTGCTGGCGGTGCTTGGCGTGCTGCTGGCGGCGGGCGGCCACGGATTGGCCGGGCTGGTCCGCACCCAGCAGCTGAAGACCGCCACCGGCGACCTGTTCGCCGCCGTCGGCCTGGCGCGCGCGCAGGCGCTGGCGCGCGGCGACGTCGTCACGCTGCTGCCGAAGGGCGAGGGCGGGGCCGACTGGCGCCGCGGCTGGACCGTGTTCCTCGACCGCGACGGCGACCGCCGGCCGGGCCCGGGCGACACCATCCTGGCCGAGCACGGCCCGCTGGCGCAGGGCATGACGGTCGGCTTTTCCTTCACCGGCCAGGCGCCGCCTTACTATATCGCCTACAATGGCGCCGGGCGCAGCTGCCGCGACAGCAATCCCGCGGCGGCGCGCTACGGCACGCTGTCGCTGTTCCACGGCGGCGGCATCCGCCGTATTAAAATCAATATGCTTGGCCGCGCACGCAGCTGCGACCCGGCGCGCGACGCGAGCTGCGACGGTCCTGCTGTGCCGCCAGCGAATGCGCCGCCATGAACGAACGAAGCGATAATCGATTGTGCTGATACTGAGCGATACCGAAGGCATGGCGCTGGCCCTGGAGTGGGCAGCCAAGGGCATGTACATCACGGCGCCGAACCCGCGCATCGGCTGCGTGATCGTGCGCGACGGCGAAGTGATCGGCGCCGGCCACACCCAGCCGGCCGGGCAGGCGCATGCCGAAATCCAGGCCCTGCGCGATGCCCAGGCGCGCGGCAACGATGTCCACGGCGCCACCGCCTACGTCACGCTGGAACCCTGCAGCCACCATGGCCGCACGCCGCCGTGCTCGAACGCCCTGATCCAGGCTGGCCTGGGCCGCGTGGTGGCGTCGATGACGGACCCGAACCCGCTGGTGGCCGGGCGTGGCCTGGCGCAGCTGGAAGCGGCCGGCATCGCGGTCAGCGCCGGCTTGATGGCCGACCAGGCCTACGAACTGAATATCGGCTTCTTCAATCGCATGCGCTTCGGCAAGCCTTGGGTGCGCCTCAAGACGGCCGCCAGCCTGGACGGCGTCACCGCGCTGGAATCCGGCGAGAGCCAGTGGATTACCGGTCCGGAGGCGCGCGCCGACGGCCATGCGTGGCGCGCCCGCGCGAGCGCGATCCTGACCGGCATCGGCACCGTCAAGGCCGACGATCCGCAGCTGAGCGTTCGCGGCATCGACACCCCGCTGCAGCCGCGCCGCGTGATCGTCGACAGCCGGCTCGAGATCGACCCCGGCGCCCGCATCCTGCAGGGCGAGCCGTGCTGGATCGTCGCGGCCCGGGCCGACGAAGGCAAGGCGGCGCAGCTGCGCGCAGCCGGCCACGAAGTCATCCTGCTGCCGAACGACGCCGGCAAGGTCGACCTGCCGGCCCTGATGCTGGAACTGGGCAAACGCGAGATCAACGAGCTGCACGTCGAGGCGGGCAGCAAGCTGAATGCCTCGCTGGTGCGCGAAGCCTGCGTCGACGAGCTGCTGGTCTACCTGGCGCCCAGCCTGATCGGGCCGGGGCAGGGCATGTTCGCGCTGCCGCCGCTGGACAGGCTGCAGGACAAGTTTGCATTGCGCTTCCATGGCGTGCAGCAGGTCGGCCCCGACTTGCGCATCCTGGCGCGCTTCCATCATCAAGAAAAGGAATAGGGATGTTTACTGGAATCGTCGCTGCCGTGGGCAGCATCAAGTCGGTCACGCCGCTCGAAGGCGGCTCGTTCGCGGGCGTGCGCCTGCAGATCGATGCCGGCGGCCTGCCGATGGCCGACGTCGCGCTGGGCGACTCGATCGCCATCAACGGCGCCTGCATGACCGTGGTCGAGAAGAGCGCCAGCGACTTCGCGGTGGACGTCTCGCGCGAGAGCCTGAACCGCACCGCGGGTCTCGACCAGCCGGGCGAAGTCAACCTGGAAAAGGCGCTGACCCTGGCCGAGCGCCTCGGCGGCCACCTGGTCTCGGGCCACGTCGACGGCCTCGGCGCCGTGCACAGCTTCGAGCCGGTCGGCGAATCCTACAAGCTGGTCATCGACGCGCCCGTGGAGCTGGGCAAATACCTGGCCTACAAAGGCTCGATCGTGGTGAACGGCGTCTCGCTCACCGTCAACAGCGTCGAGGACCTCGAGGCGAATGGCGCGAAAGTCTGCCGCTTCTCGATCAACCTGATCCCGCACACGATCGCCGTCACCACCCTCAAGCACCTGCATGCCGGCGCCAGGGTCAACCTCGAGATCGACCTGATCGCGCGCTACGTCGAGCGCATGCTGACCGCCGCCAAGGCCTGATCGGCGTCTTCCGACATCGGCCGGCGCCTGCGCAACGCGGGCGCGGCCGAACAAATTTCCTCCCTGTCTCAGCCATTTGTCGTAGACTTCCCGCTGGTAAAACGATCAGTAGGTTGGGCATTCGCTCGCCCGTATTTACCGCAGAATAAAATAGATAAAGGGACCAGGATGAAGCAGGTGGAAACCATCGAATTGAAGACCGTCCTCCGTGGCGCCGCCCTCGTGGCGCTGCTGGGCGCCGCCGGACTGAGCTCGGCGGAAGGCATGCGCAGCTACCGCTCGCTGGCGATTTCCGGCAACGGCGAACGCCTCGCCGCGCTCGAGGCGGTGGAGGGCGAATCGAAGCAGGCGCCGCGCGTGGTGGTGCGCGAGACCGCGACCGGCAAGGTGTTGTCGACCTTCGAGCAGTCCGACTGCAGCGGTTGCCGCATCGAGGCGCCGGTCTGGTCGCCGGACGGCAGTGCGATGGCCCTCATCCGCACCGACGCCAAGGCCGGCACCGCCACCGTCAGCGTCTTGCGCGCCGGCAAGCTGCAGCCGGTAACCACCGTCAAGGGCGTGGCGAGCACCGTGCGCTGGTCGCCGGACGGCCGCCAGTTGGCCTTCCTCGCCACCGTCGGCGCCAGGAAGCTGACCGGCGCGGTGGAAGCGGGCGCACGCCAGATCGGCGAGATCGGCGTGGCCGAGCAGGAAGACGAGCAGCGCATCGCCGTGGTTTCAAGCGCGGGCGGCGACTACAAACTGGTATCGCCCGCCGACACCTTCGTCTACGAATACGACTGGACCCCGGACGGCAAGGGCTTCGTCGTCACCAGCGCCAAGGGCAATGGCGACAACAACTGGTGGATCGCCACCCTCGGCCACGTCGAGCTCGCGACCGGCAAGCTGCGCGTGCTGGCGGCGCCGAAGATGCAGATGAACATGCCGCACGTCTCGCCGGACGGCAGGACGATCGCCTTCATCGGTGGCCTGATGAGCGACTTCGGCTCGGTCGGCGGCGACGTCTACACAGTGTCGATCGACGGCGGCACGCCCGTCGACGTGACCCCGAATTTTGCCGGCACCTTCAACGGCATCGCCTGGCGCGGCAAGCAGATCATGGCATCAAGCCTGGCCGGCGCCGATGCCGAAGTGGTGGCGGTCGACCCGCAGGCCCGCAGCAGCCGCGTGCTGTGGAAGGGGCCGGTCACGGCATCCGCCGCGCGCGACGGCCGCTTCGTGTTCAGCGCCGACGGCAAGGTGGCGGCCTCGGTGCACGAGGATTACGAGCACGCGCCGCGCATCGTCGCCGGCCGCCTGCCGGAGCTGCATGCGATTACCCGCGACAACGAATCCTTCGCGCCGGTGGTCTCGGCCCAGAGCGTGAGCTGGACCAATGACGGCTACAAGGTGCAGGGCTGGCTGGTCGGCCCGCGCCAGGTCGACGCCGGCAAAAAATATCCGATGATCGTGCAGGTCCATGGCGGCCCGGCGGCGGCGGCCACCCCGCGCTACGTGTCCGGGGGCGAAGGCGGCAATTCGCTGGTGCGCGACCTGGTCAAGCAGGGCTATTTCGTGTTCATGCCGAATCCGCGCGGCAGCTACGGCCAGGGTACGGCCTTTTCGAGCGCCAACAAGAAGGACTTCGGCGGCGGCGACTGGCGCGACATCCTGGCCGGCGTCGACGCCGCCATCAAGCAGGCGCCGGTCGACGGCGAGCGCCTGGGCCTGATGGGCCACTCCTACGGCGGCTACATGACGATGTGGGGCGTGACCCACAGCCAGCGCTTCAAGGCCGCGGTGGCCGGCGCCGGCATCGCCAACTGGATCAGCTACTACGGCCAGAACGGCATCGACCAGTGGATGGTCCCGTTCTTCGGCGCCACCATGTACGACGACCCGGCCGTGTACCGTGCGGCCTCGCCGATCGAGGCGATCAAGGCGGCGAAGACGCCGACCCTGATCTACGTCGGCGAACGCGACGTCGAGTGCCCGCCGGCGCAGTCGCTGGAGTTCTGGCACGGCCTGAAGGCGATGGGTGTGCCGACCACGCTGGTGATCTACGAAGGGGAGGGGCATGCGTTTCGCAAGCCGGAGCACCAGAAGGACCTGCGCAGCCGGGAGATCGGCTGGTTTAACAAGTACCTGAAGTAAGCAAGGCCAATCAACGTCGTCCCCGCCTGCGCGGGGACGACGAATCTCAGGCTGGCGATTTACTGCGGCGCCTTCTGCGCCACCTGTACCGGCGCCGGCGCCGCCGGCTTCTCCGGATTCAACACCACCTGCACGTAGTTATCCGGCTTCAGGTAGCGCTGCGCCGCCGCCTTCAGGTCCGCCACGCTCAGTTTCTGCACTTCCTTGTCGAAGGTGAGGATGGTGGCCGGGTCGGTGCCCTCGGTCAGGGAGGTCTGCAGCGCCGCCAGCCAGTAGCCGTTTTCCTTCAATGACTTGCGGTAGGTCTGCAGCCAGTTGGTCTTGACCTTGTCGAGGTCGGCCTGGTCCGGGCCCTGGGTACGCATGCGCTCGATCTCGGCGAAGGTCGCGCTGACGACCTTGTCGACGTTTTCCGGCCCGGTCGGCAGGGTCACGCCCACCGTGTAGTGGCTGTAGGGGATGCGCGTCATCGAAGCTTCCATGCCGCCGCCGTAGATCAGTCCCATCTTCTCGCGCAGCAGGTCGATGATGCGGATGTTCATCACCTCGGTCAGGGCCGACAGGCGCAGCTCTTCCAGTTCGTTGACCTCGGCGGCGCCGGTGAAGGTCAGCGAGACCGTGCTCTTGTCTTCGGAGCCGCTGTTCACCTCTTTCTTGACCACGCCTTTCACGGGACGCAGGCCGAGGTCGCGGAAGGCCACCGGGATGTCGGGCGCCGGCAGGCTGGCGAGGTAGGTCGCCAGCAGCGGCTTGATGGCGGCGACGTCGAAGCTGCCGACGAAGATGAAGGTCAGGTCCTTCGCGCTGGAGAAGCGCTGGCGGTAGATGTCGATCGCACGGTCCAGGTCGATGCCGGCGAAGTCCTCGGGACGCGGGGCGCGCGGCGCGCGGGGATTGTCGCCGTACAGGGTCGACACCAGCACGTCGCCGAAGTGGGCGCCCGGCTGGGCGGCGCGGTTGCGCGCCAGTTCGATCTGCTTGCCGATGAACGATTTATACAGATTCTCGTCGCGGCGCACGCCGGCGAACTTCAACCACACCATCTGCAGCATGGTCTCGATATCGGTGGCGCCTGCGGTGCCGGCGACGACGTCGGTGTTGTTGCCCAGGCCGGCGCTGACGGCGGCCGCCTTGCCGGCCAGGATCTTGCGCATGTCGAGCGGCGAAAAATCCTTCAGGCCCATCGCGGCGACGATGATGTCGGCGTAGCGGGCGTTGACCATGTCCTTGGTGTCGAACAGGCTCTGGCCGCCGAAACGCGTGGCGCTCATCAGGACCTGGTCGTTGCGGAAGCTGGTCGGCTTCAGGATCACCTTGACGCCGTTCGACAGCAGCAGGTGCGTGGTGCCGAGGCGCTCGTCGCGGCTCTCGCCGACGATCTTGCCCGGGCTGGGCGGGTGGTCCATCAGCTGCGCCGCCACCGCCTTCTCGTCGTGCGCTTTCACGTCGCGCCGTTCGGCGGCGTCGACCGCGGCCAGCAGCTCGGCGCCGGTCGGAATCGGCGCGTCCTGCTTGGCCGGACCGGTGTAGATCACCAGCTTGCCGGAATCAGCGGGAATGGTGCGGCGCGCATAGGCGTTGATTTCGTCGACGCCGATGCCGGGCAGGAGTTCGCTGACGTAGCGGTATTCGTTCTCGATGCCGGGGATCGATTCGCCTTCCAGGAAGTTGCGGATGTATTCGGCGGCCATGCCGGCCGAGTCGGTCTTGTCGCGTTCGTTCCAGGCGCGTTCGTAGGTGCGCATCACGTTCTTCTTCATGCGCTCCAGTTCGGCGCCGCTGAAGCCGAAGCGGCGCGCGCGTTCGTTTTCCTGCACCAGCGCGTCGATCGCCGGGGTCGCGCCGCCATCGCCCAGCGCGGCCGCCGCGTTATAGGAGCGGTAGCGCGGGGTCAGCCGGCCGAGTGCGCTGCTGGCGCCCATGAAGGGCGGCGAGGGCAGCTGCGACAGTTCCTGCAGGCGCTGGTTCAGCATGCCCGCGAACAGGGCTTCGACCAGCTGTTCGCGGTAGCCGCCGATGGTGGCGCGCTCGCTGAAGGGCAGCACCGGATAGCGGATCAGCACCGAGGCCGGTCCCGCTTCCTTGTCGGTGACCACCAGCGCCTCGGTATCGGTGCGCGCGGGAATCGGCGCGTAGCTGCGCGGACGTTCCGCCGCCGGGTTCTTCAGGCCTGCGAAGTGGCGCTTGACCAGCTGCTCGGCCTGGGCCAGGTCGATGTCGCCGACCGCCACCACCGCCATCAGGTCAGGACGGTACCAGTCGCGGTAGAAGCGGCGCAGCGCGTCAGGCCGGAAATTGCGCAGGATGTCTTCCTTGCCGATCGGGAGGCGCTCGGCGTAGCGCGAGCCGTTGTACATCTTCGGCATCAGCACTTTCTGCATGCGGTTGCCGGCGCCTTTGCCGAGACGGAGTTCCTCGAGCACGATGTCGCGTTCCTTGTCGATGTCGGCATCGTTCAGGGTCAGGCCCTGGGCCCAGTCCTGCAGCACCTGGAAGGCCTTGTCCAGGTCCTGCCTGCGTTCGGCCGGCACCGGCAGCACGTAGACGGTTTCGTCGAAGGAGGTATAGGCGTTCAGGTCGGCGCCGAACTTCACGCCGATCGACTGCAGGTAGGACACCAGTTCGTGCTTCTTGAAATGGGTCGAGCCGTTGAAGGCCATGTGCTCGGTGAAGTGGGCCAGGCCCTGCTGGTCCTCGTCTTCGAGGATGGAGCCGGCCTTCACCACCAGGCGCAGCTCCACCTTGTGTTCGGGCTTGCGGTTCCGCTGGATGTAGTAGGTGAGGCCGTTGGGCAGCTTGCCGACCTTGAGCTGGGGCGCGACCGGCAGCGGCGCATTCAGGTCGAGCGCTGCGGCGTTCGCCAGGGACGGGGCCAGCGGCAGGGTGGCCAGAATGGCGGCGAGCAGGGTGGTGCGGACGAGGCGGACGGTCATGCGAAGGTGCTCCGGTTGAGCAATAAAAATCCATTCTACCGCGCGCTTCAGGCTGCACAGTTGTTGCTAACCGCCATTCTTGCACTGGAACAGTGCGGATCGACGAAGGTGTCGTTGTCATTATGCAACAACCTCATCGGCCTGGCGCCGGCGTAGCGGGCGCGGGACAAGGATTGCCGCCATCCGGCCCGGTGAAACACTGGCAAATCCATTAAAATAACGGGTTTCAGCACAGGACTGCGCATGCCTATCTCCACCACCCAGGAAATCGTCGACGAACTGCGCGCCGGGCGCATGGTCATTCTGGTCGACGAGGAAGACCGCGAGAACGAGGGCGACCTGGTGCTCGCCGCCGAACACGTCACGCCGGAAGCGATCAACTTCATGATCCGCCACGCGCGCGGCCTGGTCTGCCTGACCCTGTCGGAAGAGATCTGCGACCGCCTCGAGCTGCCGATGATGACGACCCGCAACGGTACCTCCTTCGGCACCAACTTCACGGTCTCGATCGAGGCGGCCGAAGGCGTCACCACCGGCATCTCGGCGGCCGACCGCGCCCGCACCATCCAGGTGGCGGTGGCGAAGAACGCGAAGCCGGAAGACCTGGTCCAGCCGGGCCACATCTTCCCGCTGCGCGCGGTGAAGGGCGGGGTCCTGATGCGCGCCGGCCATACCGAAGCGGGCTGCGACCTGACCGAGATGGCGGGCCTGACCCCGGCCTCGGTGATCTGCGAGATCATCAAGGAAGACGGCACCATGGCGCGCCTGCCGGACCTGCTCGAGTTCGCCGAAGAGCACAAGCTGAAGATCGGCACCATCGCCGACCTGATCCATTACCGCAGCCAGACCGAGTCGCTGGTCGAGCGCGTGGCCGAGCGCCAGCTGTCGACCGTGCACGGCGACTTCCGCCTGGTCGCCTTCCGCGACAAGCCGAGCGGCTCGGCCCACCTGGCCCTGGTGCACGGCGAGCCGGATGGCGACAAGGAAACCCTGGTGCGCGTGCACCAGCCGGTATCGGTCGTCGACCTGCTCGACAACCGCGCGACCACGCACTCGTGGAACCTGTCGTCGGCGATGCAGGCGATCCAGGCCGCGGAATCCGGCGTGATCGTGCTGCTGAACTGCGGCGAGACCGCGGACGAGCTGTTCAGCCAGTTCGCGGACAAGTCGGCGCCGCGCCCGGCGAGCCGCGCCGCCAACCTCGACCTGCGCACCTACGGCATCGGCGCCCAGATCCTGAAGCTGGTCGGCGTGCGCCGGATGAAGCTGCTGGCGAACCCGCGCAAGATGCCTTCCATGGTCGGTTTCGACCTGGAAGTGACGGGCTACCTGCCGAAGCCGGAAGCGTAAGCATTCAAGCGTATCAGGCGCGAGCGACGCGCCCGACGCGCTACCATTCAACTATTCTATTTACAGTACACAGAAAAAGAGGCAGCCATGACGGTAGGAACTTTTGAAAGCAATATGCAGGGTGAAGGCCTGCGCATCGGGATCGTGCAGGCACGATTCAATGCCGACGTCGGCCATGGCCTGCTGTCGGCTTGCCTGGCGGAACTGAAGCACCTGGGCGTGGCCGACGAGGACATCCTGCACGTGACCGTGCCGGGCGCCCTGGAAATCCCGCTGGCCCTGCAGAAGATGGCTGAAACCCAGCAGTTCGACGCCCTGGTCGCCCTGGGCGCCGTGATCCGCGGCGAGACCTACCACTTCGAGCTGGTCTCGAACGAGTCGGGTGCCGGCATCACCCGCATCGGCCTGGACTACGGCATGCCGATCGCCAACGCCGTGCTGACCACCGAGAACGACGAGCAGGCCGAAGCGCGCATGGCCGAGAAGGGCACGGACGCTGCCCGTGTTGCCGTCGAGATGGCCAACCTGCTGCTCGGTCTCGAAGAGCTGCAGGCCGAAGACGAATAAGTATCAAGGTAAGAACATGACTGACAAGAGCATTCACGCCAACCCGAACAAGAACCGCACGCCGCGGCACCGCGCGCGCGAGTTCGCGCTGCAGGGCCTGTACCAGTGGCTGCTGAACAATGAGCCGGCCTCGACGGTCGCCAAGCACATCCGCGCGGCCCACGGCTTCGACAAGGCCGACAGCGAATACTTCACCGAGCTGCTGAACGGCACGATCGCGCAATCGGTCGAACTGCGCGAGACCCTGTCCTCGACCGTCGACCGCCCGATCGCCGAGCTGTCGCCGATCGAGCACGCGGCGCTGCTGCTGGGCGCCTGGGAGCTGAAGAACAAGATCGAGATTCCCTACCGCGTCGTGATCAACGAAGCGGTCGAGCTGACCAAGTCCTTCGGCGGCATCGACGGCCACAAGTACGTGAACGGCGTGCTGGACCGCCTTGCGGGCAAGCTGCGCCAGGACGAGGTGGCGGCGGACGCCAAGCGCTGATCGCTGCGCTCTATATATAGATGTGTAAAAACCGCCCCGGGAGACCGGGGCGGTTTTTTTTATGTGTTGGCGCTTGAACGTCGTCCCCGCGAAGGCGGGGATCCAGGTAGCTTGCGTGTCTGCTAAAAAAAGAAGGCCGCCGCGGCTCCCGCCAACGACGGCCTTCGACCAGGGATCGTTACAGACCGGCGACCGTTTCGCCAGCCTGGCTCGCGCCGTGCGCGACCTCGGCGGCGACGCTGTCGGCCTTGGACGGCGCCGGTGCGGACTTCTGCACCAGTTGCGGCGCCGGCGTGGACGGCGGGGTATAGATCGGCACGTTCTTGCCGCTCGCGACCTGCTTCAGGCGGCGGTACTCGGCCAGCACCTTGTTGCCGTAGCCGGAATCGTTCTCGAAGGCGGCGGCGCCGACATAGGTCTTCAGGCCGCCTTCGACGGAACCGGTGCGGGTCACGTAATCCTTCAGGATCTGGGCGCCGACACGGATGTTGGCGACCGGATTCAGGGCAGCTTCCTTGCCGCCGACTTCCTCGAACTTGTCGCTGTGGACCTTCGACATGACCTGCATCAGGCCCTGCGCGCCCATCGGGCTTTCCGCGAAGGGATTCAGGCCCGATTCGATCGCCATCACGGCCAGGATCAGCAGCGGGTCGAGCTTGATCTCGTGGGCGGTGCTGTAGGCGGTGGAGACCAGCATGTTGGCGGCGTCGCCGGCAACCCGGTAACGGCGCGACAGCCATTCTGTCACGTACTTCTGCTGGCGCGTGGCGCGTACGGCCTGCTTGTCGTCGCTGTTGGCGATCTCGACGGCTTCGGCGCGGGCAGCCTGGGCTTGCACCGGGGCGACTGCAACCTGGGCGGTTTGTTGCGGGCTCAAGAAATCCGACACCCGTTTTGCCAGATCGGGGCGGTAGTAAAGCAGGGCAAGTACTGCGACTGCGGAAAGACCGAATACGGTCAGCGTATGTTGTGCTGTGGTTAATACACCACGTGCCGCTTTGGTCACGGAAGACCACGTGACTGGCTGGCTGGCCATGTTTTGGACGAGCCTTGCGCTCGTACCGATGAAGCGATGAATCATCGTCTCTCCTTTGTCGCGGAAAAAGCGGCCCCGTGCGGCGCAAAAAGCGCTGCTGTTAAGGGTACTAATGCCGTGCATCAGAAACCGTCCGTCGCCGCCTGTCGCGGTCGAGGAACGCCGTCATTGCTTGCTACAGCTGGGCCGCGCTGCAGTGGAGGCGCCCAGTGGCTAACAACTGTCTCGGGGTTGGTAGGGCAGACGCCCTGTGAAAACACTCCTACAATGTCGTTGGGGCCCCGACCCCGTGAAAGTATGAGACCGGCTAAAATCACGTCTTGGACGGGCCTGCCTCACTTAGTACGCCGGATTGTAGAAGCTGGTTTATATCAAGTCAATACTAGCTCAATCGTGCGTTATTACTTTTAAATCTAACTTTTCTTGCCTAGCTCATCAATTCCGTGGCAAATCAACCACTTGCCGCCGATTGTTAGCCCAGCTCAAAAGATGTAAAAAAGAATTAAAAACTAGATGAACTATTCGGATTTACGAGATTTTATTGCCAAGTTGCAAGATATTGGTGAATTAAAACATGTTTCAGTGCCGGTTTCGCCGAATCTTGAGATGACAGAAGTCTGCGACCGCACGCTGCGGGCTGGTGGGCCAGCTCTTCTGTTCGATAACCCGACCGGCTATAAAGTTCCCGTGCTCGCCAATCTGTTCGGTACGCCGCGCCGGGTGGCGCTGGGCATGGGCGCCGACGATATTGGCGAGCTCAGGAAGATCGGCCACGTGCTGGCGCGCCTGAAGGAGCCGGAGCCGCCCAAGGGCTTCAGGGACATCATGAACCTGGGCTCGCTCGTCAAGTCGGTCTGGGACATGTCGCCCAAAGAAGTGAAGGGCGCCCCCTGCCAGGAGATCGTCTGGGAAGGCAAGGACGTCGACTTGGCGCGCCTGCCGATCCAGCACTGCTGGCCCGGCGACATCGCGCCCCTGATCACCTGGGGCCTGGTGATTACCAAGGGCCCGCACAAGAAGCGCCAGAATCTTGGCATCTACCGCCAGCAGGTGCTGGGGCCGAACAAGGTCATCATGCGCTGGCTGGCGCACCGCGGCGGCGCCCTCGATTTCCGCGAGCACTGCATCGCCAACCCGGGCCAGCCCTATCCGGTGGCGGTGGCGCTGGGCGCCGACCCGGCCACCATCCTGGGCGCGGTGACCCCGGTGCCGGACACCCTGTCCGAATACCAGTTCGCCGGCCTGCTGCGCGGCCAGCGCACGGTGCTGACCAAGGCCATCGGCAGCGAGTTGCGGGTGCCGGCCTCCGCCGAGATCGTGCTGGAAGGGCATATCTACCCGGATGAAAACCACCCGTCCGGCTTCGAGCATGCGCTGGAAGGCCCGTACGGCGACCATACCGGCTATTACAACGAACAGGACTGGTTCCCGGTGTTCACCATCGACCGCATCACCATGCGGCGCGACCCGATCTACCACTCGACCTACACCGGCAAGCCGCCCGACGAGCCGGCCGTGCTGGGCGTGGCCCTGAACGAAGTCTTCATCCCGCTGCTGCAGAAGCAGTTCAGCGAGATCACCGACTTCTACCTGCCGCCGGAAGGTTGCAGCTACCGGATGGCGGTGGTGCAGATGAAGAAGCAGTACGCCGGCCACGCCAAGCGCGTGATGTTCGGGGTCTGGAGCTTCCTGCGCCAGTTCATGTACACCAAGTTCATCGTGGTGGTGGACGAGGACGTCGACGTGCGCGACTGGAAGGAAGTGATCTGGGCCATCACGACCCGCGTCGATCCGACCCGCGACACGGTCCTGGTCGACAACACGCCGATCGACTACCTCGACTTCGCTTCGCCGATCAGCGGCCTGGGCAGCAAGATGGGCATCGACGCCACCAACAAGTGGCCGGGCGAGACCAACCGCGAATGGGGTACGCCGATCGTCATGGCGCCGGAAGTGAAGGCGCGCGTGGACGAGATCTGGCAGCAGCTGGGCCTGTAAGGGCAGGGGATTCCATTCGCGCCGTGTACGCGCACTATATATAGTAGTGCCATGTACTTGGCGCGGATCATCGTTTATTGCGGTTTGCCGCCGGCCGCATGCTAGGTTATAATGAGCGCTGGCGGGCCCCTGCGCATTGCGGCATGGTTTACCTGGTCAGGTCGGGAACGAAGCAGCCAAAGCCGTTCACCGCAAGTGCCGCAGATCAGGCTCGCCTCTTGAATTCATTAAAAACAGCTGCCGCGTGCAGCTGTTTTTGTTTCTGCATACCAAATCCCCGGCGAGCGTCCAAAGTTGCCGCTCCAGGCCCGGTCTACGGTAAAATCGCGGTATGTCCTATCAAGTCCTCGCCCGCAAATACCGTCCCAGGAACTTCGAAACGCTGGTTGGCCAGGAGCACGTGGTCCGTGCCCTGACCCATGCGTTGCGTACCGGACGCCTGCACCATGCTTACCTGTTCACCGGCACCCGCGGGGTGGGCAAGACGACACTGTCGCGCATCCTGGCCAAGTCGCTCAACTGCATCGGCCCGGACGGGCAGGGCGGCATCACGGCCGAGCCGTGCGGGGTCTGCGAACCCTGCCGCGCGATCGACGCCGGCCGCTTCGTCGACTACGTCGAGATGGACGCGGCCTCGAACCGCGGCGTCGACGAGATGGCGCAGCTGCTGGAACAGGCGGTGTACGCGCCGAGCAATGCACGCTTCAAGGTCTACATGATCGACGAGGTGCACATGCTCACCAACCACGCCTTCAACGCGATGCTGAAGACGCTCGAGGAACCGCCCGAGCACGTGAAATTCATCCTCGCGACCACCGACCCGCAGAAGATCCCGGTGACCGTGCTGTCGCGCTGCCTGCAGTTCAACCTGAAGCAGATGCCGCCCGGCCACATCGTCGGCCACCTGGAAAACATCCTGGGCCAGGAAGGCGTGAGTTTCGAACAGCCGGCCCTGCGCCTGCTGGCGCAAGGCGCCCACGGCTCGATGCGCGACGCGCTGTCGCTGACCGACCAGGCGATCGCCTACGCCGCCGGCGCCGTCACGCTCGACGCGGTGCAGGGCATGCTGGGTGCGCTCGACCAGTCCTACCTGGTGCGCCTGCTGGATGCACTGGCGCGCCAGGACGGCGCCGACCTGATGGCGGTGGCCGACGAGATGGCCAGCCGCAGCCTGTCCTACAACGGCGCGCTGCAGGACCTCGGCACGCTGCTGCACCGCATCGCCCTGGCCCAGACCGTGCCGACCGCGGTGCCGGAAGACCTGCCGGAACTGGCCGATATCCAGCGCCTGGCAAGCGTATTCGATCCGCAGGAAGTGCAGTTGTATTACCAGATCGCCGTGCACGGCCGTAACGAGATCGGCCTGGCGCCGGACGAGTACGCCGGCTTCACGATGACCCTGCTTCGCATGCTGGCCTTCCGCCCGGGACAGGGCGGGGCCGAGCAGGCCGCCGGCCCGGCGCCGGCCGCGCTGGCGCGTCCGCTGCCGCAGGCCCAGCCCGCGCGTCCGGCCGCTGCCGCCGCCGCTGCTGCCCCCGCTGCTGCCCCCGCACGTCCGATGGCGCCGCCGCCTGCCGCCAGCGCCCCTGCCGCGCCTGCCGCACAGCAAGCCGTACAGGCGGCCGCGCCCCAGGCTTCCGGCGCTGCAGCCGCGCTGAGCCCGGCCCGCGCCGCCATCAATGCGGCGCTGGAAGCGGCGCGCGCCGCGGCGCGCATGACGACCGGCGGTGGCGGCCGCCGTCCGCCTGGACCGTCCGAAGCGCCGGCTGCCGCCGCACCGCAGCCGGCCGCGGTGGCGCCTGCTCCGGCGGCGCCACCGCCCGCGCCCGGCCCGGCGCCGGCTGCCAGCGCCGCACCGGCGCCCGCGCCGTCCGCGCGCCCGTCCGCGCCGGCCCCCTGGGACCAGCCGGCCGCGCGTCCGCAGCCGCAGGCAGCCGTCCAGCAGCCGCCGGCGATGGCCCGCGCCGCCCAGCAGGCGCAGGCACAGGGCCAGGCCCATGACCAGGCGGTGGCCGATGACGAGCCGCCCTCCTGGGTGACCGAATTTTCCGACGACACCGCGGTCGCCGCCGAGGCTCCGGCCGCGGTGAGCCCGCCGCCGACCGCGCGCGTGCAGGCGCCGAGCGCGGCGCCGCATGCCTACACGATCACGCCGGTGCCGGCGATCGGCTGGGACGGCAACTGGCCGGCGCTGGCCGCCTCGCTGCCGCTGCGCGGCGTGGCCCAGCAGCTCGCCTTCCAGACCGAGCTGGTCGACTGCAGCTCGGACGGCGCCTCCGCCACCTTCCGCCTGCGCGTGCCGGTCGATACCCTGCGCGCCAGCGGCAACAGCGAAAAGCTGTGCGCCGCCCTGCAGGAACGGTTTCCGGCGGTACGCATCAATGTCGATACCGAGATCGGACCGGTCTGGTACACCGCCAGCGCCGAAGCCCGGGCGCGCCGAGAGCAGCTGCAGCGCGAAGCCGAGGAAACGGTCGCCGCCGATCCCTTCATCCAGGCGCTGGAGCAGACCTTCGACGCCTTCGTGGTGCCCGGTTCGGTGCGCCCGATCGGCACCTGATATCTTTTCGTTTCACCCGACTTTATTGGAGAACAGCACCATGATGAAAAACCAGCTCGCAGGCATGATGAAGCAGGTCCAGGCCATGCAGGACAACATGAAGAAGGCGCAGGATCAGCTGGCTCTGATCGAGGTCGAAGGCCAGTCGGGCGCCGGCCTGGTCAAGGTCGTCATGACCTGCAAGAACGACGTCAAGCGCGTCTCGATCGACCCCTCGCTGCTGGGCGACGACCGCGACATGCTGGAAGACCTGGTCGCGGCCGCCTTCAACGACGCGATCCGCAAGGCCGAAGCCACCAGCCAGGAAAAGATGAGCGGCCTGACCGCCGGCCTGCCGATCCCGCCGGGCTTCAAGATGCCGTTCTGATGTTCATCGTCTCCCTGACCTACACGGCGCCGCTGGCGCGCATCGACGCTTTCCTGGAAGCGCACCGCGCCTTCCTCGCCGAGCAGTATGCGCGCGGGCTGTTCCTGATGTCGGGGCGCAAGGAGCCGCGCGACGGCGGCATAATCATCGCCCATGCGGCCAGCCGCGCGGAGCTCGAAGCCGTGCTGCGCGACGATCCCTTCCACCAGGCCGGCGTGGCGCGCTACGAGATCACCGAATTCGTTCCCACCATGACGGCCGAGGCGCTGGCCGCCTTTCGTGCCGAATAAGTCCACACCATCATGTCCAAATCGCTCGACTTCCTGACCGAGGCCCTGCGCCGCCTGCCGGGCGTCGGACCGAAGTCGGCGCAGCGCATGGCCTTCCACCTGCTGCAGCATGACCGCGAGGGCGCCGCGATGCTGTCGCGCGCGCTCTACCAGGCGGTCGAGGCGGTGCACCACTGTGCCATGTGCAATACCTTCTCGGAGCTCGACGTCTGCGAACTGTGCGCGGACCCCGAGCGCGACCATGCGCTGCTGTGCGTGGTCGAGACCCCGGCCGACCAGCTGATGATCGAGCAGACCCTGACCTACAAGGGCCTGTACTTCGTGCTGATGGGCAGGCTGTCGCCGCTGGACGGCATCGGCCCGCGCGATTTGCACCTCGAGAAGCTGGTCAACCGCGCCGCGGACGGCCTCGTCAATGAAGTCGTGCTGGCCACCAATTTCACCAACGAGGGCGAAGCGACCGCCCATTACATCAGCGAAATGTTGAAGGCGCGCGGGCTGAAGGTGAGCCGCCTGGCGCGCGGTGTTCCCGTCGGGGGCGAGCTCGAGTATGTGGACGCGGGCACGATTGCGCGCGCCATGCTCGACAGGCGAAGTGCATAATGGACCTCCCCACAAGGGTTCGCTGGCCAATGCTGAGCATGAGGCCGCACGAGCCTTGAGGCAGCGGGTTCTGGTTGACGGTACGCAAACAGCGTACCGGGTCCGCTGCTATCGTGGGCCACACTTTGACCGGATCCGAGCATGCACCTTGTCGACATCACGATGTTTTACGCGGCCGAAGGCGGCGGCGTCAGCACCTACCTGAACGCCAAGGCGCAGTGGCTGGCGCATCGCAGCCATTTCTCGAGCACCAGCTTTCGCCACACCATCCTGAGTTCCAACGTCGAGACCTGCGACGATGCCGTGCCGGCGCTGGTGCGCATTCCCGCCGCCAACCTGCCGGGCTTCCACGGTTTCCGCATGCCGCTCTCGGTGTCGGCCCCGGCGCGCCTGCTGGAGTCGGTCGGCCCCGACCTGGTCGAGGCGGGCGACGCCGGCCACTGCGCCTGGGCCGCGCTGCACATGCGCAAGCGCTACGACGTTCCCGTGGTCGCTTTCTACCATTCCGACCTGCCGCGCCTGGTGCGCCCGCGCCTGGGCAGCTGGATCGCGCACGGCACCTGCCGCTACCTCGCCAACCTGTACCGCCAGTTCGACCTGGTGCTGGCGCCCAGCCGCGTGATGGTCGAGCACCTGGAAGAGATCGGCGTGCACGGCGCCGTGCACCAACCGCTGGGCATCGACTCGCGCGTGTTCCGGCCGGAGCGCGACGGCGAGCGCCTCGGCGAAACCCTGCGTGAACACCTCGGGCTCGATCCCGATACCCGCCTGCTGGTCTACGCCGGCCGCTTCACGCCGGAAAAGAAGCTGCACGTGCTGATCGAGGCGGTGCAGAAGCTTGGCGAGCGCTACCACCTGATCCTGGTCGGCGGCGGCGATGCCCTGCCGCGCGCGGCCAACCTCACCATCGTGCCCTTCGAGCGCGACCAGCGCCAGCTCGCGCGCCTGCTGGCCAGTTGCGACGTGCTGGTCCATCCGGGCGATTGCGAGACCTTCGGCCTGATCGTGCTCGAAGCCATGGCCTGTGGCCTGCCCATCGTCGGCACCGACCGTGGCGGCGTGGCCGAGCTGGTCGACCGCGAGACCGGCATCCTGGCCAAGCCGGACAGCGTCGACAGCCTGGCCGGGGCGATCGAGGCGATCTACTTCCGCGACATGGCGCGCATGGGCCAGGCCGCGCGCCGCAAGGCGGCCGAGCGCTACGACTGGGACGAGATCCTGCCCCAGGTGCTGGGCCGCTACGGCGTCCTGCTGGGCGCCGCCTACCAGCCCATCCGCCGCGAACCGGAGCGTATCTGTGTTACCGACTGAGCCTTCCCATGACGCCGCGTCCGGCATGCTGTGCGTGTCGATCCACGACGTCGCGCCGGCTACCTGGCCCGACTGCCTGCGCCTGGTGGAGGCGATCCGCGCGGTGGCCGACATCCCGCTGACCTGGCTGGTGGTGCCGCATTATCACTTCCGGCCCGAGCGCTCGCCGGCGATGGAGGCGGGCCTGGACGCGGCGCTGGCGCGCGGCGACGAGCTGGCGCTGCACGGCTACAGCCACCTCGACACGGAAGCGAACCGCGGCGGTTTGCGCGCGCGCTTCCTGCGCAATGTGTACACCCGGCGCGAAGGCGAGTTCGCCGCGCTCGACCATGACGAAGCGCGGCGCCGGCTCGACCTGGGCCTGGCCTGGTTCGCCGAGCGCGGCTGGACCCCGAGCGGCTTCGTGCCGCCGGCCTGGCTGCTGGGCGAGGGTGCCTGGCAGGCGCTGCGCGAATCGTCCTTCGCCTACACGACCACCTTCAGCCATTTCCACGTCCTGCGCGGCGGCCGGGGACCTGTCGAGCCCGTCAAATCGCCGTCGATGGTCTACGCGGCGCGCAACCGCGGCGGCCGCTGGCTGTCGCCGCGGGTGGCGGACGCCACCGCCGCGTTGCTGGCGGACGCGCCGCTGGTGCGTTTCAGCCTGCATCCGCCGGACGCGCGCTATCCCGAGCTGGTACGGCATACCCAGCGCGCGCTGGAGCGCCTGCTGGCGCGTCGCACCGCCGTCACCAAGGCCGAGTGCGCGCGCAGGCTGGCCGGCGAGGCCGCGCTCACCAGTAATGGCCCCAGTAGCCGCCGCGCCAGTAGCCCGGATAGTAGCCAGGAGACGAGCCATAGCGCACCAGCTCGTCCTTTGCGCTGAGGCTCAGGATACAGTTGCGCCACTGGTCCGAATCGACGGCATAGCCCAGCCGTGAGCAGGCGGGACCGTAGATGGTCATCATGTTGGCCATCTCGGCCTGCTTTTGCGCGGCGCGCTCCTGCGGCGTGCTGCAGGCGGAAGCCGCCAGCGACAGCAACAGCAGGGCGCCGGTAGCGGCAGGGGATGGCAATCGAAGTGAAAGGAAGGACATAAAGCCTCCATGTGCAACGGCGCCGTGCGCCTGGATTCAGCATAGCGCAGGCTGGCGGCGGGCGTCCAGCATCGCCCAATCGGGCACGAGGGTGGATGCGCCGGACGGCGTCAAGGCTCGCTGACGAGTGGGTTTTCTGGCAAGATGCCCGTTTTTCAAGATCGGAGACGAGGATGGCACGACGGGCATGGCTGGTATGGGGCCGGCGCATTCTGCTGTTGCTGGCGGCGCTGCTGGCGCTGGCCGTGCTGGGCGCCTGGCTGTTCCTGCGCGCCAGCCTGGCGCAGCTCGACGGCAAGCGCAGCTCGCCGCTGCTCGGCAGCTCGGTGACGGTAACGCGCGACGCGATTGGCGTGCCCACCATCAGCGGTGCGAGCCGGATCGACCTGGC
The DNA here is from genome assembly GCF_001412595.2 of Massilia sp. WG5. Classification (NCBI taxonomy): domain Bacteria; kingdom Pseudomonadati; phylum Pseudomonadota; class Betaproteobacteria; order Burkholderiales; family Oxalobacteraceae; genus Massilia; species Massilia sp. WG5. The sequence goes on from NZ_CP012640.2 coordinate 5,328,141, forward strand.
GTATGCGACCGGTTTCGTGCATGCGCAGGAGCGCTTCTTCCAGATGGACCTGCTGCGCCGCAGCGCCGCCGGCGAACTCGCCGAGCTGTTCGGACCGAAAGCCCTGCCGCTCGACCGCGCGCATCGCATGCACCGCTTCCGCGCCTACGCCGGCGAGGCCCTGGCGCGCCTGAGCCCTGAGCAGCGCCTGTTCGTCGAACGCTACGCGGCCGGCGTCAACGACGGCCTGAACGCGCTGGGCGCGCGACCCTTCGAATACGCGCTGACCGGCGCCGCGCCGCGGCCCTGGACGCCGGCCGACTCGCTGCTGGCCGTGTGGGCGATGTACCTCGACCTGCAGGGCAACCAGGAACCGCGCGAGCTGGCGCGCGGCTGGCTGGCGCGTCACCTCGACCCGGCCCAGCGCGCCTTCCTGCTGCCGGAAGCGAGCCGCTGGGATGCGCCGCTGGATGTGCCACTGAATGCGCCCGCGCTGGCTGCCGCCGCGCCGATCCCGGCCAGCGCCCCCGCCTGGTGGGGCCGCAAGGAGGCGGTGCCGCCGCGCCAGGTGGCGGGCCTCCACTTCGCCGATTCGGTCGGCAGCAACAACTACGCGGTGGCCGGCACGCGCAGCAGCAGCGGGGCGGCGATCGTCTCGGACGACATGCACCTCGGCCTGCAGCTGCCGAACACCTGGTACCGGATGGCGCTGCGCTTCCCGGACGCGAAAGGCGCGCAGCGGCGCGTGGTCGGCGTCAGCCTGCCGGGCGCGCCGCCGCTGGTCATCGTCGGCAGCAACGGCCACGTGGCCTGGGCCTTCACCAACAGCTATGCCGATACGCTCGACCTGGTGCGCCTGGGAACCGACCCGGCGCGCGCCGGCCAGGTGAAGCTGCCGTCCGGCTGGGAGACGCCGCGCGAGGTCGTCGAGACCATCCTGGTCAAGGGCCAGGCGCCGGCGCGCCTGCGCGTGCGCGAGACCAGCCTCGGTCCGATCCGCGAGGCCGGCGGCGAGCTGTATGCGGTGCACTGGGTCGCGCATTCGCCGCAGGCGGTCGGCCTGGAGCACCTGAAGCTGGAAACCGCCGGCACGCTGGACGAAGCGCTGGCCGCGGCTGCGGTCGACGGCATCCCGGCGCAGAACATCGTGGCCGGCGACGACCGCGGCAATATCGGCTGGACCGTGGCCGGCGTGCTGCCGCGCCGCGACGCCGCCGGCCGCGGCCTGGCCGTGACCTTCCCGCTGGGCGCGGAGGGCGACGCCCCGACCTGGAACGGCCTGCTGGCGCCCGACGAGTATCCGCGCGTGGTGAATCCGGCGGGCGGCCAGCTGGTCACCGCCAACAACCGCCAGCTCGCGGGTCCCGACGCCCAGCTGATCGGCGACGGCGGCTTCGACCTCGGCGCGCGCGCGCACCAGCTGAGCGACGGCGTGCGCCAGCTCGGCGACAAGGCCGACGTGCCGGCGGTGTTCCGCGTCGCCCTCGACGACCGCGCCCTGTACGTGCAGGGCTGGCGCGACCGCCTGCTGGCGCTGCTCGACGAGCATGCCGTGGCCGGCCATCCCGAGCGCGCCGAAGTCCGCCGCTTGCTGAAGGACAGCTGGGACGGCCATGCCAGCACGGGCTCGAGCGGCTACCGCCTGGCGCAGCAGTTCCGCTGGTCGCTGTACGAGCTGGTGTTCGCCGGCGCCAACGCCGAGATGGAAAAGCTCGACCCGAAGGCGAACATGGCGGTCGCCACCTCGCGTTGGCCGGTCGTGCTGGTGCGCCTGCTGGACGAGCGTCCCGCGGCCTGGCTGCCGCCGGCCTATGCCAGCTGGCAGGACCTGCAGCTGGCCGCGGTGGACCGCACGATCGCCGACGTCACCAAGGACGGCAAGACGCTGGCGCAGGCCACCTGGGGCGTGCGCAATACCGCCGAGATCGCGCATCCGATCAGCATGGCCCTGCCGTTCCTGAAGCGCTGGCTGGGCGCGCCGCCCGACCAGCTGCCGGGCGACGCCAACATGCCGCGCGTGGCGGGGCCGAAGTTCGGGCAGTCGGAGCGGCTGACGGTGTCGCCGGGAAGGGAAGAGGAGGGCTTGTACGACATGCCGGGCGGGCAGAGCGGGCATCCGCTGTCGCCCTGGTTCCTGGGCGGACACGAGGACTGGGTACACGGCAAGCCGACCCCGTTGCTGCCGGGGCCGGTGGAGCATACGCTGATCTTCGCGCCTAGGTCGGCACCCAGAGCGTCTGCAGCATTCCGGTGACGGTGTCGGCCGGGGCCGGACGGCCCAGGTAGAAGCCCTGCACCAGGTCGCAGCCGTATTCCTCCAGCAGCACCAGCTGCTCGCCGGTCTCGACGCCCTCGGCCACCACCATCATTTTCAGGCCGTGCGCCATCGCGATGATGGCGCGGGTGATGGCCGCGTTCTCGGAATCCTGCGGCAGGCCGCTGATGAAGCTGCGGTCGATCTTCAGGGCGCGCACGTCGAAGCGCTTCAGGTAGTTCATCGACGAGTAGCCGGTGCCGAAATCGTCGATCGACAGGTAGACGCCGATCGCGCGCAACTGCTCCAGGGTGGCCATGGTCGCCTTGGCGTCGTCCATCAGCGTGCCTTCGGTCAGTTCGAGCTCCAGCAGGCGCGGATCGAGCCCGGTGTCGTGCAGGGCCGACAGCACGATCTGGCTCAGGTTCTCGTCCTTGAACTGCTTGGCCGACAGGTTCACCGCCATGCGCACCGGACGGCGGGTCAGCTTCTGCCAGGCGCGCGCCTGGCTGCAGGCGGTGCGCAGGACCCATTCGCCGATCGGCACGATCAGGCCGGTCTCCTCGGCCAGCGGGATGAACTCGGTGGGCGAGACCACACCGCGCTCGGCATGGCGCCAGCGCACCAGCGCCTCGACCCCGACGATCTCGGACGAGCGCACGTCGAGCTGCGGCTGGTACAGCAGGTACAGCTCGTCGTTCTGCAGCGCCTTGCGCAGGCCGACCTCGAGCTTCACATGGCTCATGATCTGCATGGTCAGCGAGGACGAGTACAGCTTGGCGTTGTTCTTGCCGCAGTTCTTCGCGTGGTACATCGCGGTGTCGGCGTACTTCAGGAGCGAGGTGCAGTCGTCGCCGTCCTCCGGAAACAGCGAGATGCCGATGCTGGCGGTGACGAAGATCTCGTTGCCCTCGATGAGGAAGGGGCGGCGCATCGCATCCTTCACGCGGTGCGCCACGGCCAGCGCGTGTTCGACGCGTTCCAGGTCCGGGATCAGGATCGTGAATTCATCGCCGCCCAGGCGCGCCAGGTTGGTGCCCTCGTGCGGCTCGCCGTCGCGCGTGAGCGAGTCGCCGCGCGACAGCAGGTCGCTCGGCCGGATGGTCTCGCGCAGGCGGTCCGAGACCTGCTGCAGCAGCTGGTCGCCGACGTTGTGGCCGAGCGTGTCGTTGATGCGCTTGAAGGCGTCCAGGTCCATGAACAGCACGGCGAACTTCTTGTTGCCGATCTTCGAGCGCTGCAGTTCGCGCTCCAGCGTCTCCAGGAAGGCCTGGCGGTTCGGGATGCCGGTCAGGCTGTCGCAGTAGGCCAGGCGCCGGATCTGGTCCTCGGCGCGCTTGCGCTCGCTGATGTCGCGAACCAGGCCCAGCACCTCCGAGGGACCGGTGGCGACCAGGCGCGCCTCGAAGTGCTGGGCCTGGCCGAAGCGGATCAGTTCGTACTCGACCGAGCGCACCTGCTGGATGCGCAGGGCCACCTCGACCTGCTCCAGCATGCGCTCCGCGATATCGCGCGGCAGCACTTCGCTGACGTGCTTGCCCACGCATTCGTCGGCCGGGAAGGCGTCGCGCGCGCCGTGGCCTTCGCGGCCGGCAGGTTCGCGCCGGTTGCCCGTGCGCCCGGGCTCGTAGTCGAGGTAGACGCCGCCGCCGTTCATGCGGAAGAAGGTGTCCGGGATCGCCGCCAGCACCGCGCGGTTCTGGGCGTCGGCAATGCGCAGGCGCACGATGGCGTCGCTGGCGCGCAGCACGTACAGCACCCGATGCCCGAGGATCGGCCAGTTGATCGGCTTCGACACGAAGTCGGTGGCGCCGGCCTCGTAGGCATTGGTGACCGCTTCCAGGTCGTCGCCGCCGGTGACCATCACGATCGGCACGCTGGCGCCGTTTTCCGAATCGCGGATCGCGCGGCAGGCGCTGAAGCCGTCCATGCGCGGCATCTCGACGTCCATCAGGATCAGGTCGGGCGAACACTCGCGCGCGAACTTGACGGCCTGGACGCCGTCCTCGGCTTCGATGGCGTCGAGGTTCACGCCTTCGAGCATCTCGAGCATCAGGAGGCGCATCACCGGATCGTCGTCGGCGACCAGAACCACGCCACGGGAATTCGCGCGTTTGTTCGAGCTGGGGGCTGGCATGTCAGGTTTCCTTCTCAAGGATGGCGGCGAGCGAGTGGCGGACGGCCTCGAACTCTTGTTCCATGTTGTTCAGGAGCGAATCGGCCCCTTCGGTGGTATCGGCGCGGCCGAGGTGCTCCATTTCCTTGCACAGGGCGGCGAGGGCCTCGGCGCCGACGTTGGCGCTGGCGGATTTCAGGGTATGGGCGATGCGGCGCACGTTGCCGGTGTCCATGCCGTCGATCGCGCGGCGCAGGATGCTGAGCTGCTGCGGGGTGTCATCGACATAGGCATTGATCACCTTCTGCACCAGGGCGTCGCCGCGCTCGCGCGACAGCATGCGGATCTTTTCCAGCGCCGTGCGGTTGATGACGTCGCGCTGGATCACCTCGACGGATTCGGGCGGCAGGCGCGGCGGCTCGTCCTCGTGGTGCACGGTGGCCGCCAGAGGCAGCGCCATCCAGCGCCCGATCACGGCCGCCAGTTCCTGCTGGGCGAAGGGCTTCGACAGGTAGTCGTCCATGCCGGCGGCGAGACAGGCTTCGCGGTCGCCCTGCAGCGCGTTGGCGGTGATCGCAATGATCGGCAGCACCCGTCCGTGTCCGGCCTCGCGCTCATCGCGGCGGATCGCGGCGGTGGCGGCGAAGCCGTCCATCACCGGCATCTGGCAATCCATCAGCACGCAGTCGTAGCCGCCCGCATTTCCTCCTGCTTGTACGGCATGCAGGGCCTCCAGGCCGTTGCGGGCGCAGTCAACCTTCAGGTCCAGGCTTTCCAGCATGGCCCGCGCGACTTCGACGTTGACCGGATTGTCCTCGGCCAGCAGCACGCGGCGGCAGCGCACCTTGCCGGCTTCGTGGCGCAGCGGCTGGAGCGGTACGAAGCGCGCCGCCGGCGCCACCTGGCCGCGCGGGCGCGTCGCCAGGCAGGCGAACAGGTCGGCGGCGCGCGCCGGCTTGATCAGTTGGTAGGCCACCCCGGCTTCGCGGCGCTGCACCGGATCTGCCGCCAGCTTCTCGGGCGACAGCAGGATCACGCGGGTGGCGCGCGTGGCGGCGTCAAGCTTGATGCTGGCCGCCAGCAGCAGGCCGCTGCCCTGTTCCAGCTCCATGTCGAGGACGGCGGCATCGTAGGCTTGGCCCGTGCGCGCGGCCTCGTGCAGGCGTTCCAGGGCTTCGTCGGCGCTGTCGGCGCCATCGCACTCGACGCGCCAGGCGCCCAGGTGGCGCTCCAGGCCCACGCGGCTGCTGCCGTTCTCGTCGACCACCAGCACGCGCAGGCCGTCGATGGTGTGTTGGTGGTCGCCGGGCGCGTCCGGATCGACGCGGCGCTTGTCGAAGGCCACCGTGAACCAGAACACCGAGCCTTGCGTGCGGGCGTTGTCGACCCCGATCGAGCCGCCCATCAGCTCGACCAGCTGCTTCGAGATCGCCAGTCCGAGGCCGGTGCCGCCGAACTTGCGGGTGGTCGAGTCGTCGGCCTGCGAGAAGGCTTCGAAGATGCGCCCGCGCGCTTCGCGCGAGATGCCGATGCCGGTGTCGTGCACCTCGAAGCGCAGCATCACGGCCTGGTTGTCCTCGCTGGCGATGCGCACCCGGGCCAGGATCCGGCCCTCGTTGGTGAACTTGATCGCATTGCCCAGCAGGTTGGCCATGATCTGGCGCAGGCGGTTCGGGTCGCCGCAGATCGCCACCGGGATGTCGTTGGCGATGTCGAAGTGCATCTCGATGCCCTTGGCCTCGGCCTGGGGTGTGTAGACGGTGTGGATGTCGTCCAGCAGGTCCCACAGGTTGAAATTGATGTACTCGACGGTGAGCTTGCCGGCCTCGATCTTCGAAAAATCCAGGATGTCGTTGATGATCACCAGCAGGTGCTCGCCCGACTGCTTGACCAGCTGGGTGTAGTTGCGCTGGGTCTCGGTGAGCTCGGTCCCGAGCAGCATCTCGGCCATGCCCAGCACGCCGTTCATCGGGGTGCGGATCTCGTGGCTCATGGTGGCCAGGAAGGCGCTCTTCGCACGGCTGGCCGCTTCGGCCGCGTTCTTGGCCTTTTCCAGCTGCTCGGTGCGCACGCTGACCTGGCGTTCCAGCTCGTCGCGGTGGTGGGTCAGGGCCTGGCCGCGGCCCTCGACCTGGGCCAGCATATTGTTGAAGCTGTCGATCAGCGTGCCCAGCTCGTCGTTGCGCTGGTGGGCGATGCGCAGCGTGTAGTTCTGGCTGGCCGCGACCTTCTGCGCCGTGTTGATCAGCTTGGCGATCGGGTCGGCGATGTTGCGCCTGACCCGGCGCGCCAGCAGCCAGGCCACCAGCATCGCGCTGGCCAGCGCCGCCGCCATCACGCCCATCCCGCGGCCCAGGCGCAGCCAGACCGGGCGCTGGTCGGCCTCGACCATGACCACGCCGGCCGGATGGTCGCCGGCCTCGGGCGCGACCTGGCGGTAGATGCGCATGCTCGGCAGCCAGGGGCGGCTGGCGGCCAGCGTGGCGTCTTCCAGCGCCTGCCGGCCCGGGTCGGGCAGGGCGGCCAGTTGATTTCCTTCCTTGCCTTCGGCGCGCCAGGCGGCGAAAGGACGGCCCTTGCGGTCGTACAGGACGGCCGCAAGCAGCGCCGGCCTTTCCTGGGCCGCCGACAGGATCTGGGCCGCCAGCTTGCGGTCGTTGAACTGCAGGGCATCCTGGCTGCTGCGCGCCAGCACCTGGGCCAGCGCGCTCAGTTCGGCGCTCTCGTTGCGCCGGTGCTCGACCACCGATGACAGCACGAAGGCGGCATAGGCGACCAGCAGTGCGCTGGCCGCCGACAGCAGGCACATGATCGTCAGTTTCTGGCTCAGGCTGGAACGCTCGAATGTCGGCATAGTCGGGACAAATCCGGCTGCGATCAGGCCGTCAGGCATGGCCCACCTTGCAGGAAATAACTTTCCTGCAAGAAGGGACTATAGGGGAGCGGATGTGCGCCCTATTTGTCGTGGATCAAGGTCGTGGGGCAAGAGGAGGGAAGGACAACGAAAAAGGGACGCGCAATGGCGTCCCTTGGGTAGCGATACGGCCTCCGGCCGGCAGCGTCAGCAGCAGCCGCCGCGCTTGCCGTTGCCGTAGCGCGCCTGCTGGCGCTCGCGGAAGAACTCCTCGTAGCTCATCACAGGCTGATCCGGGTGGGTCTTTTCCATGTGCGCCACATAGGTGTCGTATTCCGGCAGGCCGACCATCAGGCGCATGCTTTGCCCGAGGTAGCGGCCCGCCTGTGCCAGCGTGCTGAACATGATCAGGCCTCGACTGCTGGCTCGACCGGCACGTATGGGGTTTCCTTGGCGCTCGGACGGGTTTCCCTGTTCGCCTGCATGGCGGTACGGATACCGTAGAACAGCACGGCGACGACCACGAACATGAAGAAGCCGCACAGGGTGGCGTCGACATAGTCGTTGAAGATCACGCGGCTCATCTGGTCCAGGCTCTTGGCCGGGGCCAGCACCTGGCCCTGGTCGAGGGCGGCCTGGAATTTATGGGCGTGCGACAGGAAGCCGATCTTGACGTTCTCATGGAAGATCTTCTGCCAGCCGGCGGTCAGGGTGCAGATCAGCAGCCAGACGGTCGGCACGATGGTGACCCAGGCGTACTGGCCGCGCTTCATCTTGAACAGCACGGCGGTGCCCAGGGACAGCGCGATACCGGCCAGCATCTGGTTGGCGATGCCGAACAGCGGCCACAGGGTGTTGATGCCGCCCAGCGGATCGACCACGCCCTGGTACAGGAAGTAACCCCAGGCCGCCACGCACAGGCCGGTGGCGATCAGGTTGGCCGGCAGGGAGTCGGTGCGCTTGAAGGCCGGGGCGAAGGCGCCCAGCAGGTCCTGCAGCATGAAGCGGCCGGCGCGGGTGCCCGCGTCCACCGCGGTCAGGATGAACAGGGCTTCGAACAGGATCGCGAAGTGGTACCAGAAGGCCATCATCGCCTTGCCGCCGATCACGTTCGACAGGATGTGGGCCATGCCGACCGCCAGGGTCGGGGCGCCGCCGGCGCGCGAGATGATGGTGTTCTCGCCGACGTCCTTGGCGAGCTGGGTCAGCTGGTCGGGGGTGATCACGAAGCCGAGATTCGACACCGCGGCGGCGGCGCTCTGCGCGGTGGTGCCGAGCAGGGCGGCCGGGCTGTTCATCGCGAAGTAGACGCCCGGCTCGATGGTCGAGGCGGCCACCAGGGCCATGATGGCGACGAAGGATTCCATCAGCATGCCGCCGTAGCCGATGAAGCGGGCGTGGGTCTCGTTCTCGATCATCTTCGGCGTGGTGCCGGAGGAGATCAGCGCGTGGAAGCCGGACACGGCGCCGCAGGCGATGGTGATGAACAGGAAGGGGAACAGGCTGCCCGACCAGGCCGGGCCGGTGCCGTCGATGAAGCGGGTGACCGACGGCATCTGCATGTGCGGAGCGACGAACACGATGCCCAGCGCCAGCGCGGCGATGGTGCCGATCTTCAGGAAGGTCGACAGGTAGTCGCGCGGGGCCAGCAGCAGCCACACCGGGATCACCGAGGCGATGAAGCCGTAGCCGATCAGCATCCAGGTCAGCTGCACGCCGGTGAAGGTGAACATCGGGCCCCAGGTCGGCGAATCGTGCACTGCCTGGCCGCCGATAATCGCCAGCATCAGCAGCACGAAACCGATCAGCGAGACTTCGCCGATGCGGCCGACGCGGATGTAGCGCGAGTAGATGCCCATGAACAGGGCGATCGGGATGGTCGCCATCACGGTGAAGGAGCCCCACGGCGAGTTGGTGAGCGCCTTCACGACGATCAGCGCCAGCACGGCCAGGATGATCACCATGATCATGAAGGTGCCGAACAGGGCGATGACGCCCGGGATCTCGCCCATTTCGGACTTGATCAGGTCGCCCAGCGAGCGGCCGTCGCGGCGCATCGACAGGAACAGCACCATGAAGTCCTGCACGGCGCCGGCGAACACGACGCCGGCCAGGATCCACAGCATGCCCGGCAGGTAGCCCATCTGCGCCGCCAGGACCGGACCGACCAGCGGGCCGGCGCCGGCGATCGCGGCGAAGTGGTGGCCGAACAGCACGTAGCGGTTGGTCGGCACGAAGTCGAGGCCGTCGTTGAACTTGTAGGCCGGGGTCTGGCGGCGGGCGTCCAGGCCCATCACCTTGTCGGAGATGTACAGGCTGTAGAAGCGGTAGGCGATGAGGTAGACGCACACGGCGGCGACCACGATCCACACGGCATTGATGGATTCGCCCCGGTTCAGGGCGACATAGGCGAGCGAGATGGCGCCCGCCAGCGAAAGCGCGGCCCAACCGAGCCGGCTCGTAAGACGATTCATGGTGACTCCTCCAAGCAGTAATTACTTATTCTGAAAGCTAATCTTGCTTACATTACTGGCAAGCTACCAATCAGTATCTTGCACCGCTCCGCAATCAACAAGCGCATGATTACGGAGTCGTATGCGTAGTAATACGTAGGACCACCCCTGCATTCGAGCGTACAATTTCATGTTACGACGAAATCCATGCGCACGGAATGAAGTTACGGCAGAAGTTTATTTTTCTCGCGATCGCCCCGCTGATCCTTGCCCTGTGCGCGATTGCTTTATTCATCCGGCAGCAGGCCGTCACCCTTGCGCAGCAGCAGCGCGCCACCATCCAGCAGGCGTATCTGGCCACCAAGCAGGCCGAGCTCGCGCATTATGTGGAGCTGGCCTCGCATGCCATCGCCCACCTGACCGCATCCGGCCGCACCGACCCGGCCACGCTGGAAGAAGCCAAGCAGGTGCTGGCCTCGCTCAGCTTCGGCAACGACGGCTACTTCTTCGTGTATGACCTGAATGGCCGCAACCTGATGCATCCACGTCAGCCTGAACTGATCGGGCGCAATCTGTGGAACCTGCACGATCAGTTCGGCGCGCCGACCATCCAGAACCTGATCGCGGTGGCGAAGCAGGGCGGCGGCATGGTGCGCTACAACTGGGCCAAGCCCTCGACCGGGGTGTCCGCACCCAAGCTCGGCTACGTGGTCCTGATCCCCGCCTGGGGCTGGATGATGGGCAGCGGCCTCTACCTGGACGATGTCGACGCCGCCCTCGCCAAGGTCGACGCCCAGCAGTCGCGGAATATCCAGACCACGATGTGGTGGATCGCCGGCCTGGCGATCCTGTCGGCGCTGGTGATCGGCGTCTCAGGGCTGGCGCTGAACGTCAGCGAATCGCGGGTCGCCGACGCCAAGCTGAAGGTGCTGGCGCAGCGCGTGGTCGATTCGCAGGAGGCCGAGCGCGCACGGCTGTCGCGCGACCTGCACGACGGCATCAGCCAGTGGCTGGTGTCGATCAAGCTGCAGATCGAGGCCGGCGTGATCCGCCTGGCCGGCAGCCCCGAACAGCAGACGCAGGCGCGCGCCAGCTTCGAACGCACCGCCGAGGAACTCAACAAGGTGCTGGGCGAAGTGCGGCGCATCTCGCACGACCTGCGCCCGACCCTGCTGGACGACCTCGGCCTGGCCGCCGCGCTCGAGCACCTGGCGCAGGAATTCAGCCAGCACAGCGGCATGCCGGTCGCGTTTTCCTCGGCCGGCAAGGTGGCGCGCCTGCCGCAGGTGGTGGGCACGGTGCTGTTCCGCATCGCCCAGGAAGCGCTGACGAATATCGAGCGCCATGCCGGCGCGAATAACATCGCGCTGTCGCTGGAGCGGCGCCGCGGCGTGCTGACGCTCGCCATTCTGGATGACGGGGCCGGCTTCGACCTTGATCACGTGGCCGTGCACCCGCAGCGCGGCATCGGCCTGCGCAATATGATGGAGCGCCTGGACGCGATCGGCGGCACGCTCCGGATCGATTCCTCGGCGGCGGGCACCACGGTGCGCGCGATCGTCGACCTGAGCCACTGGAACCATGACTGAAACGAAGCAAGAACCCATCCGCATTATGCTGGTCGACGACCACCCGCTGGTGCGCGACGGCCTGCGCGCGCGCCTGGAAGCGGTGCCGCATTTCCGCGTCGTGGCCGAGGCCGGATCCGGCCTCGAGGCCCTGCAGCTGGCGGGCGGCGCCCCGATCGACCTGGTGCTGATGGACATTACGATGCGCGACGGCAGCGGCATCGACGCCACCGCCCAGCTCACGCGCAGCCACCCGGACATCGCCGTGCTGATCCTGTCCATGCACGACAAGCTCGAGTACGTGAGCCAGGCCATGCAGGCCGGCGCGCGCGGCTATGTGCTGAAGGACGCGCCCGGCAAGGACATCGTGCTGGCGATCGACACCGTGATGGCCGGCGGCATCTATTACAGCGCGCCAGTGGCGCGCCAGCTGGTCAGGCCGGCCGCGCAGGACAACCAGCTGACCTCGCGCGAGCAGGAAGTGCTGCGCCATATCGCCAAGGGTGAGTCGAACAAGCAGATCGCACGGGCGCTCGACCTGTCGGTGCGTACCGTCGAAACCCATCGCCTGAACATCAAGCGCAAGCTCGGCATCGAAGGACAGGCCGAGCTCATCAAATTCGCGGTCCAGCACGCGTCCTGAAAAAGTGTATCCACGCGGAAACAAATTCAGTTGCTTTCCGATAATGGCTGCACTACTATTAACGAATTGACCAATCATGCATAATCACTAACCCGTCCACCCAGACATGGCCGCTGCCTCGTTTCCGTTGGTTGAGATCCGTTCCGTCGCCAACGCGCAGAACGAGTGGGTTGCGCTGCTGCTGCGCGCGGCCGAAGGCGTTCTCGACGACGTCACCCTGCAAGCCATGTTCGGCGCGCCGGATTTGCTGGCGGCGCTGGCGCCGCTGGATTGCATCGTGCTGCTGGATTCCCCGGCGGCGCTCACCCCGCCCGTACTGAAACTGCTGCCGCCGAACCGCATGGTGCTGGCGGTGCGTGCGCAAGCGCTTGAAGAAGAGGGCGCGCCGCGCCGCCTGGCCGACCTGCAGATCGAGGGCTACCGCGTGCTGCTGGACGGTCCGCTGCCCGAGGGCATGAAGCAGCCGGCCGCGCTGCGCGGCGTGTCGCGCGATGTCGGCGGAGATTGCGAAGGCGGCGCCGGCGGGCTGGCCCCGGGCTCGCTGCCGGCCCTGTTCGGCCCGCACCTGGCGCGCCGCGTCGACAGCCTCGCCTGCATGCGCGCCTGCGAGAACGCCGGTTTCGGCTGGTTTTCGGGCAGCTATGCGCTCGACCTGGCCGAGACCGAAGCCAGGGAACCGTCCCGGCAGGACGACGGCACCCGGCGCCGGCGGCTCCTGACCATGCTGGCGCTGCTGGCCCGCGACGCCGATTCCTGCGAACTCGAAGCCCAGCTGAAACAGGACCCGGGCCTGTCCTACCACCTGCTCAAGCTGGTGAATTCCGCCGCGTTCTCGAGCGGCACCCATATCGCCAGCTTCGGCCAGGCCATCAGCCGCATCGGCCGGCGCCAGCTGCAGCGCTGGCTGCAATTGCTGCTGTACGCGCGCCAGCATCCGGACGGCCCGCCGAACCTGCTGTTGCCGATCGCCGCGCGCCGCGGCGCCTTGCTGGAAGCGCTGTGCAAGCGCGACGGCGGCGACCGCGACCAGCAGGATCTCGCTTTCATGACCGGCGTGTTCTCGCTGCTCGACCGCCTGTTCGGCATGCCGATGGCGACCCTGCTGCGCGACCTGAACCTGCCGATCGAGGTCGAAGCGGCCCTGCTGGCGCGCGAAGGCCAGCTGGGCCAGCGCCTGCGCCTGTGCGAGATGCCGGGGCCGGACAGCGTGGTCCTGGCCCGCGCCGGCATCGACAGCCTGGCATGGTGGCAGGGCCAGCTCCATGCCTATCACTGGGCCATACAGGTGGCGCGCAATGTCTGAGCCGACCGTCGCTTTGCCAGGCGATATCCCGGGCAGCAGCGCTGCCGTGTGCCAGGCCGTGCTCAGGCTGCGCGGCGAGGCCCTGCATGCCGAACTGGGACGCATCGCCGGCGGCCTGCTGGGCTGCCCGGAGGCCGTCTTCGTGGCCGGCGCGGGGCTCGGTGATGTGCCAGGTGAGGTGCTGAGCGCGCAGGTCGGACCCGACAGCGACGGCCTGGGCCGCTACGAACTGCGCGGCCGGACTTTCGCCAGCGAAGACCGGCGCCAGCTCGAATCCCTGGCCACGCTCACCGCAACCCTGCTGCAGATGCACGGCCTGGCCCAGCGCACCACCCACGCCTATGCCCAGGTCGAGGCCCAGCTGGCGCACCAGTCGCAGATCCTGGACCAGATCCACGAATCGGTGCTGACCACCGACCGCATGGGCTACATCACCAGCTGGAACCGCGGCGCCGAGCAGCTGTTCGGCTACAGCGCGATCGAAGCGGTGGGCCGGCACATCCTTTTCCTGTACGTCGATGAAGAGGCGGATTTCCCGGACGCCTTCGCCGAGCAGGGCGGGCGCTTGATGGAAGTCCGGCGCCGCAAGAAGTCGGGCGAGATCTTCTGGGCCAGCCTGTCGCTGTCGCCGCTGCGCGACCTCGACGACCACCCGATCGGCCTGATCGCCTACCTGACCGACATCACCGAGCGCAAGCTGGCCGAAGAGCGCCTGCACCACCTGGCCTATTACCAGGAGCTGACCGGCCTGCCGAACCGCACGCTGTTCGCGCGCCTGGTCGACCAGGGGCTGATGTCCGCCCAGCGCAACGAAGGCACGGCCTGCGTGCTGTACATCGACCTGAACCGCTTCAAGCTGATCAACGGCACCCTCGGCCGCACGGTCGGCGACGAACTGCTGCGCCAGGTCGCGCAGCGCTTCCGCGGCGCGCTGCGCGACGAGGACGTGGTCTCGCACGTGGCCGCCGACGAATTCGCGATCGGCCTGTTCGACGTGCGCCAGCACTTCGAGGCGACCACGGTGGCGCAGAAGCTGCAGGCGGTGCTGGAAGCGCCGTTCCTGATCGGCGGCCACGACCTGCGCGTTGGCGCCAGCGTCGGCATCAGCGTGTATCCGCAGGACGGCGCGGACGCCGAGACCCTGCTGCGCATGGCCGACATCGCGATGCAGCGCGCCAAGGAGCGCGTCGACAACCCCGACCAGGGCGTGGCCTTCTACCGTCTCGACATGAACGAAGGCATGCAGCAGCGCATGCAGATCGAATCCGGCCTGCGCCACGCGCTCGGCCACGGCGAACTGCTGCTGCACTACCAGCCGAAATTCGAGATCGGGAGCGGCCGCCTGGTCGGCGCCGAAGCCCTGGTGCGCTGGATGCACCCGCAGCGCGGCATGGTGCCGCCGAGCGACTTCATTCCGCTGGCCGAGACCACGGGCCTGATCGTGCAGGTGGGGGAGTGGGTGCTGGAACAGGCCTGCGCCCAGGCCGCGATCTGGCAGCGCGCCGGCTTGCCGCCGTTCCGCCTGGCGGTGAACGTCTCGGCGCGCGAGTTCACGTCTTCGCTGCCGGGCCGGGTGGCCGACACCCTGAAGCGCTACCGCATCGACGCCTCGTGGCTGGAACTGGAGATCACCGAGAGCACGCTGATGCACGACATCGACTACGTGATCGGCATCATGGACCGCATCAGCGCGCTGGGCGTGGCGCTGTCGCTGGACGACTTCGGCACCGGCTATTCATCGCTCAGTTACCTGAAGCGCTTCCCGATCGATACCCTGAAGATCGACCGTTCCTTCACCACCGGCATCCCCGCGGATACGAGCGACTGCGCGATCGCCAGCACCATCATCAGCATGGGCCGCAAGCTGGGGCACCGCGTGATCGCCGAGGGCGTCGAGACCCTGGAGCAGATGGAGTTCCTGCGCCAGGCGGGCTGCGACGAGGTGCAGGGGTATTTGTATGGGAAGCCGCTGCCGGAGTATGAGTTCGAGAAGGCCTTGCGGGAGAATTGGTTGCTGGTGGCGTGAGCCTGCGCACTTTGCGCCGTCGTTCCCGCGAAGGCGGGAATCCAGGTTTGTACGCGCAGCCGACGACGCTAAGCCTGCCTGTCGAGCAACGAATTATGTATAATGTGGTTCCCCAGGAAGCGTGGCCGAGTGGTTGAAGGCAGCAGTCTTGAAAACTGCCGACGGGGGAACCCGTTCGTGAGTTCGAATCTCACCGCTTCCGCCAAAATGCCGAAAACTGCCCCATTATTCGGGGCTTTTTTTCGTCTTCCAACATCACCTCTCCTGATCTTTCCCAACCTAAACTTCGAAATCCAGCGCAACACTTCCAGCTTGTCCTCAATCTGGACACCAAGCATGCGCATGAGTACTGACGGCCGCGCCTCATTGCAACGGTGCGAAAAGTTGATGATGAGGTTCTACGACGATGGCGGTCGTCCAGGCGTAGGGAACTGCAGCTTTGGTTTCGGCACCAAGGTGCACCAGGGACCGTGCACGCCTGAAGAACTGAAGACCGAAGTAACGACCGATATGGTGAAAGCATCGTTCGAAAGTCGTTTGCTCGAAGCGGAGCGGGCTGTCGAGCGCAATATCAAGGTTAGGCTCAGCCAGCAGCAGTTCGATGCGCTGGTGAGCCTTACCTATAACGCTGGCGCTTACGGAACCCGGGATGTCTACAAGTTGATCAATGCAGGAAAAATGAAGCAAGCCGCCGACCTCATTTCCAGCATGGTCTATTCCACGCAAAAGAAGCGGGGAAGGAGAGCACTTGTCCTAATGAGTGGACTGGTCGCCCGCCGCCAACAGGAGAGCGCGCCGTTCGGCGACGCAAGCGCGAATGAATCCAGGAGCGCCGCCAAATGAAAATCCTGCTCAGCCAGCTCCAGCTTGCGACAATGATGTTCATCCTGTCCCTGCCCGCATACGCCAAGGATCCGCTCGCCGATCTTTACGGCGCCTGGAAAATCCAATCCATCCTCGGCAGCGGCGCCACCGGCAGTCTGTCCGACCGGGAAGCCCGGCGAATGCTCGGCAAGACCCTGCTGATCGAAGCCAGGCGCTTCACTTTCAATGGCCAGCCTTGCGCCGACACCAGCTATGAAGAAACCATCGAGGATACCGTCGGCCACTTCGAACCGGAATGGAACACCGAGGTCAAGGATATTCCGCTGCCCGATCCCGTAAGGGTCATCGATACCGGCTGCAATATCCTGTATCCGCTCAAGAACGGCAAACTGATGGTAGCGGAAAAGGGCGTGTTTTTCGAAGCCATAAGAATGAAGCGCCCACGGTCTCCCTAAATCAAGCGGCTACCGCCGAGTTGCCCCCGCACGACAAGAGCCCCATCCGTGCACACGGCCCCTACATGCTCGGCGAGACCTATGTATCGGTCCATCCCCAGGACGGGGGAGGAAACGGATTCGTGCTCAGGGGTACGGAACTGGCGAGCGTGGCATGGACCGTCAGTCCGGTACCGGAACCGGCCGAATACGCGATGCTCGCCGGGGGCCTCATCTTTGCCGGTTTTACGCGGCGCCGGCGCCGGCGCGGGCGAGCGCCGGCAGCCTGTTGAACCACGGCTGCGCCTCTTCGAGCTGCCGCGCCACCTGCAGCAGCCTGTCCTCGCTCCCGAACGGCCCCACGAACTGCACGCCCAGCGGCAGCCCGTCCGGCGTCCAGTACAGCGGCACGCTCATCGAAGGCGTTCCGGTCAGGTTCGACAGCTGCGTGAACGGCACGTAGCGCAGGTTATCGGTCGCGATCTTTTGCACCGTGGCGTCGAGCATGCCCAGCCGCGCCAGCACGCCAAGGATGCCGGTCCCGTGCAGGAAGCCGAGCAAGCCCTTTTCGAAGCCCGATGGGTCGCCGGTACCATGCGTGATCGGCGGCGCAGCCAGGGTCGGCGTCAGCAGCAGGTCATACTGCGCGTGGAACGCCGCCAAAGAACGTGAAAACGCGTTCCAGCGGTTCAGCTGCGTCGTCAGTTCCACTGCCGACACGCTGGACCCCAGCGTCACCAGGATCCGGTTCATCAACTCCAGGTCGCGTTCCCGCGCACCCAGCGCCTTCGCGCGCACCACCGCGGCCGGGATCTGTCCGAAGTACATGTGCAGGTAACTCTGCGCCAGCGCCGCCCCGTCGATCTGCGGCGCCGCTTCCTCGACGTGATGACCAAGCGACGCCAGCAAGCGCGCAGCCTGCTCGACCGCGCGCACCGCCTCCGGATGCACTTCCGTCCCGATCGGCGACACTGACGTGAAGCCGATCCGCAGGCGCCCCGGCGCCTTGCGCATGGCCTGCGCATACGGTTCCGAAGGCGGCGCAATCACGAAGGGATCGCCCGGCTCCGCGCCCTGCAGCAGGTCGAGCGCCTGCGCCGAATCGCGCACGCTGCGCGAGATCACGCCTTCGCTGGAGGCGCCGAACCAGACTTCGCCGATGCCCGGCCCGGACGATACCCGCCCGCGCGACGGCCGCAGGGAGAACAGGCCGCAGCAGGCCGCCGGGATGCGCAGCGAGCCGCCGCCGTCGTTCCCGGCCGCCATCGGCACGATGCCCGCGGCGACCGCCGCCGCCGCGCCGCCGCTCGATCCGCCGGGCGTGCGCGCCAGGTCCCAGGGATTGTTCGTGCGGCCGAACAGCTCGGGGTCGGTGACGGCGCGGATCGCGAACTCGGGCAGGTTGGTCTTGCCGAAGATAACCAGGCCGGCCTTCAGGTAGCGTTCGACCACGTGCGCATGCTGCGCAGGGACGAAGCCCTTCATCGCGCGGCTGCCGTAGCTGGTAGGATGGCCGGCGTAGTCCTGCACGCCGTCCTTGATCAGGAAGGGCACGCCGGCAAAGGGGCCGGACAGCGGGCGGGACGCCTGCGCGCGCGCCTCGGGCTCCATCAGCCGCACGATCGCGTTCACGTCGCCGTGCACGCGCCGGTGCTGGGCCAGCGCCAGGTCCAGCAGTTCGCCGGCGCGGACCTCGCCGCGCGCCACGTGGTCGGCGAGGGCGGTGGCGTCGCTGGCAAGGTAGTCGGCAAGCTGCATTCGGATTCCTTCCAAATAGGCGATGTGATTTGACATCGCATATTGTCACAAAAGAAATCTTGCCGCAATGCTTAAAGGTTCTGCTCCCAGACCAGGCGCCAGACGGTCCGCGTACGATGCACGAGGCTCGTGGTGAGGTCGGGTTCGCCCGCATAGACGCTGCGCTCGGTGTAGTTCCGATGCAGCAGGTCGGACACCGACAGGCGCAACCTGGCGCGGGCGTCGCGCTTCCACAGCGCATACAGGTCGAGCTGGCGCTTGGCGCCGCCGTAGTCGGCCTGCAGCGGACCCTGGCGCGAGGCATAGCCGCTGCGGTGGGTATAGGTGCCGCCGAGTTCCAGCGACTGGCCTGGCGCCGCGTAATCCAGTCCGAGGTTGCCGTTCCAGTCGGGCTGGCCGGCGATGCGGTTGTCCGGCCCCGCCACCGCTTCCAGTCGCGACCAGTTGCGCGCCAGGTTCACGCGTCCGGCCAGCGCGCCGCGCCGCGTCCTGGCTTCGAACTCCAGCCCGCGCACGCTCGCGTTGCCGACATTGTCCGGCATGACGATCCACACGCCGTTCTGCTGGAACACGCGGTCCAGCGTGATGTCGCGGATGCGCTTGGCGAAGGCGCTGATGCTGAGCATGTCGTCCTTTCCCGCATAGTGTTCCCAGGCCAGGTCGGCGCCCAGCGCCAGTTCGGGGCGCAGGTTCGGATTGCCCTGCTGGTCGGGGTTGTTGGCGCTGTTATTGTTGTCGACCGTGTAGCGGCGCGGCATGAGCTGCGTGATCTGCGGCGCCTTGTAGGTGCGGCTGAGGGCGAAGCGGAACTGGTCGCCCTTGCCTGGCTTGAACAGGGTTTGGAAGATCGGACTCCAGACGCCGGAGTCGACGTCGACCGCGGCGTGGGCATTGCCTTCGCCGGTCGTGTGCAGGCTTTCCCGGCGCAGGCCCAGGTAGGCCGACCAGGCCTCGTCCAGGTCCCACTCGTCCTGAATCCAGAAGGCGCCGCGCTGGACCCTCGCCTGGTAGGCCTCGTCGCTGTCGAGGAGCAGCCGGCCGGCAGCGTCGAACTGGTGCTCGCGCCGGTATTCGTCGCGCCGCGTGCGGCCCAGTTCCCAGCCCAGGGCCAGCGCGTGCGTCTTCAGGATCGGCTGGCGGTAGCTGCCGTTGAAGGTCAGCCCGCGTTCGGACGGGCCGGACGCCACGCGATGGGTCTCGAGCAGGGTGTCGCCGGCGTCCATGCCGCGGTAGAGGAAGTCGGCGTCGAGCCTCCTGGTGTAGCCGGACAGCTTGGCATTCAAGCGCGCGCCGCCGTCCAGCTTGCGGGTCCAGGACAGGTCGGCATAGCCCTGCGGCGGCGAGTCGGCGCGGTAGCTGCTGGCGCCATGCGCGAAGCCGCCCGGCATGCCGATCGGCGTGTCCGCGAGCTCGGTCTTGCTGTTATCGATGCGCTTCCAGCGCACATAGCTTTGCGAGCTGAAGCTGTCCCGCGCGTTCGGCTGCCAGTCCAGGCGCGGCGTGAATTCGAGCAGGTCGTTGCGCTGGCGGTCCGACCAGGCGGTATGGCGCAGCAGGGCAGGTGCGCGGCTCTCGTCGGTCGCGACGCCGGCATAGGTGTCCTGCCTGCGGCTGAGGATGGCCGTGAGGGTCCAGGCCAGGGTGCCGGCGCGGCCGGAATGCTGGAGGTTCAGGCTGGGCGCCGGACGGCCGGCGGCAAGCGAGCTGCCGGCCTTGATCTCGGTCTGCGGCGTGCCCGGCCGGGCCGCCTTGCCGGCCTTGCGCAGGATGATGTTGATGGCGCCGGCCACGGCCTGTCCGCTGGTCTCGGCCGTGGGCGCGCGCAGGATCTCGATGCGCTCGACCAGCTCGGGATCGATCGTTTCCAGCGAAAAGCCGGCGGGGGCCGCCAGGCCGCCCAGCAGGATGGCGACATAGCCTGCGCCCAGCCCGCGCATGCGGATCGCCGGCTTGCCCGGTGCGCCGTCGATACTGATGCCGGGCTGGCGCTTGAGGACCTCGATGAGGCTGGTGTCGCCCTGGCGCACGATCTCGTCGCGGCCCACGACGATGGCGGCGGTGGTCGATTGCGCGCGCTGTTCGAGGCCGCCGGCGCTGATCGTCACCTGCTGCATGGGCTGGGTTTGCGCGCTGGCGACGGCATGCATCGCCAGCAGCAGGGCGCCGGTTCGTGAAGTCTTCATCGGATCACATAATTGCTAAAGTGCAAAAAGTATGCGATCCGCCCCGCACCGCTTCAAGCGCGCTGGGACGAATCCCCGGCGCCCTGTGACTAAGTACTCGCCCGGTCAAGTACTTGGAGCATCAGCGTTTCGGCGCCTCGATCCGGTAATCCCAGGCCGCCAGCGTCTGCCGCTTGCCGCCCGGCAAGGCGTACTGCTGGGCAGCGTTCGACAGGTTTACGCTGACTTGCACCGCGTTGCCGTCGCGCTTGCGCTGGAAGGCGAAGACTTTGTCGTTTCCGGTCTCCAGCACCTCGGCGGGGCCGCCGTACTGGCCGTTCCACAGCGCCGGGTTGTCGTGCTTCAGCTTGAGCAGGCCGGCGTAGAAGGGCGCGTACTGGTAGTTCTTCCACTGGATCGGGTCCTTCTCGAAGAACTCGATGCGCTTGTCCAGCCCCGCTTCCTGGCCGCCGTAGATCAGCGGCATGCCGGGCAGGGTGGCGGCCAGCACCGCCATCGCCTTGAAGGCCGGACCGTAGAGTTCGACGTCGCTGCCGGCCCAGGAATTCTCGTCGTGGTTCGAGGTGAAGCGCATGCGGTAGGCGCCCGGCGGGAAGGCCTTCGGCGGATGCGCCAGGAAGTCCTTCAGCGCGCGTGCATCCTTCTTGCCCTTGGCGATGTCCTTGAACAGGTCCTTGGTGTCCCAGCCATAGGTCATGTCGAAGGCGTGCTCGTGCAGCTCCGGCTTGTCGGCTTCGGCCAGCATGAAGACCGGCTTGATGCGGTCGAGTGCATCGCGCGCCTGGTTCCAGAACGGCGTCGGCACCTTGCCGGCGACGTCGCAGCGGAAGCCATCGATATCGGTCTCGCGCACCCAGTAGCTCATCGCATCCGTCATGCCTTTCCACAGGCCGGACCCGGGCTTGCTCCAGTCGAGGCCGGTCACGTCGGTCCAGTATTCCGGCTCGCCGCCGTCGGTATAAGTGACCGGGAAGATCTCGCCCTTCTCGTTCAGCAGGTACCAGTCCTTGTGCTCGGCCGTCCACCGGTTGTCGAAGGCCGTGTGGTTGGCGACCCAGTCGATGATGACTTTCATGCCCAGCCCGTGCGCCTGTTTCACCAGGGCCTTGAAATCGGCCAGGTTGCCGAACTCCGGATTCACCGCCGTATAGTCGCGCACCGCGTAGTAGCTGCCCAGCGTGCCCTTGCGGTTCTTTTCGCCGATCGGCTGGATCGGCATCAGCCACAGGATGTCGACGCCCATCTTCTTCAGGCGCGGCAGGTGGGCGGCGAAGGCCTTGAAGGTCCCCTCCGGCGTGTACTGGCGAATATTGACTTCATAGATGTTGGCGTTCTTCGACCAGGCCACATGGCTCATCGGCGCCGATGCGGGCGCGGCGTCCGCGGCAAGAGCAGGGAAGAAGGCGAAGGCGCCGCTGACGGCCAGGGTGGCTGTAGCAAGGGTACGGGCAAGCTGTCTCATTATGGTGTTCTTCCTGTAGTTTAGTTACAGATGGTTCCTGGATTCTAAACCGGAAAGCGGGCTGTGGCCTAGACAAGATGAGCCTGCTGACTTGCCGCGTCGGAATACGCTGACAAAAATGCGAGCCAAGAAGTTCGCCGCTTTGTGCGATATTGGACAGAGCTGGGGTGTAAAGACGGGCTACTGTAGGCATACAGAGGAACACGCCATGAAGACGCCGCCCATTATTGCCATCGTATTCTGTGGAGCCGCCCGGCTCGCGTTCGCACAGGACGCGGCCGCCGGCGCACCACCCGCCGCCCCCGCCGACGCCACGGCGAAGGCAGCGGCCGCGCACGACATCGCCGTCTTTACCGGCGTGCCCACCCGCAATCCCGGCGCGGACTGGGCGTCGCCGCCGCGGCGCCGCTACGGCCAGCCCGATTTCCGGTCCCCGCACGGCGACATCGAAGGTTTCACGCTGGGCCGCCAGTACAACCTGGAATACCTGTCGCTGGCCGACGTCGGCGATCCCTTCCACAGCGGCACCGCCGGCAGGGCCAGCAACCTGGTCGGGCCGAACGGCCTGCGCGCGAACGACAACGTGCGCTACTACAGCAACCGCAGCGAGCACCTGTCGTCCGGCGCCTCCTGGACCGTCGACACCCTGGGCGGCGATCCCCTGGCGGACCGCGCCTGGGGCATGACGGTGGGCGTCGACATGGGCATGTTCTCGCTGCGCGCCGCGCACCAGAACCGGCACGTGGCCCAGGTCCACCTGTACGACCTGGCCGGCGCAAACATGGATGCGAAGAATTCGCTGATCGCCGCCAACCTGCGCATGCGCTGGGGCACGGCCTATGCGGCTTATGCGGCAAATCGCGGCTGGGGCAGCTCGCCGCTGTACAACCCGGACAATCCCTACGGCGCCGGCGTGGCCAGCACGTCCTCGACCGACAGCCGCGACACCCTGGTGGGCGTGGCCGTGCCGATGACGAACTCGACCACCTTCCTGGCGTCCTTCATCCACAAAAACGACCGCGACCTCGCCAATCGCGACGCCAACCAGTTCGCGGTGGGCGCCAGCTATGTGGTGTCGCGCAAGACCGACTTCTACACGGCGGTCTCGCGCACCATCACCACGAACGGCAATGGCCTGCTGGTCGGCGGGGCTGCGCATCCCAGCGGCAGCCTGGCAGTGAATATCGGCATGCGCCATGCGTTTTGAATTTGGGGTAGCCTGACCTCATGACTTTATTGCATTGAATTGGAGGACATATGACTGGCTCGAGCACACTAGACCCGGATAACTTTCCCGGAGCACCAGACCGCAGCCTTGGCAAAGGCCATGGCGTCGACGCCCTTGGCCCGAGCGACGTGACCGACAGCGGCAGCGACGTCGTCGGCGGTCCCGGCTTCGCGGCCAACCTGGACGACGACCAGATACTCGACCTGGACAGGGGCACGACCTCGGACAACGAGGAAGGCTATGCCCACGATACCGCCGGCGCCGACATGGGCGATCCCAACCTGGAAAGCGACAGCGACTTCGGCGGCACCGGCGAGCGCGCCGCGGCCGGCCGCGACCTGCGCGTCAGGGACGGCAACGACATCGACACCGACCACATCGAGACGATCCCGAACCTGCCGCTGACGGACGAGGATGTGGATTTCCTCGGCAGCGAGCCGCCGAAGGGGCCGGCGCCGGGCAAGTAAGACGGATGCGGACGCAAAAGAAACCGGGCGCTTGAAAGACCGCCCGGTTTTTTTGTAGGGTGTTTTGAGGCCGGGGGCCTCAAAACGAACGCCCACGCGACCGCATCACGCCTGCCAGACGTTCCGCTGCCCCGGCCGCCGCATCAGGCCCCACGCAGCCAGCAGCGCCCCGCCCACCAGCACCGTCTTCACCGGCGCCGACTGCATCTGGAAAGCCGTATAGACGCTGGTTTCGGAAGTCCTGTGCGGCAGGTTATTCCGCTGCCGCAGTTCGCGCGCCGGATCGGGCGCGTGCAGGGCGTCGCGGCGGTCCGGATTGTTCGGCTGGTCGGGCTGCTGTTCCTGACGGAACACCGTGGCCCGCATCAGGCGGTCGACCGAACGCGGCATCAGCCCGCTGAGCGTGGACAGCAGCCTTGCCCGGCCGCCCACGAACAGATCGCGTTCCGGCGTCTCGGCGGCGTGCAGGATGGTCTTCGCCACCAGTTCCGGCGCATAGACCGGCGGCGGCAGGTCGGGCTCGTGCGGCATGTAGTTCTTCGCGTGCGCGGTGAACGGGGTATCGATGCCGGCGGGCTTGATCAGCGTGAGCGAAATCGGCGCCTCGTCCTTTTCCAGTTCCATGCGCAGCGATTCGGTAAACGCCTTCACCGCGTGCTTGGAGGCGGCATAGGTGCCCATCAGCGGTACCGAGCGGTCCGAGGCTTCGCTGCCGACATTGATGATCGCGCCGCCGCCGTGTGCCTTCATCAGCTTCACGGCGGTCAGGCTGCCGTGCACCACGCCCCAGAAATTCGTCTGCATGACGCGGTGCATGTCTTCCAGCGACACCTGTTCCTGGCTGCCGTAGACGCCGATCCCGGCATTGTTGACCCAGGTGTCGATGCGGCCGAAATGCTCGATCGCCGCCTGGCCGATGCGTTCGACGTCGTCCATCCTGCCGACGTCGGCCGCCACCGTGACCGCTTCCACGCCGCGCTGGCGCATCTCGTGCGCCAGGGTATCGAGCGCATCGCCGTCGCGCGCCGCCAGCACCAGTTTCGCGCCGGCCTCGGCCGCGGTGCGCGCTGTCACCAGGCCGATGCCGCTGGTGGCGCCGGTGAGGACCATCACCTGGTCGTTCAGCTTCTTGAGTTTGACTGTCATGGCTGTTCTCCTCGCGTTCAGAAGACGCTGCGCAGATGGGGGCGGCGCAAGGTGGCGCTGTTGATGAGTTTCCAGGCGGCGAACAGGGCGCCGGCGCCCAGCAGGGCGGGTATGATCTTGTTCGCACGCAGCGAGACGGCCGTGTAGGCGCTGGATTCGGCCACGTGGCGGTCCGTCATGCCATGGCGCTGGCGCAGCTCGTTGCGCGGATCGGGTTCGTGCAGGGCGTCGCGCCGGTCCGGCGCACTCGGCAGGTCGGATTGCTGCTGCTTGAACATCGATGCGTTCATGAACTTGTCGAGCGCGCGCGGCATCCCGAAGGCGCCGGCCGACACCGCCTTCGAGGCGCCGCCGACGAACACGTCGCGCTTCGGATGCCGGGCCGCGTAGAGGATCGACCTGGCGACGACTTCGGGAGCGTAGATCGGCGGCGGCAGGGTCGGTTCCTTGTCCATGTAGTTCTTCGCATGCACGGTGAACATGGTGTCGATCCCGGCCGGCTTGATCAGGGTAAGCGACAGCGGGGCACCTTCCTTCTCGAGCTCCATGCGCAGCGCGTCGGTAAAGGCCTTCACGGCGTGCTTGGACGCCGAATACAGGCCCTGCAGCGGGATCGCGCGTTCCGACAGTTCGCTGCCGAGGTTGATGATGGCGCCGCCGCCGCGCGTCTTCATGTGCTTGACCGCTTCGAGCGAGCCATGCACGACGCCCCAGTAGTTGGTCTGGAACAGGCGCTGCATGTCTTCCAGCGGGACGTCTTCGTTGCGCCCGTAGATCGAGATGCCGGCGTTATTGATCCAGGTGTCGATGCGGCCGAAGCGCTCCATCGCCGTGCTGCCGATGCGTTCGACGTCTTCCGGCTTGCCGACGTCGGCCGCCACGGTGGCGACCTTGCAGCCCTTGAGGCGCAGTTCGCTGGCCAGCTGGTCCAGCGCCTCGCCGTTGCGCGCCGCCAGCACCAGCTTCGCGCCTTGCTCGGCGGCCATGCGCGCGGTGGTCAGGCCGATGCCGCTGGTGGCGCCGGTGATGACCATGACCTGCTCGTCGATCTTGCGTAATTTTACGGACATGATGACTTGCTCCTCTTGTTTGGCTTGTGAACACGACAATCGTGCCCATGCCGGGGATTTCAAGTCATTTCTTTAGATAGATCTGGTCGAACACGCCCCCATCCGCGAAGTGCGCCTTCTGCGCCTTGGTCCAGCCGCCGGCGACCTCGTCGATGGTGAACAGCTTGATGGCCGGGAATTGCGCCGCGTACTGCTTGGCGTAAGGCTCGACCACCGGACGGTAGTAGTGCCTGGCGGCGATCTGCTGGCCTTCGGCGCTGTACAGGTATTGCAGGTAGGCTTCGGCCACGGCGCGGGTGCCGCGCTTGTCGACCACCTTGTCGACCACGGCGACCGGCGGCTCGGCCAGGATGCTGCTCGAGGGGGCCACGATCTCGAACTTGTCCGGGCCCAGCTCCTTCACCGCCAGCAGGGCTTCGTTTTCCCAGGCCAGCAGCACGTCGCCGATGCCGCGTTCGGTGAAGGTGGTGGTGGCGCCGCGGGCGCCGGAGTCGAGCACCGGCACGTTCCTGTACAGCCTGGCCAGGTAGTCGCGCGCCGATGCCTCGGTCGCGCCGGGCAGGCGCAGGGCGTAGCCGTAGGCGGCCAGGTGGTTCCAGCGCGCGCCGCCGGAGGTCTTCGGATTCGGCGTGATCACGGACACGCCCGGCCTGACCAGGTCGGCCCAGTCGCGGATCTGCTTCGGATTGCCCTTGCGGACCAGGAACACGATGGTCGAGGCGTAGGGCGCGCTGCGGTGGGCGAGCCGCTGCTGCCAGTTGTGCGCGATAAGGCCGCGTTCACTGATAGCATCGATATCATAGGCCAGGGCCAGCGTGACGACGTCCGCGGACAGGCCGTCGATCACCGAGCGCGCCTGCTTGCCGGAGCCGCCATGCGACTGCTTGACGGTCACCTTGTCGCCCGTTTTCGCCTTCCACTGGCGCGCGAAAGCCTGGTTGAAATCCTGGTACAGCTCACGCGTCGGGTCGTAGGACACGTTCAGCAGGGTGATGTCGGCGGCGAAGGCGGCGGACTGGCCCAGCAGCGCAGCAAGGGCCAGGGCGGCGGCGATTTTTTTATGAAGCATCGTTTTCTTTCGGGCAGATGAGGAAGCCTTAGAGTAGGTTCCAGCTCAGCGAAAGAAAACGAATTTAAACGATGAACCTTATGCGCTTTTTAATGCCCGGCTTCTCACTTGGCCTTCGACAGGATCAGCAGCCAGCGGCGGAACAGCAGGATCTCAAGGTGGCCCGGGACGACGCCGGTATCGAATTCGATGATCGGGTTGACTGCATAGAAGCGCTTGCGGAAATCACGGGTGACGAGGATCTCGCGGCGGCCAAAGCGGGCCAGGAACGGAGTCGGTGCGTATTCCATGCCGAAAGAGCTGTTCAGAGTAGTCATGACGATCCCTTAATCGAGTTGGTTGTTCAGTGTTGTCTTGCTCAAGTGCATTCAGAATATCACAACTACTGTATAAATCCACAGTTACTGTATAAAAATCCAGTTCTATTTCGCAACTGTAGTTTTTTCGCCAAGACCTCATCTGGAGCCGCATGCTGAATACACCGTCGAGCCGCCTGCACCGCTTCCTCGCAAGACGCTTCTCTCCCGAAGGGGAGATGGGCATTCACTTCACCATCGGCGTCGCCCTGATCGTGTGCGCGGCCCTGGCCTTCGGCGAAATCGCCGAGGACGTGGTCAAGGGCGCCAGGATCACCCAGGTCGACGTCCAGCTGGCCCACTGGTTCCGCATGCATGCCAGCGCCGGCTTCACCGAAGCCATGCTGTTCGTCACGCACTGCAACGGCATCCTCGGTTCCAGCATCATGGGGGCGCTGCTGGCGCTCTGGTTCTGGCGCCGCAAGGTGCATTACTGGCTGGTCGTGGTACTGGTGTCGGTGCCGGGCGGCATGCTGCTGAACGTAGTCCTGAAACACGTATTCCGGCGCGCCCGGCCCAGCCTGGAGGATCCCTTGCTTACCTTGACGACGTATAGTTTCCCGAGCGGCCACACGGCGGCCGCAACCGTGTTCTACGGCCTGCTGGCCTGCTACCTGGTGCGCCGGGTGCAGGGCTGGCCGAAACGCATTGCCGTCGTCGCGGCCTGCGTGCTGATGGTGATGCTGGTGGCGCTGTCGCGCATGTACCTGGGCGTGCACTATCTGTCCGACGTGCTGGCCGCCACCGCGGAGAGCGCGGCCTGGCTGACGGTCTGCATCACGGCCGTGTCGACCCTGCAGCGGCGCCGCATCGCGCGCACGCGCGGGCGGGAGGTGGCGGCATGAAGCCCGTCACCGTGATCGTCAACGGCGGCGCCGGCCATGGCCACGACGAGCGCGCCGCCGCCGAGCTGCGCGAGAAGCTGGCGCAGGCGGGCCTGGACGCCGAACTGGTGCTGGCAAAGGACGGCGAGGAGATGATCGCCAGCGCCCGCCGCGCACTCGACCAGGGCGCCCGGCTGGTGGCGGCCGGCGGAGGCGACGGCACCATCAATGCCGTCGCCTCCGTGATGGCGGGCAGCGGCGTGCGCTTCGGCGTGCTGCCGCTCGGCACGCTGAACCATTTCGCGAAAGACCTCGGCATTCCGCTCGATCTCGACGAGGCCGTGCGCAACCTGGCCACCGGCGTGCCGCGCGAGGTCGACGTCGGCGAAGTCAACGGCCGCATCTTCCTCAACAATTCCAGCCTGGGCCTGTACCCGGACATCGTGCGCGACCGCGAGAAGCAGCAGCGCCGCCTGGGCCGCGGCAAGTGGCCGGCGGCCCTGTGGGCGACGCTGGCGGCCCTGCGCCGCTATCCCTTCCTGTCGGTGCGCCTGACGGTGGACGGCGAAACGCTGCCGCGCCGCACGCCCTTCGTCTTCATCGGCAACAACCGCTACACCATGGAAGGCCTGTCGATCGGCGAGCGCGACCGTCTCGACGATGGCCTGCTCAGCCTGTACGTGGCCCAGCGTCCGACCCGGCTCGGCCTGCTGCGCTTCGCCTTCGACGCCCTGCGCGGCAAGCTCGGCAGCGAGCGTGACTTCGACGTGGTGGAAGCGGCCGGCTTCGAGATCGACACCCATCATCCGCGCCTGCACGTCGCCACCGACGGCGAAGTCACGGTGATGAACCCGCCGCTGCGCTACCGGGTGAGACCTGGCGCACTGACGGTCCTGGCGCCGGCGGCGACAATGGACTCCAAGCAAACAAAGACGGAAGCAGAAGATCATGCGCACACTCGTTCACCTCTCTGACCTGCATTTCGGTCGCGTCGATCCCGAGCTGCTCGACCCGCTGCGCGACCTCGTCCACAAGATCGCCCCGACCGCGGTGGTGGTGTCGGGCGACCTGACGCAACGCGCGAAGAGCGAACAGTTCGAGGAAGCGCGGGCCTGGCTCGACACCTTGCCCGGCCCGCAAATCATCGTCCCTGGCAACCACGACATCTCGCTGTACAACGTGTTCCGCCGCTTCGTGCTGCCGCTCGAACGCTACAAGCGCTACATCACCGAAGACCTCGATCCGGTCTATATCGACGATGAAATCGCGGTGCTCGGCGTGAACACGGCCCGCTCGCTCACCTGGAAGGACGGGCGCGTCAACAAGGAGCAGGTGGAGAAAATCCGCGAGACCCTGGCCAGCCTGCCGCCGGAGGTGCTGCGGGTGGTTGTCACGCACCATCCCTTCGACCTGCCGGAAGGCTGCACCGACGACGACGACCTGGTCGACCGCGCCCACATGGCGATGGATGCCTTCGCCGATGTCGGCGTCGACCTCCTGATGGCCGGCCATCTGCACAAGAGCCACGCCGGCAACACCCAGGCGCGCTACAAGATCAGCGAGTACGCCGCGCTGGTGGTGCAGGCCGGCACCGCGACCTCCACGCGCGGCCGCGGCGAAGTCAATTCCTTCAACGTGATCCGTACCGAGTCCCGCAAGATCGAGGTCGACCGCTACGGCTGGGACGCCGTGCACAAGCAGTTCCAGATCCTGGCGACCGAGAAGTTCATGCGCAGCGGGAATGTGTGGGCGGAGGTGAACGAGGGCTTGCTGGCGGCGGGGATTTAAACGCTTGCTTGTCGTCCCCGCGGAGGCGGGGACGACGTTTAAGGAACGCGGGACGACGGTCAAAGTATGCTCAGATCCAGTATTCCCCCAACCTCGCCATCCACTCCCGGATCCGGTCCATCCAGGGCCGGTGCCGCCACTGCTCCAGCGTGACTTCCTTCGAGGTGCGCAGGTCGTCGCTGAAGGCGCTCTCCATGTCGCGCCCGAAGGCCGGGTCCATCACCACCACGTTCAGCTCGTAGTTGTGCAGGAAGCTGCGGCGGTCGATGTTGGCCGAGCCGATCGTCGACCAGCCGCTGTCGATCACTGCCGTCTTCGCATGCAGCACCGCGACCTGCAGCTCGAAGATCTTCACGCCGGCCTTCAAGAGCTGGTCGTAGAAGCCCTGGCCGGCGTAGCGGATCAGGCTGTGATCCGACACGCCCGGCAGCACCAGCCGCACGTCCACCCCGCGCCCGGCGGCATCGGCGAGGGCGTCGACGATCTGCTGGTCGGGCACGAAATAGGCCGAGGTGATGTGGATGCTCTTCTTCGCTTCCGTGATCGCCACCACCAGCGCCTTGTAGATGTCGGAATCGCCTTCCGGATTGCCGGCCAGCACGCGGATCAGCTTGTCGCCGGCCGGGGTGAGGGTGGGGAAGTACTCGGCTTTCGGCAGCTCGCCGCCTTCCTGCTGCACCCACAGGTCGACGAAGGACCACTGCAGCGGGGCGACCGCCGGGCCCTCGATCTTGACGTGGGTGTCGCGCCAGCCGACCTTCGAGCCGTCCACGTTGTCCGGCTTGTGGTGCGAGCGGAACAGCGAGCTGTTGGCATAGGTCGAGCTGATGTTGATGCCGCCGGTGAAGGCGATGCGGCCGTCGACCACCATCAGCTTGCGGTGGTTGCGGTTGTTCAGGTCCCAGTTGCCCTTGGCCTTGGCGGGATTGACCGGGTTGAAGATCAGCACGCGGATGCCGGCCGCGCGCATGCGATCGAAGAAGGCGGCCGGGGTCGCGATCGCGCCGACGGCGTCGACCATGATGTTGACCTGCACGCCCTGGCGCTGCTTCTCGATCAGCACGTCGGCGAACTCGTTGCCGACCTGGTCCTGGTCGAAGATATAGGTTTCGAGGTTGATCGAGTTGGTGGCGGCGCGCGCCGCGGCCATCATCTCGCGCATGGTGGCGGGGCCATCGAACAGCAGCATCACCTTGTTGCCGGCGATCAGCGGTACGCCGGTCGCCTGTTCTTCCAGCACGGCCAGGGACTTCAGGTCGGCGGTGGCGTTGCTCCAGCGTTTCGACACCAGGGCCGACACCTGTTTCGGCGCCAGCCTGCCTTTGCTGCCGGCGACGGTGGGGTTGGCCTTGGCGGGGGCGGCCGGGTCGACGTCCGGCAGGGTCTTGCAGGCGGTCAGGACCAGGCCCAGGCACAGGGCGGCAAGCCAGGCTTGCAGGCGCGGGAAATTCATTCGTATCCTCTCATGTGCTCGCTTAATTCCCCATATTCCTTGGGGCCGATGAAAAAGTCCAGCGGCGCGGCGCGCAGCCGGCGTCCCAGCGCGTACAGCAGCCGGAAACCGTGGTAGAAGCGGATCTTGCGGGCGCGCAGGGCGACCCACAGCGCCAGGCCGAAGCTGACCAGCAGGTTGACCATGCCGATCAGGGCGATGCCCAGGAAGCTGACGCCGACCGTGTCCCAGCTGACCTGGTAGTCCAGCCCGACGAAGCCGATCGCGAAATTGGCTGCCGAGAAGGTCACATGGCGGATGTCGAGCGGCAGGCCGAGCAGGAAGCCGACGGTCGCCGTCACGCCCATCAGGACGCCGAACACGACATTGCCCATCAGGCCGCCCAGGTTGTCTTCGAGGTAGAGGCCGAAGCGCTCCAGGCGCTCGCGCCCCAGCAGGCGCCGCAGGCCGTGCAGCTGCTGCACGCGCAGGGCCATGCGCGTGTACAGGGCCTTGTTGTCGTAGTAGCCCGAGACCAGGCCGGACACGAACAGCCAGACTCCGGCGATCGCCGCATGCAGCAGCGCCAGCGATTCCCAGGGGTGGCTGTCGTGGATCAGGTGGCGCGCCTTGTCCGGGTTGACCAGGTGGTGGCCGAACAGGTACCAGTAGCCGAGCGCGATCAGGAAGGAGAAGGGAATCACGGTCGCCAGGTTGCCCAGCACCGCCACGACCTGGGTGCGGAACACCTTGTTGACCAGCGCCGCCATGCTGTCGGCGTCGGCCTGGCGGTGGCCGCGGCCTTTTTGGTCGCTTTCGTGCAACGCGGCGGCGATGCGCGCGGCCGTCATTGCCGGCTGCTTGGTGGCGATGGTGAAGTGCAGCACGTGCACGAGCATGAAGCCGAGCGAATAGTTCATGCTGAACAGGGCGGCTTCGATCAGGGGCGCCCGGTGCAGGTAGGACAGCAGGATCTTGATCATCGCCATGAAGCTGATGATGATGCCGGCACCGGCCGCGGCATTGAACATCTGGCGCAGGTCGGTGCGGCGTTCGGCGATGTAATGCTCGCCGGTGCGGCTGGCGTTTTCCGTCACGTTGCGCGCCAGCAGGTCGATGTTGTCGCGCACCAGGCCGCGCACCTGGTACTTGGTGTTGTGGGCTTCGGCCAGTTCCTGGGCCAGGGCGATCGCGGCGGCGCGGCGCGGCGAGATCGTCGGCTCGGCCGGCGCGGTGGCCTCGATGGCCAGCGCAAGCAGGTCCATGCTCGGGGCGCCCGGCAGCTCGCCGCTGACGTCGACCAGGAACAGCAGCTTCCTCAGGCGGTCGATGCTCTGCGTGACCGCGACCAGCAGGTAGGTCAGGGACACGCTGGTGCCGGCCGCCAGCGCACGCCGCCTGACCTTCAGCACCACCTCTTCGCACTGGTCGAGCATCACCAGCAGGTGGCGCGCATCTTCCATGTGCTCGATCTCGCCGGCCATCAGGCGCCCGTATTCGTCGAGGTAGTTGTTGGCTTCGATGTTCTGCATCAGGAAGGGCGAATCGACTTCCTCGATCTCCATGTGGGCGTGGATCAGGCGCGGCTCCAGGCCCAGCGCGCAGACGCGGCAGGACAGGGTGCGGATCGCGTCAAGCAGGCCCAGCAGGGTGACGTGGCGCGCGCGGTCGGGCGCGGCGTCGAGCGGCGGCGGTGCGTTCGAAACCGTGTCGAAGAGTTCCAGCCAGTCGGCGTTCGGGACCGCGCGGATCCACAGGTAATCGTCCTCGCGGCACAGCAGGCGGTCGAGGGTGTCCGACAGATAATGTTCGTCGAGGGCGGGCGGCAGGATGCGGTAGGCGATGCGCTTCTTCAGCTCGGTGAAGAAGCCGTCGTTCGACAGGATGCCGACGTCCGAATACAGGCTCGTGTGGCGGCGCGTCTCGAGCAGGTTCGTGATGTAGCGGCGCAAGGACCAGGCCTGCTCTGGATTTCCTTTGAGCAGTTGAGTGAGAGTACGTACCTGGGCCCGTGCATAGGCGTGGTCGGACGAGCGGCGCGGGCGCAGCTTGTCGACCAGGTCGACCAGCAGGTCGATGCGGTCGCTGTTCGGGTCAAGGCGATCGAGGATGGCGAGCATGAACACTTACAAGGCTGGGCGGATCCACCACCCGGAAATGGTAGTGTACCTGCGGACACGTGCGTGCTGTGTACGCCACCGAACTGAGCGGACCCGGGCACTGCACCGGCTGGGCTGCTGCGGTACACTTTATCCGTTACGTCACCGGATTTTCAAAACTAGGGAAAAGCAATGTACCTGACTTACTACAACGGCGAGTGGGCCGAAGGAAATACGCCGCTGTTCGGCGCAATGGACCATAGCGTGTGGCTGGGTTCTTCGGTCTTCGATGGCGCACGCGCCCTGGGCGGCCACCTGCCGGACCTGCGCCCGCACCTGCAGCGCGTGATCGACTCGGCCGAGAAACTGGGCCTGACCTGTCCGCTGTCGGTGGACCAGATGGAAGCACTGGTGCGCGAAGGCGTGGGCAAGTTTCCGCCGAACGCCGAGCTGTACATTCGTCCGCTGGTGTTCGCGTCCGAAGGCTTCCTGATCCCGGTGCCGGAAAAGGCCGGCTTCGCCCTGACCCTGTTCGACGCGCCGCTGCCGCCCTTCGCCGGTTTCTCTGCCTGCCTGTCCGAGCTGCACCGCCCGCAGCCGACCATGGCCCCGACCGACGCCAAGGCATCGGCCCTGTACGCCAACACCGCGCGCGCCCTGCGCGACGCACGCGCACGCGGCTTCGACAACGCCGTGCTGCTCGACCTGGCCGGCAACGTGGCCGAGTTCGCCTCTTCGAACCTGTTCCTGGTCACCGCAGACGGCGCGGTGGTGACGCCCGCCCTGAACGGCACCTTTTTGGCCGGCATCACCCGCGCCCGCGTGATCGCACTGCTGAAGGATGCCGGCGTGAGGGTCGAAGAGCGCACCGTCAAGCCGGAAGAACTGGAGACGGCCCGCGAAATCTTCAGCACCGGCAACTACGGCAAGGTCACCCCCTGCGTGCGCTACGAGTCGCGCGAACTGCCGGCAGGGCCGGTGGCGAAGCAGGCGCGGGATTTGTACATGGCGTTCACCGAGACCACCTGAGCTTGAGTTACCCCAAACCGGGGTCAGACTCCGGTTTGGGGTAACTTCCCGGAAGTTATTTCCAAAATTCGGAGTCTGACCCCGGTTTGCGCTATTTTGCCTGCGGCATCGGCCGCAACTTCCCGCAATCGGCCCCCAGCCATTTGCCGGTCACATCCATATCCACGGCCTGTTTCTGGCCATGTTCCTTGCCCGTGATGTGCATCCGGGCGCGGTAGCTGGTGTCGCTGTCCAGCGTCATCTCGCCTTCGCCGCTGACGGGCGGCCTGCTGCACTGGAACGTGACCCGCATCCGGCTGGAGGATAAGGGCGTCACGTTCTGCTTGCAGTCGCCTTCCTGGACCGGGAATTCCTTCCGCTGGATCATCGCTTTCGTCATGCAGATGCGCGAGTCGAGGACGCCGCCCTCGCCGATGTTCATCTGCACGCCGTTGCGCTCCATCATCTGCTGCATCGACTTGCGCTGCTCCGGCGACATATTCGCCAGATGCTGCTGCATGCCGTCCATGATGGCCTGCATCTGGCCGTCGGGCGAACTGACTTTGTTGTTCAGCTCCCAGAGTCCCGGTTTGATATGTACGTCCTGCGCACCGGCCGGCAGGGCCAGCGCACAGCCGAGGGCGCAGGCAATCGCCGCGAAGTGTTTCTTCATTTAAATTCTCCAAAGGGAAGTGTGGATCAGGACGCTTCGTGCCGTCCCAGCACCTTGCGTTCCAGGTGCAGCAGGAGCAGCACCGTCTTGGCGTCATTGATGCCGCCGGTCTCGACCAGGGCCAGGGCATCGTCGAAATCCATCTCGATCACGTCGATATCCTCGCCTTCCTCGGCCTTGCCGCCGCCGGGGCCGGCGCGCCGCGCCGGATCGTATTCGGCCACGAACAGGTGGTTCCGTTCGGTCAGCGAGCCCGGGCTGACGAACAGCTGCATCACCGGCTCGACCTGGGCGATCTCGTAGCCGGTCTCCTCGCGGGCTTCGGCCTTGACTCTTTCTTCCGGCGCGGCGCCGTCCAGCACCCCGGCCGCGGCCTCCAGCAGGAAACCGTCGCTCCCGTTCAGGCGCGCGCCGAGCCGGAACTGGCGGGTCAGCACCACAGTGCGGCGTTCGCGGTTGTACAGCAGCACCGATGCGCCGGAAGCGGCGTCGTAGACTTCGCGCTCCTGCTCCTGCCAGCTGCCGTCGCGGCGGCGCTGTTCGTACGTGACTTTCTTCAGCGTGTAATAGTCGTCCGAGAGGATCTTCTCGCCGACGATGCGGATCTTGTCTTCAGCCATGGCCTCTCCTGGTCAGCATGCGGCCGAGCATACACCGCGGCCATGAAAAAAGCCGCCCGGCTTGCGCGGGGCGGCTTTCGCTCACGGCGCCGTCGGGGTTCAGCCAGGGCGTCCCGGCTCGTTCACGTAGATCTCGACGCGGCGGTTGCGGGCGCGGCCGGCCGGGTCGTCGTTCGAGGCGACCGGTTCGCGCGCGGCGCGGCCCTCGACCGTGATGCGGTTCGGATTCACGCCGTGCGCCGCCAGGTAGTCGCGCGCATGGGCGGCGCGGTCGAGCGAGAGCGGCTGGTTGATCGCGTCGCCGCCGGTGCTGTCGGTATGGCCGATGATGGTCACATAGGTGGCCGGATTGTCGTTCAGCGTGCTGGCGAAGCGGTCGAGGATGGGCCGGAAGTTCGGCTTGATGTCGGCGCGGTTGGTGTCGAACGAGATGTCGCTCGGGATTTCGAGCTTGAGGCGGTTGTCGGCGGTCTGCGAGACCTGCACGCCGGTGCCGCGGGTGGCCTGTTCCATCGCCTGGCGCTGCTGCTCCATGTGCTTGGACCAGACGTTGCCGGCCACTGCGCCGGCCAGGCCGCCGAGTACCGCGCCGCGGGTCGCTCGCCCGCTGCCGCCGCCGCCCGTGCTGGCGCCGAGAATGGCGCCGAGGCCCGCGCCGACGCCGGCGCCGGTCGCGGTGCCGCGCTGGGTGGCGTTCATGTCGGCGCAGCCGCTGGCGGCCAGCGCGAGGACTGTCGCTCCCAGGGTCGATCGAATGAAAGCTGCATGCATGGGATTCTCCTCAAAAAAAATATCCGTTTCGAAGGCGCACCCGCCAGTGCGGGCACGCCCGCGAAACGGATCGGGCGGGTAATGCGGGTGTTAAGTGGCGGGCTTTATATGCCGCGTCCACTGATCAGGCGAACCAGGATCATGATGACGGCAACGACCAGCAGGATGTGGATGAAGCCGCCGACGGTGTAGGAAGTGACCAGACCAAGCAGCCACAGAAGGATGAGTACAACAGCGATAGTGTAGAGCATGACAATGTCCTTTCCGTTTTAACCGGCGATGTCTTTGCCGTGAGTTCAGTATCCCGGGATCCGTGGCTGTGCTCCGTACGCTGACGTACATTATGCCGCGGATTTTTGTTCTTTTCGCAAGCCTGGAATCCAGCCGATGAAACCCATCAGGCCCACGAAGCCGATCATGCAGGTCAGCAGGCCGCCGCTGATCACGAAGAACACGTCGTGCGCGGCGATCTCGCCGCTGCCCGGCTGCACCGGACCGGCACTGACGAGGCCGAAGCCGGTGAGAAGTACACCCCAGAGAATGATCCCGACCCAAGCAATGCTGTTCATTGGACGTCCTTTCGAGTTTTGTTCTCCGCCATCTTTTCCGGCGTGGATTGATTCTTGATCGCTATACGGTCGAGTTCCGTGCGCTGGCGCACATTGCGAAAAAGAAAACAAAAACGGGGCTGCAGCCCCGTCTTCACTTCACCCGCCACGCATGGCCGGGCACCATTCCGGTGCATCAGCCAGTGCTTCAGGCCGAACGCAGCGACCCTTTCACGATGCGGACGCGGTCGCCGGTACGCCACTGCGGCACGCTCTGCTGGTGGAAGGTACGCAGGGTGCCGTCGTCCAGCCGGACCCGGATCTCGTAGCTGTGATTGGCCTTCATATTGCCTTCGACCTGGTTGCCCATCACGGCGCCGCCGACCGCGCCGGCCACCGTCGCCAGCTGGCGGCCGTGGCCGCTGCCGACCTGGTTGCCAAGCAGGCCGCCGAGGATGGCGCCGCCGGCCGCGCCGACGCCGCTGCCCTGGGCGCGGGTCGTGATCTGGCGGATCGATTCGACATTGCCGCAGCTGCCGCACCAGCGGCTCGACGACTCTTCCTGGGCCACGCGGGTGCTGGCCTTGGCTTTCGGATGGCTCTCGCGCAGCGGCGCCGGCTCGGCGTAGCCGGAAGCGGCCGCACCCTGGACGCTGCTGCCGTAGGCCGCGCCGCTCTCGGCGGCATAGCCCGGCGCGGCGGCCGGGGCGTAGGTGCTGGCGGTGGCGGGCGCAGGCGGGAGCGGCGCCGGGGCGGGGACGGCGGGCGCATACGCGCCGGCTACCGGCTGGGCCGGATACGCCGGC
Organism: Massilia sp. WG5; assembly: GCF_001412595.2. Classification (NCBI taxonomy): domain Bacteria; kingdom Pseudomonadati; phylum Pseudomonadota; class Betaproteobacteria; order Burkholderiales; family Oxalobacteraceae; genus Massilia; species Massilia sp. WG5. Next base: position 5,365,904 of record NZ_CP012640.2, read on the forward strand.
GCCATCGCGTTCGGCTGCTGCAGGCTGGCCGACAGCGCGGCGCGGTCCGCTTCATTCAGTCCGCCGTTCGTGGTGCGGCCCTTCGAGGACGGCAGCCAGCCCATGATGGCGGCGGTGCCGACCGCGCAGAACAGGATCACGGCGAGCGCCGCGAGGATCAGGAGGGGATGCTGTCCGCGGCGTGCCGGCGGTGTCGGATGTGTGTTCATGGCTGGTCCTTGTTTTCTTCAGTTCGGTCCATTCATTGTCCATTCCAACAACATGATATTCCGTGCGTCACCGTACATACTTCCCCTTACCGCGCCGGTACGCTGACCTGAAGTTGTTAGCAAATGATACTGCGGCGCCGGGCTTATCCGGGCGGCGCCCAACCGCGAGGGTCCGATGAATTATCCTGCTGCACCAATGGTCGCCGAGCATAACGCCAACCTGCTGCTGAATGCGCTTCCACCGGAAGACCTGGCACGCATGCTGCCGGCGCTCGACCAGGTCCAGGTGGAGGTCGGCGCCGTGTTGTGCGAACCGGGCGACCCCATCCGCCAGATCTATTTTCCGCACGATTGCCTGGTCTCGATGATGGCCGTGGCCGAAGTCCGCATGACGCTCGAGGTCGGCCTGGTCGGCCGCGAAGGCATGATCGGCGCCACCGTCGCCCTTGGCCACGACACCACCCAGGTGCGCGCCGTGGTGCAGCGCGCCGGCAGCGCCAGCCGCATCGACGCCGACCTGTTCCGCGCCGAGTTCGCGCGCAGCCCGGCCCTGCAGCGCGTGCTGTACCGCTACACCGACTCGCTGCTCGGCCAGGCCATCCAGATCGCCGTCTGCAGCCGCTACCACGTGCTGGAGGCGCGCCTGGCGCGTTCGCTGCTGGTCACGCGCGACCGCCTGCAGTCCGACCGCTTCCACCTGACCCACGAGTTCCTCGCGCATGCGCTGGGCGTGCGGCGGGTCGGCGTCACCAAGGCCGCCAGCGCCCTGCAGCAGCAGGGGCTGATCAACTACAGCCGCGGCAATATCGAGATCCTCGATCCCGAAGGCCTGGCCCAGGCCGCCTGCACCTGCTACGAGATCGTGCGCGAGGCAGGAGCGGGCGCCGGTGTCTCGGCATCCGCACCGCTGTTCGTATAAATCTTTCCGGTAAACCGGTCCCCGAAAAACAGAACGCCCCGTCGAAACGGGGCGTTCTTGTTTGCGGACCGGCTCGCGCCGGCCTGCCTGGCACGACTTAGTGGGTCTTGCCGGTCTGGTTGCCGATCACGCCGCCGACGGCTGCGCCGCCGACTGCGCCGACAGCGCTGCCGCCGGTCAGGACGGAACCGGCCACGGCGCCGACGCCGGCGCCGACGGCGGTATTACGGTCCTGGCGGTTCATGTCGGCGCAGCCGGTCAGTGCCAGGGCGGCGGTTGCCAGGGAAGCGGTCACAACGATTTGTTTGATGGTTTTCATGATGGATCTCCTTACGGTGGGTTTTTGCTTTACTTCTTACCTGAGACGCAGGTCGTTTCTGACCGATTTCACGCCCCTTACGGTGCGCACAGCCGCTGCGGCTGCCGCCACATCGTCCGCCGAGCGGACGAATCCGCTAAGCTGGACGATTCCCTGTTCGGTTTCCACATGCAGATCGGAAACCGACAGGTTCGGATCCCCGCCGATGGCTGCCTTGACTCCGGTCGTGATGGTGGCGTCATCGATGGCCTGGCCGGCTGCTTCGCCGGTTGCCGCACATCCCGTGACGGTCGCCAATCCCAGCACCAAGGCGGCCAGCAGCGTCGCGGTACATCCGAATTGCTTCATCTATCTTCCTTGCCGTGTTGCGTGTTTCAGTGCTTCCAGATTAAGTGCGCACGATAGATGGGTCTGTACGACAACTCACACTATCGTGCTCAGCGTTTCTGCCGGCCCGGCGGCGGCGCCTGCGGCTTGGCCCCGGCCTGGGCCAGCAGGGCGGCGCAGGGGCTGTCCTTGCCCGGTCCGGTGTTGATCAGCGGGAGCAGGGCGGCGGCCGGCGCGGCCACGATCGCCAGCGCGGCGGCGGCGCCGCCTTTCAGCGCCAGTACTTTCTTGTCGAGCTGCAGGTCGGGCTGCTTGAAGGTGCCGCGCACGTAGAAGGGCGTGCGCAGGGTGAACAGGCGCAGCCCCTTGGTCTCGGGCTTGACGCGCAGGTCGATCTTCTCGTTGCCGAGGTTGATCCAGCCGTTGATGTCGACGATCGCCTCGTCGGTGTCGAGCACGAAGGTATTCGTCGTCGCCACGCCGTTCTTGACGTCGAGGTCGGACGCCAGGCAGTTCAGCTGCACCTGCTTGTCGCCGAACAGCTTGGTGATGATGACGTTGCCGACGTTCAGGCCGGCTTCCTCGAGCAGCAGCTTGCTGACCACCCCCTGGCTCACCAGGGCCTTCACTTCGCCGTTCGACTTGGCCAGCATCTCGCCGACCGAATCGCCGGTGGCGGTCAGCTTGGTCTGGGCAAAGACGGCGCCGGCGGTGGCCTGCTGGATCTTCTGGATCTGCGGGAACAGCTGCTTGACCTCGATGTGGCGTCCGGTGGCGTCGAGCGTGGCCTTGATCGCATCCTTGCCCGCGCCGCCGCTGCCGTCGAGGGTGACGGTCGAGGTCACGGTGCCGCCGGCCAGGCCGAAGTCCAGCGGATTCAGGCGCAGCACGCCGTTCTCCATGGTCAGGTGGGTCTTCAGTTTGTTGAGCGGCAGCTCCGCGGTCTTGACGATGCGATCGGCCGAGAAGTGCACGTCGGCGTCCAGCACTTTCCACTTTTCGGTGTGGAATTTTTCCACTGGCAGGGCCTTGTTCGCCGGCTGGACCGCCGCCACGCCGCGTTCGCGCTTGCTGGCGTTGGAATCGGCGCCGATCAGCGGGCCGAGGTCGGCGAAGCGCAACTGGTTCGAGTGGATGGTGGCGCTGAGCTTGTTGCGCGGCTTGCGGCTCTCGAAGCTCAGGCTGCCGGCGATGTCGGATTCGCCGACCTTGCCCTTGAACTTGTCGTAGGTCCAGCTGCTGCCCTTGCCGTTCGCGCCTTCGCCCAGCGCGCCGGTCAGGTGGCCCTCGGTCGAGAAGGCCGGGGTCTCCGGCAGCACCACGCCGGTGAAGGCGTACAGGCGCGCCATGCTGGGGCCGGCCAGCTTCAGGCGCAGGTCGAGCCCGGCCAGTTTCGCCGGCCGCGTGACCGTGCCCTCGACCGCCAGGCGGTAGGGGCCGGAATGCACGTCGGCCTGGATCGGGAAGGGCGCGTCCTGGTCCTTCAGGGTCAGCACGCCACCCAGCTTGCCGCCGCCCGTCACCGGCGCATCGTTATAGGTTCCGTGCACCGTGAAGCCGATGCCGTAGGTCGGGTCCTTGGCGAGCGTGTCGACGTCGGCGGTGATGTCGGCGTCGGTGACCGCATCCTTGATATGAATGACGCCCTTCGACAGCACCAGCCGCTCGAGGTCCAGCTTCCACTTCGACTGCTTTTCTTCGTGCTTGTAGACCCAGTTGTAGTGGCTGGCGTCGGTGCGCAGCAGGTCGACGCGCGGGCCGTCGACGCGCAGCACCGGAATGTCGATGGTGTGGCTGAGCAGGGGGAAAGGATTCAGCGAAAACGAGAACTGGCGCACGCTGGCGGTGTCGCCCTTCGGCATGTTCGCCGGATTGCCGACGTGCACGTCATTGGCGTACAGGTGCGGCCAGGGGATATGGTCGCGCCAGGTCCGCTGGCCCGGCACGATCGTGTCCGATGGCCGTTCCCATTTCACGGAGAGGTCGCCGACGATGGCGAAGGGGCGCTCGATCGCCTCGCTGACCTTCGCGTTCAGCCAGGGCTTGACCCGGTTCCAGTCGAAAGTGAGCAGGATGATGATGGCGATGACGGGAACGGCGATCAGGATGCCGAGGATCCAGAACGTGATCTTCAGCGGGCGCGAGATGGTGTGCGAGCCGTGCCGCCTGCCGCCGCCGGCGCTGCCGCGGTCTTCCTTGTCCGCGGACTTGTTCTCCTCATGCTGTTGGGTTGTCATGGGCAGTCCTTCTGGTGGGAGTGTGTTGAAGCCAGATTAACGTAAAGGTCTGCAGATCAATGTGCGGTGTCGCACCCAACCTGGGTGTGCCTTGCGCCAGATCGCCCCTATGTGCGGCAGCGAACCGATCTCTTCGGGCAAGGGGCTTATAACGTTACCAACACATTTCCTTCAAGCGGAGAAAACGATGGACATGAAATCGATGAACCTGCTGCTGCGGGTTGGCGCGGCTGCCGCGGTCCTGAGCCTGGCCGCCTGCGCCAGCCCGGAGAAGACGCCGGCCACGGCTGCCGTCGCGGTGTCGCACAACGCCGTCGATAACGCCGTATCGGCCGGCGCGCCCGAACTGGCGCCCGAAGAGATCAGCGCCGCCCGCGCCAAGATGATGCAGGCCAACCAGGCGCTGGCAGCCAAGGACTACAAGCGGGCGCGCGAGCTGGCGGTGCAGGCCCAGGCGGACGCCAAGCTGGCCCAGGCCAAGGCGAATTCGGCCAAGGCCACCGCGGCATCGAACGCGCTCAACGAAGACCTGCGCGTGCTGCGCCAGGAAGTGGACCGCGCCAATTCCGATCAGCAATAAGCTAGGCAATACCCGCGCCGGCAGGCGCCCATAAGAAGAAAGGACTCACCATGAAAGCGCATTTTTTGAAGTCGGCGATGTTCGCCGGCGCCGTGCTGCTGGCTGGCTGCAGCACCGTCCCGACCACCACCGCGACCCTCGACGAGGCGCGCGCCGACTACGTGGCCGCCAGCAATAATCCTCAGGTCGCGAGCAATGCGCCGCTCGAATTCCGCCAGGCCAGCGAAGCCCTCGACCGCGCCAACCAGGCCGCCGCCAAGCGCGAGAGCCTGGACACGATCGACCGCCTGGCCTATGTGGCCAAGCAGCGCATCGCCACCGCCCAGGAAGTGGCGAAGGCCAAGACGGCCGAGGCCGAGATCGCCGACGCCAGCCGCCAGCGCGACCGCGTGCAGCTCGAAGCCCGCACCGCCGAGGCCGAGCGCGCCAAGCGCGAAGCCGCCGCCGCCAACGCCCAGGTGGCCACCGCCCAGCAGCAGGCCCAGGATGCCCAGGCCCAGGCCGCCGCCGCCCAGCAGCAGGCAGCCCAGCTGGCCGAGCGTTCCGCGCGCCTGGAAGCGATCCTGGTCGAGCTGCATGCGCAGAAGACCGAGCGCGGCATGGTGGTGACGATCGGCGACGTGCTGTTCGGCACCGACCGCGCCGAGCTGAACGCGAACGGCATGGCGACCGTGCGCAAACTGGCCGAGGTCATGATGCAGAACCCCGACCGCACCGTGCTGGTCGAAGGATTTACCGACAGCACCGGCAGCCACGCCCACAACCAGGAGCTGTCGGAGCGCCGCGCGCAATCCGTGGCCCAGGCCCTGACCAGCCTCGGCGTGGAACGGCAGCGCGTGGCGATGCGCGGCTACGGCGAAGCGTATCCGGTGGCGTCGAACGACACCGCCTCGAACCGCCAGCTGAACCGCCGCGTCGAGATCGTGCTGTCGAACGAGAACGCGCCCATCCCGCCGCGAGCGACGGCGCGCTGATTTGCTCCAGATTTTTTTATAGAAGGATAGATTACCCATGAACGAGACGAACTCCAAACTGGCCCACGGCTTCGACATCGAAGAAATCCGCCGCGCGGCCGCCAACCTCGAGGACGGCGCCGTCACCGAGGGTTATGCCGCCGACCGCGAAGCCGTGATCGCCATGCTCAACGCCGCGCTGGCCACCGAGCTGCTGTGCGTGCTGCGCTACAAGCGCCACTACTACACCGTCAGCGGCCCGAACACCGGACACATCAAGGCCGAATTCCTCGAGCACGCCCAGCAGGAGCAGGACCACGCCGACCGCATCGCCGAGCGCATCGTGCAGCTGAACGGTTCGCCGAACTTCAACCCGGCCACGCTGACCCAGCGCAGCCATGCCGAGTACGACGATTCCGAAGACGTGCAGGCGATGATCCGCGCCGACCTGATCGCCGAGCGCGTGGCGATCGAGTCCTACCGCCAGATGATCCAGGCAATCGGCGACAAGGACCCGACCACCAAGAACATGCTGATCGAGATCCTGGCGACCGAAGAGGAACACGCTGACGACATGCGCGACCTGTTGGCATAACAAAGCTTTATCAACCCACCAAGAACAAAGGAGTACAACATGCTCGATTCCATCCGCGCCAACACCGACGCCGCCCGCGCCAGGGCCAACGCCGCCTCCATGAACGGCAGCCTGGACGATGCCGGCACCGACATGCAGTCGCTGGTCAAGGACGCCCAGTCGCTGCTGACCGCCGCCGCTTCGCTGACCGGCACCAAGGCCGACGAGCTGCGCGCGCGCGGCATGCGCATGCTGGATGCGGCGCTGGGCAAGAGTGGCGAGTACAAGGATCAAGCCGTGGTCAAGGGTAAGGAACTGGCGCGCGCCACCGATGTCTACGTTAAAGACAACCCGTGGCGCACCGTGGCCGCGGCAGCTGGTGTCGGCCTGCTGGTCGGTGTCCTGCTGGGCCGCAAATAAAAGAGCCGGGGGCAGCCATGGAAACCAAGGAAACAGTCGTACATGGCCCCGGCCTCATGGGTGGGATCACGGGCCTGGCAAAAAACCTGTTCGGCCTGGTGGTGTCGCGCGTGGAGCTTGCCGCGCTCGAACTGACCGAGGTGCGCAACCATGTGATCGAGCTCGTCGCCATCTTCGCGATGGCCGTGCTCGCCACCTGGTTCGCCCTCGCTTACGGCACCGCGACCATCGTCGCGCTGGCGTGGGACGAGATGGGCTGGAAGATCCTGCTCGTCATGTTCTTCGTCTTCCTCATCATCACCGGCATCCTGGTGGCCAAGGGCCTTTCCATGCTGAAGGCGGGCAAGCTCGCATTCCCGGAGACGATGAAGGAACTGCGCAACGACCGCGACATGCTGATGTGAGCAAGCAAGCTGAAAGGGGAGGAAATATGCAAAAGAACGATCATCGCAGCCACGAGGAACAGAAGCGGGCGCTGCTGCGCGACGGCGAGTTCTACCGCGCCGGCGTCGCCCATGCGCGTGCCCAGATCAAGCACGCGGCGCGTCCCGAAGTCATGTTTCACACGGTCATCGATCACGCCACTTGGGCACTGCGCACGCGTGCCGATGCACTGCTGAAACCTACCGGTACAAGTGTATCTGTGCTGGCTCCTTATGCCCTAACCGTGCTAGGCTTCATCCGTAGGCGCAAGCTCGTAAAACCTGCATTGGGCATCACGGCATTGGCAGGTATTGCCGCTTGGTACGTACAGCGCAAACGCGCGCAGCAAATGGCATACTGAGAGCGCATTCGCGGCCGGCCGGCAATGCAATACCGGGCCGGTCCGCATGACAGGATATGGTGGGGCTTGAGCGGCGTCGCAATCCTCGGATTGGACGCCGTCTTTTTGTCAGCCGTCCAGCTCTCGGCTCCGGGTTCTCAGCTCTCAGCTCTCAGCTCTCAGCTCTCAGCGCGAGGCCGGCGTCGAGGTCTGCACCGTGGACTGTACCGAGCCTTCCGGCGCAGCGTCGAGCTGGGCCGGGGCATTCTTCATCTCCTGCTCGTAGTTCGCGCGCGCTTCCTTCAGGCAGGCACTGCGTCCGCCCGAGCTGCCCTTGTGGCAGGCATTCTTCGCTTCTTCATAGGCGGCGCCGATTTCCTTCTGGAGCGTGCGCAGTCGCGCCTGGCGCGACATGTCCTCGCGGTCCCAGCGCCCCGGACCGCCTTGCCTGACTTCGCCTGCCTGCTTGGCCGCGACGGCCTTGTCGACGGTGCTGTCGTCATGGGTCTGCGCCTGGGCGTACGCGCCGGCGGCGCACAAGGCGGCAAGTGCGCCGGCCAGCACGCGCGCGCGCAAGCCTGTTTGTAGCTGTCTCATGGAATCCTCCGTGTTCTCGGCAAACAAAAGCCGGCGCGAGGCGCCGGCATGCTTCGATTCACATCATCCGATAGATTTCTTAGTAACGGTAGACGCGGCCGTCGACGATGCGCACGCGGTTGCCCACGCGCAGGTCGTTGACACTGTCCTGCATGACGGTGCGGTACTCGCCATTGTCCAGGCGGATATTCACGGCATACATCTGCTGGCCAGCCGCCGCGTCGCGGTTGCGCTCGACATTGTTGCCGATCGCTGCGCCGGCCACGCCGCCGGCCACGGTGGCTGCGGTACGGCCGCCGCCGCTGCCGACCTGGTTGCCGGCCAGTGCGCCGACCAGGCCGCCGACGATCGCGCCGGCGCCGCTGGTGCGGGCTTCCGCATTCGTCACCTGGATCGATTCGATGGTGCCGTAGCCGGCCGAGGCATTGTCGCGGTAGCCGCCGTTGTTGTAGCCACCGTTGTTGTAGCCGCCATTGTTATAGCCGGTGTTGTAACCGTCGCGGTAGCCACTGTTGTTGCCATAGTAGGGGTCGCTGCTGGCGCAACCGCCGAGGATTGCGCCGGCCGCTACCAGAGCGGCAAGAGTACGAATTGCTTTCATGATTTGTTCTCCTGGCAAAGATGTAAGGCCAGATTAAGCAGCCACATGCCTGAGGTCTGTGCGATGACGCACCCTGTCGTCCTGCCATTTGTTTGCTTTTTGCACACAATTTTTCGCTGTGTACGGCACCGAACAGAACTTGTGCTTACGGCAGAGTAAAACGTCACCTGAGTGTTGAAAAAAGGAGAAAAAGAATGCGAACACCTCACGTGATTCTGCTGCTGGGTGCTGCGATGCTGTGGGCCGCGAGCCATGCCCATGGGGCGACGCCGGCCAGCAAGCTGGCGTACGAACAGGCGCGCGAACTGGCGGCTGCCAATTACAAGAATGCGCGCGCCCAGTGCGATGCCGTGACCGGCAATCCGAAGGATGTGTGCGTGGCCGAAGCCAAGGCGGCGCGCGTGCGCACCGAAGAGGAAGCGCGCGCGAAGTACGAAGACACGCTGAAAGCCTATACCCGGGCCCGCCTGCGTATTGCCGACGCCGAGTACGAGCGCGACAAGGCCAAATGCGCCGGCCTGGCCGGCAACCCGAAGGATGTCTGCCAGGCCCAGGCCAAGGCGGCGCTGGTCGCGGCGCGCGCCGACGCCAAGGCCGACCAGAAAACCATCGAAGCGCGCAACGAAGCGCGCGACGACAAGCTGGAGGCGGCCTGGAAGGTTGCCATGGAACGCTGCGACGCCTTTGCCGGCGCCGCTCGCGACCAGTGCGTTTCGAACGCCAAGACCCAGTTCGGAAAATGATTTAAACGATTTATAACCGGCCTTCAAGGCCATTCCGTATCACCCGTGTGATGCATTGACAACAAAGGAGCTCATCATGACCATGACCAAACGTATCGCCACCGCCATCCTGACCGCTTCCGTCGCCTTCGCCGTCGTCGGCTGCGCGCAGACCGCCAGCCACGAAAGCACCGGCCAGTACCTCGACGACGCCGGCATCACCACCAAGGTGAAGGCTGCTTTCGCCGCTGATCCGAACGTCAAGGCGACCGAGATCAACGTCGAAACCTACCAGGGCACCGTTCAGCTGTCGGGCTTCGTGGCACAGCCGCAGGATGCGCAGCGCGCCGCCGACATCGCGCGTGGCGTGAAGGGCGTGACCGCCGTGAAGAACGACATTCGCGTCAAGTAAGGTACGTGGGGCAATCCGCGTAGAATAAGCTGACGCCGGATGAAGCTGTCCGGCCGCCGCGGGCGATCCGCCTGGTGATCCGCCCGGGCGCGTCGGCTGGACAGGACCATATCGGCCAGCCCTGGGGTTGGCCTTTTCTTTTTGCAGGTACCGCTATGCAGCTCGCTCCATCCGGCAACACATCCGTCGAGTCATCCGAATCCCACGCCGCGGCGCATCCGCCGGCGAGCGTACGTACGCCCGAGGACGCGGCGCGCGAAGCCGGCCTGCTGCACGAGGAGGGCGCGCCCACCGGCGAAGAGCTGGGCGCCATGCACGGCGGCCTGCGCCTGCCGGTGCACGTGAACGCGCGCGGGATGTCCCTGGGTATCCTGGCCACCGTCGCCTTCGTGTTCGCCCTCCAGGCGGCCAAGAATTTCCTCGTTCCCCTGCTGCTCGGCATTTTCCTTGCCTATACCCTCAGCCCGGTGGTGCGCTGGCTGGAGCGCTGGCACGTCAAGCGCGCGATCGGCGCGACCCTGGTCACGGCCGCGATCCTGGCCGGCATGGCCGTGACCATGCAGCGCCTGCAGGGCGAGTTCTTCAACATCGTCGACGGCCTGCCGACGCTGACCCACAAGGTCACCAGGCTGCTCACCGAGGCCTCCGACGGCCAGCCCTCGACCATCCAGCAGGTGCAGGCAGCCGCGGCCGAGATCGAACAGGCGGCCGCCAACGCCGGCTCGGATGCGCGCCGCGCCATCCAGCAAAAGCACGCGGCGCCGTCCAGCGCGCCGGGCGCGAGCAATTTCCGCGTGATGGACTGGCTGCTGGCCGGCTCGATGGGCCTGGCCAGCTTCATCTCGCAGGCGACCATGGTGGTGTTCCTGGTGTTCTTCCTGCTGCTGGCGGGCGACACCTTCAAGCGCAAGCTGGTCAAGCTGACCGGCCCTTCGCTGACACGCAAGAAGGTCACGGTACACATCCTGGAAGACATCAACACCTCGATCCAGAACTATATGTTCATGCTGCTCGTCACCAACACGCTGCTGGCCCTGCTGATGTGGGGCGTGCTGCGCATGATCGGACTGGAGAACGCGGGCGCCTGGGCCATCTTCGCGGGCGTGGCCCACATCATGCCGTACTTCGGGCCGCTCCTGATCACCTCGGCCACCGGCCTGGTCGCCTTCCTGCAGTTCGAGTCGCTGCGCATGGTGATCCTGGTAGCGGGCGCCTCGCTGGCGATCGCCACCCTGGTCGGCATGGTCGTCACCACCTGGATGACCGGCAAGATCGCCAAGATGAACCCGGCCGCGGTGTTCGTCAGCCTGCTGTTCTGGGGCTGGCTATGGGGGATGTGGGGCCTGCTGCTCGGCGTGCCCGTGGTGGTGGTGGTGAAGGTGGTGGCCGAGCGGGTGGAAGGAATGGAAGTGGTGGCCGAGCTGCTGGGCGAGTGAGCTGGCAGCCCGGCCGGGCGATCACGCAGTGTGATTGATCGCCACTCCCAGCCGCCGGTCCGGCGCGCTGCCGGTGCGGCGGTCGCGCGAGCCCGAGGTGCGGCGTTCGCGGATGCGGCGTTCCGGCCTGCCGTCGGGCAGGTCGCCCAGCGGTGATACTTCCTTCTTCCTGGCGTCCTTGCTCAGGCTGCCCAACTGGACCGCATACTGGCGGGCGAATTCGGCGCCCAGGAAGAAGATCTGCGCCGAGTAGTACACCCACAGCAGCAGGGCGATCAGCGAGCCGGCCGCGCCGAAGCTGCTGGCAGTGCCGCTGTTGCCGATGTACAGGCCAATCGCGTACTTCCCGAGGGTCCACATGATGGCCGTGCCGAGCGCGCCGATGGTCACGTCGTGCCAGGACAGCTTGACGCGCGGCAGCAGCTTGTAGATGGCCGCGAACATGGTGGCGATCACCAGGAAGCTGAAGGCCCAGGCGACCCAGCCGAGGATGATGGTGGCGTCATGCCACATCCCGCCGATGAATTTCTCTGCCACGGTCAGTGCGGCCGACACCACCAGCGAGGTCATCAGGAGCAGGGCAAGAGTCAGGATCAGGCCGAAAGACAGCAGGCGGGTGCGGATCGTGATCCACCAGCTCGCGTCCTTTGGCGGCGGTGCGTCCCAGATCTCGTCCAGGCTGTCCTTCAGCTCGGCAAACGCGCTGGTGGCGCCGACCACCAGCAGCACCGAAGCGACGATGGTGGCGAACAGGCCGCTGTCCTTGTTGCGGGCGCCGGCCAGGATGGCCTGGATCGTTTCCGCGCCCTGCGGGCCGACCAGGCCGCGCAACTGGCCGAGCAATTGGCCCTGGGCCGCATCGGTGCCGTAGAAAAAGCCGGCGACGGCAATCACCAGCACCAGGATCGGAGCAAGCGAGAACAGGGAATAGAAGGCCAGGGCCGCGCCCTTGCTCGCGGCACGATGGTCTATCCATTCCGTCACCGCGCAGCGCATCACGTGCATGAGCTTGCGCGAAAACGGCAGCAGGTTTTTTACATCCATATTGCTTCCTCCAAATAAATAACGCGCCCGAAGGCGCGTTGTTCGGGCGCGGAAGCGGGAGTGCGAACACTCCCGCAAGCCGCATTACTGCACGCGGCGTTCGACGGTGATCTGCTCCACCTCGACGCGACGGTTCGGCGCCAGGCACTCGATCAGCTCCGACTTCTTCTTCTGCTTGCAGTCGGTGACGACCGGGTTCGATTCGCCCTTGCCGTGAGCCTGCAGGCGGTTGGCGGCGACGCCCTTGCCGACCAGGTACTCGCGCACGGCGTCGGCGCGGCGCTGCGACAGCTTCTGGTTGTACTTGGTCGAGCCCAGGCGGTCGGTGTAGCCGACGATGTCGACGTCGGTGATCGACGGATCGGCCTGCAGGGCAGCGGCGATGTCGTCCAGCTTAGGCTGCGGCATCGACAGGGTGGCGCTGTCGAAGGCGAACAGCTCGGTCGCCGACAGGGTCACCTTCTCGAAGCGGGCCGGCGGCGGCGGAGCGACCGGAGCCGGTGCCGGTGCCGGGGCTTCGACCACCGGGGTCGGTTCGACCACCGGTGCCGGTGCCGGCGGAGCCGGCGGCGGGTTGAAGGCGTAGATCAGGCTGAAGCTGACGTACTTGGTGAGGGCTTTCGAGAAGCCGAAATCGTCGTCGTGGCGAAGATTGCTCTTGAGCGCGCGGGCGTCCAGCTGCATCGACCATTGGTCGTTCAGGCTTGCCTGGAGACCCAGGCCGGCGGTGACATACGGCGACCAGCCGGACGTGTTGTTGCCCGGGCGGCTGATCTTGTCGCGCTCGCCGCCGAGGCCAACCAGCAGGAAGGGACGGATCTGCTTACGCGACAGCATCAGCAGCGCGTCGGCGCCGACCACGGTCTGGTGGTAGTCGGTGAGGCTGTTGTCGGAACGCGAATGAGTTGCGCCGATCTGGATGTCCCACAGCGGGTGCACCGCCCTACCGAACTTCAACCCGCCGCCCCAGTCACTTCCGCCGACGCCGAAGTCATGATCGGGCTTGATACGGACGACGGTCGGCGCCACATACCAGGACGGATTGATGACTTCTTGAGCCAGCGTCGACGCAGCCGAGCAGAGCAGAGCGGCAGCCAGAGCGATCTTCTTCATATTATTCACAGGTAACTCCTATTGGTTGTAAATGTGCATACATCGCATGCCTAGACAGTGATGTTGTGATCAAGAATACAAGCCCATGTTTCCAAGGGTCCGTGCGGTAGCGCACCTAGCTACTCGTGTTTGTGACAATTACGCAACGCGACAGTTCCAATTTTTGTCTGGACATCCACAGCACATCCGTTAAGATGCGGACATCTTCGCGCAATGTCGCGGATATATTCCTCATATGCAAGTATCTTGCAGGAAACTAAGGAATTAACTGTTTCAATTTGTAATACTTCTTAGGTCGTCATGTCACGATCTCTTATCGTTACTTCCGGACATCGAGCGTTACCCGAGGCAGTTTGTTGTCGTGCCCGCCATAAAAGCCGCCGTCTTTCTCCACTTCCAGCAATTCGATGCCTGCGCAGCGTCAATACGCTGAACAGGTTAATAACTTTGAGAAATTTTCGGCAATGTTGGCTGGCGCACAGAACTCCGGGTCTGACGCAGGCAATCTTGTATCCAGTTAAGCGGAACCGGCGTGTTGACCAAGGGTCATAGAAGTACGACGCCGCTCCGGGCCACAGAACACAGTCTTATTACATGGAGTAAACCAACATGCATGCAGCGACTCATCACAATGCGGTGCAAGGCGACATCGGCGCAGTGCACACTTCCAGCAACTCTGCACTGATCGAACGAGTCCCCCCGCAGCCGACCGAGCGCGCCCCGATTTCACTGGCGCCGATCGAGCGTGTGCGGTCGACCTCGGCCACCCAGCGCCGTATCGAGAACATGCAGAAGCTGATTGGCGAGCTGCAAACGCATGAAATGCTGGCCGACGAGATCGCCTGGTTCCTGAAGTTCTCGCCGTCGGGCGCCCGCAAGTACATCCGCGACCTGCGCGAAGCCGGCGTGATCGAACTGGCGCGCTACATCGAGGGCACCGCCACCTACCTGGGCAAGGCCGTGTACCGCATCTCGCCGGATCCGGAGCGCGTCAAGGCCTTCCTGGCCGCGATCTGCCAGCCGAAGCGCGAAGGCGCCGCCCCGCGCAAGGAGCGTCCGGGCCTGCGCGAGCAGAGCATGGCAGGCACCGGCCGTCATTTCCACATCCTGGCCGACGACACCCACTACGCGATCCGCGTGAACCGCAGCCCGGTCAGCCGCGATCCGCTGGTCGCCGCCCTGTTTGGTCCGGCTCCGAGCCAGGTCGCCAAATAAGCCAGCCCCGAATCTGCCCTGAGCCTCCGGGCGACCGCCGATGGCGGCTGCCACGCGAGTAAACGGCACGATGCGCGCCACCGCCTCCCGGCGGTGGCTTTTTTTTTACTGCCCACTTTCCAATTGAAAAGCTGATAAGGACTCCCATATGCGGCGGGAAGCGGTAATGCGCCGCGCCGTCAACCACAGGAGATTCCATGTTACCGAGTGCAGATTCGCTGGAAGGAAAGCCCGTCCCCCAGGTCACGTTCAAGGCCCGTCCCGACGACCAGTGGCGCGACATCACGACCGACGAGTTGTTCAAGGGCAAGACCGTGGTCGTCTTTGCCTTGCCGGGCGCCTATACGCCCACCTGTTCGTCCGCACACCTGCCGCGCTATAACGAACTGGCGCCGGTCTTGCGCGAGAATGGCGTCGACGATATCGTCTGCATCACCGTCAACGATCCTTTCGTCGTCAACGAGTGGCAGCGTAGCCAGGAAGCGGACAACATCACCATGATTCCGGACGGCAACGGCGACTTCAGCGAAGGCATGGGCCTGCTCGTGGACAAGCGCGAGCTCGGCTTCGGCAAGCGGTCCTGGCGCTACTCGATGCTGGTGAAGGATGGCATCATCGACAAGATCTTCATCGAGCCGGACAAGGAGGGCGACCCGTTCGAGGTGTCGGACGCCGACACCATGCTGCGCCACATCAATCCGGAAGCGAAGCCGAGCGAGCCGGTGGTCATGTTCTCCAAGCCCGGCTGCCCCTTCTGCGCGCGCGCCAAGGCCGTGCTGAAGGCGCGCGGCGTTCCCTTCACCGATATCCCGCAGGACCAGAAGATCACCACCAGCGTGCTGCGCGCCGTCTCGGGCGAGATGACCTGGCCCCAGGTCTTCATCGGCGGCACGCGGATCGGCGGCGCCGACGCCGTCGAGGCGCATTTCGGATCGTCCGGCGCCCCGGCGGCAGCGTGATGGAGACCAGCGCCGCCGTCGCCTGCGCCGCCATCGCCGGCGGCTTGCTGCTGGCCTGGGGCCTGCCGCGCTGGCGCCTGCGGCGGGCGCTGGGGCGTCCGCTCGACGTCCGCCAGCTGGCCTTCATCGAAAGCAATGTCGTCCAGTACCGCGGCATGCCGGCGCCGCTGCGCGCGCAGCTGCAGGACCTGGTCAAGCGCTTCCTGCACGAGAAGACCTTCGTCGGCTGCGCCGGGCTCGAGGTGACCGAGGAGATGCGGGTGACGATCGCGGCCCAGGCCTGCCTGCTGCTGCTGAACCGCAGCACCGAGGTGTATCCCGGCCTGCATGCGGTGCTGGTATATCCGGGCGCCTTCCTGGTGCCGCGCAAGCAGGTCGACGCCGGCGGCGTGGTCACCGAAACGCGCCAGGACCTGCTCGGCGAATCCTGGGGCGACGGGCGCGTGATCCTGTCCTGGGATCACGTTCGCCGCGCCGCTCACGCGCCGGAGGGCGCGCAGAACGTGGTGCTGCACGAATTCGCGCACCAGCTCGACAGCGAATCCGGCAGCACCAACGGCGCGCCCCTGCTCGGCAGCGCCGAACGCTACAAGCGCTGGTCGGAGACCCTGGCGCGCGACTTCGAACTATTGCGCCGCGAGACCTACTGGGGCTACCGCGACGTGCTCGATCCCTACGGCGCCAGCAGCCCGGCCGAGTTCTTCGCGGTGGCCACCGAAAGCTTCTTCGAGCAGCCGCATGCGCTGGCGGCGCGCCATGCCGAGCTGTATGCCGAGTTCCAGCGCTATTTCCGCGTCGACCCGCGCGAGTGGTTCCCGCTGCCGCAGTGGCAGGAACCGGAACTGCATCATGCGGCCTACGGCCAATGGCAATAGATGCAGAAATAAGCAGCGTGCGTTTGCGAACAGAGGAGTCGCCGCCGGGCGCGCATGCTCTGCAGTACTGACGAGTCCAGGAGGAATTCTCATGTCCATGATCATTGCAGGGCACTTCGAGCTTCAGGAGGAAGTCGAGCGGGCGCGCCGCGCGCTGCTCGACGCCGGCTTCGCGGGCGAACGCATCAGCGGCTTCTACCTGAGCCAGCCCGGCCAGCACGACCAGACCCCGATCGGCGGCGACCACATGCAGTCGCCGGGGGCCAAGGAAACGCCCGAGGGCGTGGCGCAGGGCGCCGGCGCCGGCGCCGCGGTCGGCGTGGTGGCGGGCGCCGCAACGTCGCCGCTCACGGGGCCGCTGGGGCCGGTGGTCGGCGGCCTGGTCGGCGCCCACGTCGGCTCGCTGTTCAGCTTTTCGAAGATGAAGGAAGCCGGCGAGAAGGAAGCGGGCGGCCGTGCACCGGTCGAGAACCGCCATGCCGGCATGCTGGTCGCGGTGGCCTTCGACGATACCGGCCTCGAGGGCAAGGCGGTGGATGTGCTGCGCGGCCTCGGCGCCACCCAGATCGAGCGCGCCAGGGGCAATATCGTCGACGGCGACTGGGCCGACTTCGATCCGGGCAGCGCCCCCGACATCATCCGCTGAGCGCGCGCGCCGGCGTCGCAAGCGGTCTGAGCATTAACACTCTTGAGCTTTATCAAAGCTGGGCTTGTTGGCGCTCCTAGACTCGGTATTTCAAGCCGCGCAAGGCGCGCGGCCTTACCGACGACAGGACGACCGCCATGCACGATGATAAAGCAGCGAGCAAAGTAGCCTTGGTAACAGGTGGAATGGGTGGACTGGGCACGGCGATCTGCCGGCGCCTGCACGACGAAGGGTTTCAGGTGGCAACGACGTACTCGCCGGCCAACCCGACCCCGGAAGCCTGGCTGGCGGCCCAGCGCGACGACGCTTACCGCTTCAAGGCCTACAAGCTCGACGTCACCGATTATGGCGACTGCGAGTGGATGATGCAGAAGCTGCTGGCCGAGATGGGCCGGCTCGATGTGCTCGTCAACAATGCCGGCATCACGCGCGACCGCAGCCTGCGCAGGATGGGCGTCGACGACTGGCAGGCGGTGCTGCGCGCCGACCTCGACAGCGTATTCAACCTGAGCAAGCAGGCGATCGAGCCGATGATGGCGCGGCGCTGGGGCCGGATCGTGAATATCTCCTCGGTGAATGGCCAGCAGGGCGCCTTCGGCCAGGCCAACTATGCCGCCGCCAAGGCCGGTATGCACGGCTTCACCAAGGCGCTGGCGCTGGAGATGGCGCGCCATGGCGTTACCGTCAACACGGTCTCGCCGGGCTACCTGCGCACCAAAATGGTGGAGGCCGTGCCGCAGGACGTCCTGAAGGACAAGATCCTGCCGCAAATCCCGATGGGCCGCCTGGGCGAGCCGGACGAGGTGGCGGGGCTGGTGGCCTATCTGGTGTCCGACGTGGCGGCCTTCATGACCGGGGCGAACCTGGCCATCAACGGCGGCCAGCACATGTACTAGAGTACCCTAGGAATTAATGTCTTTGCTCGGCGCGCGTCTGGCAGCCTATGCAGAGGCGCGCTTCCGGCCGCGCCAGCAGGCGCGAAGCGCCGATCGGCTGGCCGCATTCCTCGCACAGGCCGTAGCTCCCGTCCTCGAACTTGGCCAGCGCATGGCGCAGCACCTGCACCTCGGCCGCATGGTGGCCGGCGGCCTCGCGCGAGAGGTCGTTCAGCAGGCGCACGGTGGCGCGGTCGAGGGGGGAACTTTCGACTTCGGCCACCGGCAGTTCGGCGTCGGAGGCTTGCGTCGCCTCCATGCTCTCCAGCGCATGCAGGCGCTGTTCCAGCATCGACTTCAGGAGCGCGAGCCGGTCAGGGTCCGCGCCGTCGGGCTGGACGCTTGGATTGACGGTCATTGGAAGGCCCTCCGGTTGGATGCTGCGGAAGGCCCAGTGTAGCGCAACTGCGAGCGTCTTTGGGCGCGATCCTAAGCCGGCGGCGCTTCGTGCAGCGCGACCACGTCGAGCTGGGTCTTCAACTGGTCGACCGCCGCCAGGATCGGCAGCACCTGTCCGGTGGAGGCCGCCGCCGCCAGGCCCAGCAGGCGGGCGACCAGGGTGATGCCGTCGCCGATGCGGGTGATCTTCTTGATCTTGTCGGCGGCATCGATGGTGAGCGCGACCAGGTGCTGCTGCGACTGGCCGAGCGAACCGACGATGCAGGTGGCGGCGTCGGCATACAGGCGGTTGGCGCGCTGGCGCAGCTCGACCTCGGCGTCGAGCAGGGTGCGCGCGACCGCCTGCTCCGACTCCGGCACCTCGCCATGGTGCTGCGCCTGGCTGCGGTGGACGTCGCGCATCACCCGCTCGTGGATGCTGTCGGCGCAGGCGGACAGGCGGTCGGCCAGTTCTTCGACTTGCTTTGCGGTGGCGAGGGCGTCGGCCGGGGTCGGCGGCGCCTTTGCCGGGTTGGGGTTGTCGTTTGCCATGGAGCCTCCTCGGGCCTCTGATCAGGGGGAATCGGACAGCGCGTCGCGCAGGGCGATCAGCTCGCGCCCATAAGCGGCCAGGATGGTGCGCACCTCCGGGGCCGACAGGTTGTGCAGGTTCTCGCGCATCTTCTGGTGCCCCAGCGCGACCTTGGTCAGGCCCTGCATGGCGGCCTCGTAGCGCTTGTCGATCAGCTTGTATTCGTTCGCCTTGCTCAGGTAATGCACCTTGGCCAGGGTCACCAGCATGCGGTCCGAATTTCTGGTCGAGAACGGGATCTCGACGTCGAAGATGCCGAGGATGGTCTTCTTCTCGTTCTCGTTGGTCTTCGCGTACAGGCGGGTCAGGTTGATCATCGCCTCCAGCAGCAGCTGCACGTCGGCGTCGCCGTCGCGCACCATGGTCTCGACGCTGCGGTTCTGGTAGCCGGAGGCGATCACCCGCGTCAGCAGCCGGGTCAGGCCCGTGTAGGCGGCGATGTGGCGTTGCTGCAGGCCCGAATCGGCATTCGCCTTCAGGCCGTTGCCGAGGTCGTCGAGCTGGGCGGACAGGTCATAGCGGGTGTCGCCGGCCAGCAGGCTCAGGGTCTGCATATACAGCACCAGGCTTTTCTGGATGCTGATGAAGTCCTCGTAGACCGCCTTGCGGCGCGCATCGTTTTCCCTGGCGATGCGGTCGGCGGCCGGTGACAGGTAGGGCTGCTCGCGCTCGTAGGTGTCGCGGTAGCGCTTCGACAGCTCGGCATAGCCGCCGATACGGGCCGAAGCATCGGCGAATTGCCTTACTTCCGCGAGGCTGACCTGCCCGGTACCGGCGCAGCCGCCCAGCAGCAGGCCGGCGAGAAGGATGAGCAGGCAGCGACGCCAATGCGATCGAATGTCCATGGTTCCTTTCCAGCCGGCGGAGTGCCGACCTCGAAAAGTCCCATTCTTTCAAAGTTGCCCAACGGCTACCTTGCCGATGGTCAAGTCATGCGTTCATCGGCATGCATCGCGCCAGCCCAGTCCCGCCACCGTGTCGCCGAGCGGGTTGTACTCGCAGCCGACCCAGCCCTCGTAGCCAAGCTCGTCCAGGAGCTTGAACAGGAAGGGAAAATTGATCTCGCCGGTACCAGGCTCGTGGCGGCCGGGCACGTCGGCCAGCTGGATGTGGTGGATCAGCGGCAGGCGCTCGCGCAGGGTGTTGGCGAGCTCGCCTTCCATGCGCTGCATATGATAGATGTCGTACTGCATGAAGAGGTTGGGGGCGCCGCATTCGGCGATGATGCCGGCGGCCTGGGCGCTGTGGGTCAGGAAGTAGCCCGGGATGTCGCGGTCGTTGATCGGTTCGATCAGCACTTCGATGCCGTGGCGGGCGCAGGCCTCGGCGGCGAAGCGCAGGTTCGATACGAAGGTGGCGTGGGCGCGCTCTGGCGCGACGTTCGGCGGGAGCTTGCCGGCCATGCAGTGCAGGCGCGGCACGCCGAGGTCGACCGCGTAGTCGAGGGCCAGTTCGACGCTGTCCTGGAATTCGCCGGCGCGGCGCGGATCGCAGGCAAAGCCGCGCTCGCCGGCGGCCCAGTCGCCGGGCGGGAAATTGTGCAGTACGAGTTGCAGCTTGTAGCGCTGCAGGCGGCCGACGATCTGTTCCGTCTCGAAGGCATAGGGGAACAGGAACTCGACCGCGTCGAAGCCGGCCGCGCGCGCCGCGGCAAAGCGTTCGAGGAAACCGAGTTCGTTGAACATCAGGCTCAGGTTGGCGGCGAATTTCGGCATGTGGACGGCTTGTTGGTGGTCGATAGTGCCTTATCGTAGCCGATTGTGCGCCGCGCCGTTGGTGGGCGCGGCGCGGGCGGCTGTCGGACGCCAGCTCGTCAGTTTGTCGGCGCCCGCGAAGCCGCGGGCGCCGCTGCCGCCGCGGCATCGCTCAAGCGCGCCATCGGCGTGAACAGCCAGGCCGCCAGGGCCGTCACGCCCAGGCACAGGCCGCCGCCGACGAACAGGGTGGGCAGGGCGACGTGGCTGGCCACCCATCCGGCGACCGTCGCGCTCAGCGGCGCCAAGCCCATGAAGACGAACATGAAGATGCTCATCATGCGGCCCAGCATCTGCGGGGCGACGCGCTGCTGGATCCAGGTGAACACGGCCACCTGGATATAGCCGCTCAGCACACCGACCGCGCCCATCAGCAGCATGCCCTGCCAGCTGCTCGTGACCAGGCCCATCGGCATCAGCAGGATGCCGGCCAGGCCGTCCACCAGCAGCAGGGTGAGGCCGAGATTGCCCAGGCGGCGCCGGCCGAGCACGCCGGACAACGCCATCCCGGCCAGCGCACCGGCGCCGTGCGCGCCCATCAGCAGGCCGAGGGCGGAAGCGCCGTGCAGGCGCTCGCTGGCCAGCAGCGGCATCGCCACCTGCATCACGCCGCCGCCGACGCAGGCGCACAAGCCCCAGTACAGGAAGGCGGTGCGCATGCTCGTGTCGCGCCACAGTGCGGCCAGGCCGGCGCCGACCGCGCGCAGCACCGGCTCGTGTGCTGGCGCCTGCGCCTGCACGGGCGCGGCGGCCGGCAGCGGCCTGACCTTGGCCAGGGTCCAGGCCGACAGCGCGAAACTGAAGGCATCGAAGGCAAAAGCCAGGCCCAGGCCGCGCGCGCCGCCGTTCGCCATGCCGGTGCTGCCGTCGCCGCCCAGCGCAAACAGCAGGCCGGCCAGCAGCGGTCCGGCCAGCATGGTCACCTGGCGCACCGCCATCATCATTGCGTTTGCCTGCGGCAACTGTTCGCGGGACACGGCCTGCGGCAGCATCGAGGTGCCGGCCGGGATGCTGAAGGCCGAGGCCAGGCTGAGGACCGTGGCCAGCAGCGTGACCAGCGGCAGGGTCGCGCGGCCGCTCAGCACCAGGGCGGCCAGCAGGCCCAGCAGCACGGTGTTGACGTGCTTGGTCAGCATCAGGATCCGCTTGGGCGAATGGCGGTCGACCAGGGCGCCGCCGAACAGGATCAGGACCGCGCGCGGCACGCCCAGCAGGGCCACCATCATGCCGAGCGCGAGCGGGTCGCGGGTCAGCTGCAGCACCAGCCAGGGCAGGGCGATCATGGTGAACTGGTCGCCGAGGGCGGAAATCACGCCGCCGCCCATCAGCCAGGCATAGTTGGGGTCGCGCAGCAGGGCGGCGCGCGGGCCCGGCGCGGCGGCGGGCTTCATTGGTCGGTTCCGGCCAGCTGGGCCAGCAGGGTTGACGTCGCTTCGAGCTGGGCCCGCGACGGCGCGCCCAGCATGGCGCGGCTGACGTTGTCGACCACGGTCGTGGCGTTCGTCACCAGCTCGCTGCCGGTGGCGGTGATGATGGCGTAGCCGACGCGGGCGTCGCGCGGATCGCTTTGGCGGTCGACCAGGCCGATCTTTTCCAGCGGCAGCAGCGAGCGGGTCACGCCGGAGGCGGTCAGGCCCAGTTTTTCGGCCAGGTCGACCCGGCGCAGGCGGCCGCCGGGGGCGCGCTGCAACTGCAGCAGCAGCTGGTAGTCGGCAAAGCTGATGCCGTGGTGGCCGCCGAGGGCGCTGTCCAGGCGGCGCGAGAGGGCGGCCCAGGCGCGTCCCATGCGCAGGCAGAATTCGGTGCTCAATGTGTCGCTCATGACGATCTCCTGATAATTGAAAAGTACTTGACCGCTCAAGTATCTTCCAATTCTCGACACTTGGCAAGTACTTGAGTAATCAACTATCACGCATGGGCGAAAAAAAGCCGGGGCCGCGCAAGCATGACGATTGCGCGACCCCGGCTTATGCAGCTTCTATATCAGCGGCCGATCAGCGATCGCCGCCGCCGCTGCGTGCCGATGCCGGGCGCGGACCGCGGTTCTGGCCGCTGCGTCCACCGCCGCCGTTGCCGCCATTCCCGCCGTTGCCGCGTCCGCCGGCATTCGCGCCGCTACGGTTGCCGCCTGGCTGGCCGCCGTTGCGCGGTGCGCCGCCTGCCGGGGCGCTGCTGCGCTGGCCGGCCGGAGCAGGGCTGCGGCCCGCTGCGGGCGCCGCGCCGCGCGGTGCGTTACCCGGGCGGCCGCCGCCCGGACGACCGCCACGGTTGCCGTGGCCTGGTGCGCCGCTGCGCAGCTGGATCGGCTGGGCCTTGGCGTTCGGGTCCGGCTCGAAGCCCGGGATGACCTGGCGCGGCAGGGTTTGCTTGATCAGCTTCTCGATGTCCTTGAGCATCTGGTGTTCGTCGACGCAGACCAGGGACACCGCTTCGCCGGTGGCGCCGGCGCGGCCGGTGCGGCCGATCCGGTGCACGTAGTCTTCCGGTACGTTCGGCAGGTCGTAGTTGACCACGTGCGGCAGCTGGTCGATGTCGATGCCGCGCGCCGCGATGTCGGTGGCGACCAGGGCGGTCAGGCTGCCGTCCTTGAACTCGGCCAGCGCCTTGGTGCGTGCCGACTGGCTCTTGTTGCCGTGGATCGCCATCGCGCCGATGCCGTCCTTGCCGAGCTGTTCGACCAGCTTGTTGGCGCCGTGCTTGGTGCGGGTGAACACCAGCACCTGCTTCCAGTTGTTGGTCTTGATCAGGTGGGCCAGCATCGGGTGCTTCTTGTCGCGGTCGACCGGGTGGATCATCTGCTCGATGACTTCCACGGTCGAGTTGCGGCGCGCCACTTCGATCAGTGCCGGGTTGTTCAGCAGCTTGTCGGCCAGGGCCTTGATCTCGTCCGAGAAAGTGGCCGAGAACAGCAGGTTCTGGCGCTTCGGCGGCAGCACCGCCAGCACCTTCTTGATGTCGTGGATGAAGCCCATGTCGAGCATGCGGTCGGCTTCGTCCAGCACCAGGATCTCGATCTTGTCGAGCTTGATGGTGCCCTGGCCGACGTGGTCGAGCAGGCGGCCGGGGGTCGCGACCAGGATGTCGACGCCGTTGGCCAGCAGCTTGATCTGCGGATGGATGCCGACGCCGCCGAAGATCACGGCCGAATTCAGGTTGGTGTACTTGGCGTAGGTGCGGATGTTTTCCTCGACCTGGGCCGCGAGTTCGCGGGTCGGGGCCAGCACCAGCGCGCGGATCGGGCGCTTCGAGGTCTTGTTGGTCAGGGCCGCGCCGTTCTTGTCGGTCGACAGGCGGTGCAGCACGGGCAGCGTGAAGCCGGCAGTCTTGCCGGTGCCGGTCTGGGCGCCGGCCAGCAGGTCGCCGCCGCCCAGCACGGCCGGAATGGCCTGCGCCTGGATCGGGGTCGGAGCGGTATAGCCCGCTTCGGTAACGGCACGTACGATGGCGTCGGTCAGACCGAGAGTAGTGAATGACATAGTTTTTCTGTAGGGATCGGCCCGTCGCCTTCAGGTCGAAGGCGCCAGTCCAGTCGATCGGATTACACAAGGCAGGGCGGCCGGTACTGGTGCCGGTACGCCAAGACGAGGCCAAGGAAGGCCACGCGGTATTATATTCTAAATGTTTCGCTAGGGAAATTTTAGCGGTGAAGCGGAGGCGCGGCGCCGGGGTAAGACGCCGGAAGCGGTCAGCAGGCCTGCAGCCCCGTCAGGCGCCTGGGCGCACTGGCTGGGGCACCAGAATCACAGTCTGCTATTGTACGTGAAAGCGGGGAGGGACGTATTCACGCGCTCGTTTACGCAAACGGCTTCAGGACGGCAACCATGCCGGCGAAGACTTTCGGGCCGGCGGCGATCACGTCGCCCTTGTTCAGGTATTCGGATTCACCGCTGAACTCGCCGACGATGCCGCCGGCCTCGGTGACCAGCAGGGAGCCTGCGGCGATATCCCAGATCTTCAGGCCTTTCTCGAAGAAGCCGTCGACACGGCCGGCGGCCACGTTGGCCAGTTCCAGCGCTGCCGAGCCGCTCGAGCGCACGCCCTGGCAGCGGGGCGCCATCACTTCGTACATGCGCAGGTATTCGGCCAGGTCGCGCGGCTCGACGCCGTGGCCGGAGCCGATCAGGGCCTTGCTGATGCGGTCGGGATTGCGCACGCGGATGCGCTTTTCGTTCAAGTAGGAGCCGGCGCCCTTGGTGGCGGTGAACAGGTCGTTGCGGACCGGGTCGTAGATCACGGCCTGGGTGATCACGCCGCGTTGCTGCAGCGCGATCGAGACGCAGTAGTTCGGGTAGCCGTGCAGGAAGTTGGTGGTGCCGTCGATCGGATCGATGATCCAGACGTATTCGCTCTCGTCGTTCAGGTTGGCGGTCGGGCCGGACTCTTCGCCCAGGATGGCGTGGTCGGGGTAGGCTTTCAGCAGGGTCTCGACGATCGCCTGTTCCGCCGCCTGGTCGACGTCGGTGACGAAGTTGTTATGGCTTTTTTCGCTGACGGTAATGCGGTCGAGATCGAAAGACGCGCGGTTGATGACCGTGGCGGCGCGGCGGGCGGCCTTGATGGCCGTGTTGAGCATTGGGTGCATGAGAGCTTCCTGAAAAATGCTGACGCCCACCGCGCAAGCAGCGCCGTGAACGATCGTTGAACGAGAATGACAAAGAGCAAAGCGGTGCCGAAACCGTTAAAATCGCGGCCGGATCGCAAGACCTCCAGGCCACATTTCAACCGCTCGTCACCGCGCGATGGCGCTATTTTACAATGAACCCGACCGAAACTGACACATCTCTTTTCCAACGCCTCCGTTTTGTGCTAGTTGAAACCAGCCGGGCAGGCAATGTCGGCTCGGTGGCGCGGGCGATGAAGACCATGGGCTTTGCCGACCTGGTGCTGGTGGCGCCGCGCTGCGCCGATCCGCTGCACGATCCGGAAGCGGTCGCCTTCGCCAGCGGCGCGCTCGACGTGCTGGATGGTGCGCGCATCGTCGGCACTGTGGCGGAGGCGCTGGAAGGCTGCAATTTCGCCGCCGCGGTGTCGGCCCGGCTGCGCGAATTCTCGCCGCCGGTCTGGACCCCGCGCGCCTTTTCCGCACATGTGGCTTCGACGCCGGACCTGCGCCCGGCGCTGATTCTCGGCAACGAGCGCGTCGGCCTGCCGAACGAGATCGTCGCCGGCTGCAATGTGCTGATCAACATCCCGGCGAATCCATCGTACTCCTCGCTGAACCTGTCGCAGGCGGCCCAGGTGCTGGCCTATGAGTGCCGGCTGGCGGCGGAAGGAGAAAATCGCACCCAGACCGGGGTCGGTTTCCAGGGCGAGGCCGCCAGCATGGCCCAGATCGAGGGCATGTACGCCCACCTCGAAGAAGCGCTGGTGGCGATCGGCTTTTTAAATGCCGACAACCCGAAAAAACTGATGCCGCGCCTGAAGCGCCTGTTCGCCCGCACCCAGCTGGAAACCGAAGAAGTCAACATCCTGCGCGGCATCGCCCGCCAGATGCTGAATCACCGCCAGGACTGAAGATTCGGGGTCAGAGTCCTTTTTTGGGCAATGGCCATCAAGCACAACATGCAAGCTTGCTTCGCCAATGGCGCTGCTTCTGCAAACGCGATTCGGCCTTTCTTCCGCCGATCCGAATGGCGTTTGGCTGCCCGGGCGGACGCAAAATGTGCTCTGACCCCGAATTCGCAAGCTAGACGCGGGGCTCTAGTTTTTCGCGGCTTTCCATGCGATTCTTTCGCTTACACTAAATAAAAAAGCAAGTTAAAGGTCCAGCATGGAGACAAGCCGCAGATCCTTCCTCAAGGCCGGCGCCCTGGCCGCGCTCGTGCTCGCCGCCGGGGGCGGCGTCTACCGTTATACGCATCCTCCCGCGCCAAAGGGCTTCGTCATCGACGGCGAGGCGCGCGCGGCCTTGCACGCGATCGTCCCGGCGATCCTGGCCGGCATGCTGCCGGCCGAGCCGACGGCGCGCACCCGGGCCATCCAGGCGACGACCGAGCGCGTCAACCAGACCATCCTCGGCCTGCCGCTGGCCACCCAGCAGGAAGTGCAGGACCTGTTCGGCCTGCTCGCGCTGGCGCCGGCGCGCCGGCTCCTGACCGGCATCCCGCATGGCTGGGCCGAAGCGAACGACGCCGAGGTGAGCGCCTGGCTGCAGGACTGGCGCATCCACCGGCTGGCCCTGCTGCGCACCGCCTACCAGGCCCTGCACGACCTGGTGCTGGGCAGCTGGTACAGCGACGCCGCCAACTGGGCGGCGATCGGCTACCCTGGCCCCATCAAGGAACTGGCATGAGCAACACGAACACCATCCCCGATCCCATCGAAGCCGGCCTGGCGCGCGGCTGGAAGATCGTCGACGGCGCCCGCGCGGACAGCGACGGCAGCCTCGACGCCGACGTCGTGATCGTCGGCAGCGGCGCCGGCGGCGGCGTCACCGCCGAGATCCTGGCGCTCAGCGGCCTGTCCGTCGTGATCGTCGAGGAGGGCGCGCTGAAATCCTCGCGCGACTTCAACATGCGCGAAGCCGAGGCCTATCCCGCGCTGTACCAGGAGTCCGCCGCGCGCAAGACCAGGGACAAGGCGATCACGATCCTGCAGGGCCGCACCGTCGGCGGTTCGACCACGGTCAACTGGACCTCCAGCTTCCGCACCCCGCCCGACACCCTGGCTTTCTGGCAGCAGCGCCACGGCCTGCGCGACTACAGCGTGGAAGCGCTGGCGCCCTGGTTCGAGACCATGGAGGCGCGCCTGCACATCGCCGACTGGCCGGCCGCGCCGAACGAGAACAACGACCTGCTGCGGCGCGGCGCCGCGAAGCTCGGCATCCCGACCGGCTTCATCCGCCGCAACGTCAACGGCTGCTGGAACCTCGGCTACTGCGGCATGGGCTGCCCGACCAACGCCAAGCAGTCGATGCTGGTGACCACCATCCCGTCC
This sequence comes from Massilia sp. WG5, assembly GCF_001412595.2. Lineage (NCBI taxonomy): Bacteria > Pseudomonadati > Pseudomonadota > Betaproteobacteria > Burkholderiales > Oxalobacteraceae > Massilia > Massilia sp. WG5. The sequence goes on from NZ_CP012640.2 coordinate 5,393,420, forward strand.
GCGCTCGACCATGGCGCGACCCTGGTCACCCGCGCGCGCGCCGAACGCTTCCTCATCCAGGGCGAGCGCATCGAGTCGCTGGAGTGCACGCTGCTGGACGCCGACGGCATCCACCCGAACGGGCGCCGCCTGCGCCTGCGCGCGAAACACTATGTGCTGGCCGGCGGCGCGATCAATTCGCCGGCGCTGCTGCTGCGCTCGAACGCGCCCGATCCCAACCGCCTGCTGGGCAAGCGCACCTTCCTGCACCCGACACTGATCGCGGCCGCGGTATTCCCGCAGCGCGTCGACGCTTATGCCGGCGCCCCGCAGACCGTATATTCGGACCACTTCCTGCACACCCAGGCGATCGACGGCCCGCTCGGCTTCAAGCTGGAAGCGCCGCCGCTGCACCCGGTGCTGCTGTCGACCACCATGACCGGCTTCGGCGTCCAGCATGCAGACATGATGCGCCAGTTCCCGCACCTGCAGGGCATGCTGGCGCTGCTGCGCGACGGCTTCCATCCGGATTCGCAGGGCGGGACCGTGTCCCTGGCCGCGGGTGGCGCGCCGCTGCTCGACTATCCGCTCAACGATCCGCTGTGGGACGGCGCCCGCCGCGCACTCCTGACCATGGCCGAGATCCAGTTCGCGGCCGGCGCCGGCGCGGTCCAGGTGGCGCACGAGACGGCGCCGCGCTACACCTCCTGGCAGCAGGCAAAGGAGGGCATCGCCGCGCTGCCTTACCGTCCCCACCTGACGCGGGTGGCCTCGGCGCACGTGATGGGCGGCTGCATGATGGCCGGCGACCCGCGCGCCGGCGTGACCGGACCGGACGGGCGCTACTACGGCCTGGCCAACCTGTCGGTGCATGACGGCTCGCTGTTCCCGACCTCGATCGGGGCCAATCCGCAACTGTCGATCTACGGCATCTCCGCGCGCCTGGCGAGCCGGCTGGCGCAGTCGATGACCGGGCGGCCGGCGGCGCGTCCGGTGCCGAACAGCGCCACGCCCAAGGCTGCGTGAGGAGGAGATGAAAAGCGCGCGCCGCCTGCTGCGGGCGCTGCTGCTGGTGCAGCTGGCGGCGGCCCTGCTGATCGGCTGGGCCGCGCTGGCCTGGCTGAAGGCGGCGCCGTGGCAGGCGGCGCTGCTCGGCATCGGCGGCGTGGTGCTGGTGCGCCTGCTCATCAACATGAACAACTTCATGCTGGCCGCGCACTTCGCCAGCGCCACCCCGCGCGCCTTCCGCCTCGGCCCGCGCGCGCGCCTGCGCCTGCTGGCCGAGGAATTCCGCGCCAGCATGCTGGTCACGTCCTGGTTCGTGCCGCGCGCCAGCGCCACCACCCGCATCTACCCCGGCAGTGCACATCCGCCGGTGCTGCTGCTGCACGGCTACGGCTGCAACAGCGGCTACTGGGCCCACCTGACGCGGCTGCTGGACGCGGCCCGCATCGGCCACGCGAGCGTCGACCTGGAACCGGTCGCCGGCGACATCGACGGCTACGTGCCGCTGGTCGAGCGCGCGGTCCGCGACCTGTGCGCCGCGGCCGGGGAGAAGCAGGTGGCGATCGTCGCGCACAGCATGGGCGGGCTGGTGGCGCGCGCCTGGATGCGCGTCCACGGCACGGACCGGGTGGCGCGTGTGATCACGCTCGGCACGCCGCACCACGGCACCGCGCTGGCGCGCTTCGGCCTGGGCGAGAACGCCTTCCAGATGCGGCCCGGCAGTCCCTGGCTGCGCGCGCTGGCCGCCAGCGAGGAGGCGGCCACCCGCGCCCTCGTCACCTCGCTCTACACCCACCACGACAACATCGTGTCGCCGCAGGAATCGAGCCGCCTGGAGGGCGCGCGCAACCTGGAATTCGGCGGCATCGGCCACGTCGCCCTCGGCAGCAATCCGCGCGTGCTGGCGGCGGTCATGCAGGAACTGGCGGCACTTCCTTCCCGGACCGTGGGGTGTTAGAGTAAATACAAAAGTGGTCAATACAAAAAACACTCCTGGGAGACAGGCCATGTCTGCGCGTATCCTCATCGTCGAAGACGACTCTTCCACCCGCGAGCTGATGGCCTGTCTGCTGCAGGAAGCCGGCCACGCCGTGAGCGGCGCCGGCGACGGCGCAGACGGCTTGCGCCTGGCCCTCGACGGCCGCCCCGACCTGGTGGTGTGCGACCTGTGTCTGCCCTCGCTGGACGGCCATGCGGTGGCGCGCGCCCTGCGGGCCGATCCCGGCTGCGCGCACATCCCGCTGCTGGCCGTCAGCGCGCTGGCGCGGGCGGGCGACCGCGAACGGGTGCTGGCGGCCGGCTTCGACGGCTACCTGTGCAAGCCGATCGAGCCAGCCAGCTTCGTCGCCGAGGTCGAGGCCTTCCTGCCGGCGCCGGCGCGGGCGCCGACCCTGATGGTGGTCGACGACGACGCCTTCATGCGCGAAGTGCTGGTCGACGCCCTCGAGGACGAACCGTGGCGCATCCTCAGCGCCGGCTCGGCCGAGGAGGCGCTGGCGCTGCTCGAACAGCATACGGTCGACGTGATCCTGTCCGACCAGTGCATGCCGGGGATGCAGGGAACCGAGCTGATGGCCCGCGTCAGCCGCGAGCATCCGCGCACCGTGCGCCTGATCCTGTCCGGCCTGTCCGAGCTGGAGCCGATCGAGCGCGCCTGCGCCGCCGGCCTGGTCGACCGCCGCCTTTCCAAGCCCTGGGCGGCCGGCGCGCTGCGCGAGGACCTGCGCGCCGCATTCGCCCTGCAGCGCGAACGAATTTGAGGAGGCGGGCGCCTGCCCGGTCGATATGGCCGCCGCCGGCGTCCGGTGTTATCCTTGCGGGTGAGTTCAACCATGCCGTCTTCCATGCAACAAAAAGCGCCGCGCCGGACCCGCGAACGGATTCTCGAATTGTCGCTCAGGCTGTTCAACGAATTCGGCGAGCCGAACATCACGACCACCGTGATCGCCGAAGAGATGAACATCTCTCCGGGGAACCTGTATTACCACTTCCGGAACAAGGACGACATTGTCAATTCGATCTTCGCCCAGTTCGAGACCGAGATCGGGCGCATGCTGACCGTGCCGGCCGGGCGCCGCTCGAACCTCGAGGACGTCTGGCTTTACCTGCGCATGATGTTCGAGCTGATCTGGCGCTACCGCTTCTTCTACCGCGACCTGAACGACCTGCTGTCGCGTAACCGCAAGCTGGAGCTGCACTTCAAGGCCATCCTGGCGCACAAGATCAAGGTCGCGCGCCAGCTCTGCGAAGACCTGCGCAGCGAAGGTTCGCTGGAAGCCGGCGACAGCCAGATTGGCGCGATGGCGACCAATATGGTGGTGGTGGCGACCTACTGGCTGTCCTACGAGTACGTGCGCAACCCGCGCAAGTACAGCGAGCAGCAGGCGATCGCCGACGCCCTCGCGCGCGGCTGTTACCAGGTGCTGTCGATGCTCGGTCCCTACCTGCGCGGCGAGACCCGGGAGCTGTTCCAGCGCCTCGCCGACGACTACTTGAAGCAGTTGCCCCCCGAAGGAAAAGAATGAAAGCCATCGCCGTCTACTGCGGCGCCTCGCCCGGCGCCGATCCCCTTTTCGCCGAAGCCGCGCGCGGCCTGGCGCGCGTGCTGGTCGCGCGCAACATCGGCCTGGTCTACGGCGGCGGCAAGGTCGGCCTGATGGGCGTGATCGCCGACGAGGTGCTGCGCCTCGGCGGCGAAGCCACCGGCGTGATCCCGCGCGCCCTGCTGGAGCGCGAAGTCGGCCACACCGGGCTGACCCGCCAGTTCGTGGTCAAGGACATGCACGAACGGAAGGCGATGATGTCGAACCTGGCCGACGGCTTCATCGCGATGCCGGGCGGGATGGGGACGCTGGAAGAGCTGTTCGAGATGGTGACCTGGGCCCAGCTGGGCATCCACGCCAAGCCGATCGGCCTCCTGAGCCCGAACGGCTTCTGGGACCGCCTGGTCGCCTTCGTCGGCCACATGGTGGAGCAGGGCTTCGTACGCCCTGCGCATGCGGAGCTGATGATGCTGGAGGCCGATCCGGATGCGCTGGTGGCGCGCCTGCAGGCGGCCGCGCCGCCGCGCGGAGAGTCTCTGGTCTGATGCCTATGCCGTGACGACGCGGTCGCGTCCCGCCGACTTGGCCTGGTACAGGGCCTTGTCGGCGCGGTTGACGGTGTCGGCCAGCGCTTCCGCGGCGCGCCGCGCCGTCAGGCCGGCCGAGAAGCTGATGCGGCGCCCGTCCAGCATGTCGGCGCCGTCCGCGCCGGCGATGCACAAGGCGCCCACCCGGCTGCGGATGCGCTCCACTACCGTGCGCGATTCCGGCTCGCCGGTATCGGGCAGCAGCAGCAGGAATTCCTCGCCGCCCCAGCGCGCCAGCACGTCGCCCGCGCGCAGCTCGGCGCGCGCGCAGGCGGCGAAGCGGCGCAGCACCTCGTCGCCGGCGGCATGGCCGTGGCGGTCGTTGATCTGCTTGAAGAAGTCGATGTCGAGCAGGGCGATGCAGGTGGCGGTAGCGGGGGCGCCGGCCGGGGCGCGGCGCCGTTCTTCCTGCGCCAGCACCTCGTTCATGTGGCGCCGGTTGGCCAGCGCGGTCAGCTCGTCCACCGTGGCCAGGGTGCGGATCGTGTCCACCGCCTTCACCAGCTCTTCCTTCTGCGCCTTCAGGCGCGCGCGCAGCTTCGACATCTCGCCGGTCAGGAAGGTCACGGTCAGCGAGCAGGCCGCCATGATCGTGAAGGTCACCGCTTCCACCTGCGGCGGATAGTGGAGCGGGTCGTGCGCCTGCAGCCACCACATCGTCGCCCCCATGCCGGCCAGGCCGACGCCCGCCAGCGCCAGGGTCTGGCGCGGACGCAGGGCGAAGGTGCAGAACACGACCACCACCATCAGCGCCATCAGCGTGGAGCCGCGCAGCGGCCCGGAGATCGAATACAGCCACATGTTGCAGCTGATCGCGAACAGGCCCTGCAGCGTCGCCAGCCCGGTCGGAGCCAGGAAGCGGCCGCCGAAACGCACCAGCAGGTAGAACAGGGCGTTGCCGCCGAGGGCATACGACGCCAGGTCGAGCGCCGGGCCGCGGCCGATCAGGTTGCGCGTCGCGATCAGGACCACCAGGACGAAGAAGATCGAATACAGGGCGGCGGTGGCGCCCCAGTAGACCGTCATCCGGCGCAGCTTGGGATCTGCGCCGAGCATGAAGCGGGACAGGCGCGACGGCGTCATGCCCGCCTCCGGCTGCGCGTTTGCGCCAGCAGCATCCCGGCGATGCCTTCGGCCGGCACCGGCGGCGAGAACAGGTAGCCCTGCATCTCGTCGCACTCGTTGGCGGCCAGGAATTCGCGCTGCTCCTCGGTCTCGACGCCTTCGGCGATCACGCGCAGGTGCAGGCGGTGGCCGAGCGAGATCACGGCCAGCGCGATCGCCTGGTCGTCCTCGCTGGTGGCCAGGTCGCGCACGAAGGACTTGTCGATCTTGAGGGTGCTGATCGGGAAGGACTTCAGCGCCGACAGGCTGGAATAGCCGGTGCCGAAGTCGTCGATCGACAGCGATACGCCCATCTCCTTCAGCTCGCGCATCCGCTCCACCGCCTGGTTCAGGTCGCGCATCAGCAGGCTCTCGGTGACCTCCAGCTCCAGCGCGCAGGGCGGCAGGCCGGCGTCGCGCAGGGCCGCCGCAATGCGCTCGACCAGGTGCTTTTCCTCGAACTGGCGGGCCGACACGTTGACCGACACCGTCAGCGGATCGAGGCCGGCGTCGCGCCAGAGCCGGGCCTGGCGGCAGGCGGTGCGCAGCACCCATTCGCCGATCGCGACGATCAGGCCGGATTCCTCGGCCAGGCCGATGAAGCGCGGCGGCGGCACCATGCCGTGCTCGGGGTGGCGCCAGCGGATCAGGGCTTCGACGCCGAAGATGCGGCCGGTGCGCAGGTCGACCTTCGGCTGGTACATCAGGAAGAAGGTGCCGGCCGGGGCGTCGGCGGCCGGGGCGCCTCCCTGGGTCGAATCGAAAGCCTTGCGCAGGCCTTCCAGCAGCTTCAGCTTTTCCTCGACGCTGGCGTTCATCTCGCGGGTATAGAACTGGAAGTTGTTGCTGCCCAGGTCCTTGGCGCGGTACATCGCCGCGTCGGCGTTCATCATCAGGGTCTTCGGATCTTCGCCGTCGCGCGGGTACAGCACCACGCCCATGCTGCAGGTGACCTGCACCGCCTGGTCGCCGATCGGCACCGGCTCGGTGACGGCATGGCGGATCTTTTCCAGCGCCGGCGTGAGCGCCAGCGCGTCTTCCGGCACGTCCGGCAGCAGGATCACGAACTCGTCGCCGCCGAGGCGGCCCAGGGTGTCGTTGCGGCGCAGGCAGGCCTGCATGCGGCGCCCGACCACCTTCAGCAGCTCGTCGCCGGCGTTGTGGCCGAGGCCGTCGTTGACCAGCTTGAAGCCGTCCAGGTCGACGAAGGCCAGCGCCAGGCGGTGGCCGTTGCGCTGGGCATTCAGCACGGCCTGGTCGAGGCGGTCGCGGATCAGGCTGCGGTTCGGCAGGCCGGTCAGCTCGTCATGGTGGGCCAGGTGGCGGATCCTTTCCTCGGCCTGCTTGCGCTCGGTGATGTCGCGCACGGTGGCGACCGCGCCGCCTTCGACCGGCACGATCTGGCGCTGCAGCCAGCGCCCGGTGGCCGGCGCGGTCGCGGCCTGCCATTCGGTTTCGAGCGGCTGGCCGAGCGTCACCACCCGCAGCAGGTCGTCGAACATGCCGTTGATGCGGTAGAAGGGCATCAGCTCGCCCATCAGGCGGCCGCGCAGCTGTTCCTTGGGGATGCCGCTGACCTGCTCGGCGCGCGAATTGGTTTCCTCGACCAGGAAGTCGATCACGTGGCCGTCGCCGTCGAACACGCTGCGCAGCACGAAGAAGGCGTCCAGGCTGGCCTCCGAGGCCGCGGCATACGTTTCCTGGGCGCGCCGTTCGCGCCGGCGCGCCTTGGTCAGCTGCCAGGACCAGGCGCTGATCATGCCGACCACGGCGAGCAGCAGGGCGCTGCCGGCGAAGGCCGCCACCAGGTAGTGGCCGCGATGCTGCTGGTACTGCGCCATCTGCTCGTTCTCGGCCAGGCCGACCACGACCGATAGCGGGAAGCCCTGCACGCGGCGCACGCTGGCGTAGCGCGGCACGCCGTCGGGCGCCGTGAAGTGCGGATCGAGGGCGTCGCCGGCCAGGCCGCCGAATCCGAGCTGCTGGCCCCAGGACAGCCGGTCGCCGATGCGCAGCGCGCGCGCCATGCCGTCGTCGCCGATCAGGCCGATCAGTCCCAGCCCGCCTTCGCGCGAACGCTCGTAGGCGCTGGTGAAGTAGGCCGGGTCGACTTCGACGATGGCGACCCCGGCGAAGTTGCCGGCGGCATCATCGATGCGGCGCGTGAAATGCAGGTGCGGTTCGAGCTTGCCCCGGTCGCGGATGGCCTGGCTGACGAAGGGCATCGGCGTTTCGGCGTCGCGGTGCGCCGTGAAATAGGCTTCGCGGCCGACATCCTGCGGCGGCGTCGCCGGGTTGCTGGCGACGATATGGCCGTCGCGGTCGGCGATGCTCACCACGAACACCAGCGAGGGTGGCAGCAGGCTCTGGCGGCGCAGCTTGTCGAGCGCGGCGTCGGGACCGTGCTGCTCGACCGCGTACTTGAGCACTTTCAGGGTCTGGTCGATCGCGTTCAGGTTGCGCGCCATCTGCGCTTCGTAGGTGTCGACCTGCTCGCGGGTGGCGCCGCGCGCATCGGCGATGGCGGCATCGTGTTCGGCGGCGATGAAGTGAAAGGTCGCGATCCAGATCGCGACCAGCGGCAGTAGCGCGAACAGCGGCAGCGCGAAATGGGTCTCGAGCGCGCGTCCGAGCCAGCGCGAAAGGCGCGGCGTGCGGGCGGCGGGGGCGCGATGTACGGCGTTTTCCATCATCGCACCGGGCTCTTGCCAGTCACGCGCAGGTAAAACTCGTCGCGCAGCGGGCGGCCGAGCGGCTGGAACAGGGAAAAACGCAGGACTGGACCAGGGGTGGGTTGCAGCATCGCTTGGTTTTAGAGGATGGGCAGGCGCAGAAGCAGGGGACTCACCGCGGCGGCACTGACTGTATACGTAGGGAAACTCAAAGTCGATAGCGAATTTTTTTTGGCCCTGGGAATAAGCTGTTTTCGTTGCGCAGTGGCAACGTAGCACGGACTGCCCGGCCGTGATCTATAATCCGGCCATGCATACCCCGACACGGCTTTGGCGCATGCGCGCGCGGATCGCCTGGATCGCCTGCCTGGCCATCCTGTTGAACGCGTTCGCTCCCTTCGTGTCGCATGCGATGGAGGCCGCGGCGCCCGCCCAGGCCCTCATGGAGGTGGAAATCTGCACGGCGATGGGCATGGCGACCATGCCGGTCGCGCTGCCCGCCGACGATGGCGGCCAGTCTTCCGGCGGCAAGCTGCACAAGGCCATGAGCCACTGCGCCTGGTGTGCGGCGCACGCCGCCGCCCACGGCCTGCCGCCGCCAATGGAAGCCTCCTTCGTCCCGGCCGCCGGCCGCGATGTCTATCCCCCGCTGTACTACCATGCGTCGCGTCCCCTGTTCCCGTGGTCGCTGGCGCAGCCGCGCGCCCCGCCACACCTGTCCTGATCGCCGTTGCGCAGGTCCGTCATCCGGCCTGCGCCGTATCCCCATCATTACAGGAACAAGCATGAACAACCCACGCATGTTGTCGGCGCCGGTATGGGCGCCGACAGTGTTGGCGGCCGCCATGTCCGGCGCCTTCGCCCAGACCGCGCCCGCAGCCACGGCGGACGCACCCGCCGGCCAGACCCGCCAGCTCGGCACCGTGATCGTCACGGGCACCCGTCCGACCTCGCTGCCGACCCAGATCCCGACCACGATCGAGACCATCACCGGGGAGGAAATCGCGCGCGGCGTCAACGCCAGCGATGCCGAAGACGCCCTGAAGTACATGCCCAGCCTGCTGGTGCGCAAGCGCTACATCGGCGACTACAACCACGCGGTGCTGTCGACCCGCGCTTCCGGCACCGGCAACAGCGCGCGCTCGGCGGTCTACGCGGACGGCATCCTGCTGTCCAACTACCTCGGCAACGGCGCCAGCTTCGCGCCGCGCTGGGGCATGGTCAACCCGGAAGAGATCGAGCGCGTCGACGTGCTGTACGGACCGTTCTCGGCGGCCTACGGCGGCAACTCGGTCGGCGCCGTGGTCGACTACGTCACCCGCATGCCATCGCGCTTCGAGGCGCACGCCAGGTTCTCCACCTCCTGGCAGCCCTTCAGGCTGTACGGCACCGACGACACTTACCATGGCCGCCAGGGCAGCTTCTCGCTCGGCAACCGCGCCGGCGCCTGGTCCTGGTACCTCGGCCTCGGCCGGCTCGACAGCGACGGCCAGCCCTTGACCTTCCCGACCCGCTACCCGGGCGCCACCGCGTCGAGCGCGGGCACGCCCGTGACGGGCGCCGTGGCCGGCCAGGACCGTACCGGGCGCGACTGGCTGCTGCTCGGCGCGGGGACGCAATACCACACCGGGCAGACGCAGATGAAGGCCAGGCTGGCCTACGATTTCTCGCCGCAGCTGCGCGCCACTTACGTGTTCGGGCTATGGGACAACGACGCGCAGGGCCGCCCGCAATCGTATCTGCGCGACGGCGCCGGCCGGCCCGTCTACAGCGGCGCGGTGAACATCGGCGGCCGCGCCTACACGCTGGCGCCGAACGACTTCAACCAGTCGAACGAAAGCCTGCGCCACTTCATGCACGGCCTGACCCTGAAGAGCAGCACCCACGGCACATTCGACTGGGAAGTCGCGGCCAGCCGGTATGACTATGACCAGGACATCCTGCGCGCGCCGACCATCGCGCTGCCGGCGGCGAGCAATGGCGGCGCGGGGCGCATCGTCGACCAGCACGGCACCGGCTGGCATACCTACGCGGCCAAGGGCGTGTGGCGGCCCGAGGGCCCGGCCGGCGAGCATGTCGCCGAATTCGGCTGGCAGCGCGAAGCCTACCGGCTGCGCAGCATCGAGAACGCGACCGCCGACTGGCTGAACGGGGCGCCCGGCGTGCGCAACCAGGCCTTCAGCGGCCGCACCGGCATCGATGCCCTGTACGCCCAGGACACCTGGAAGTTCGCGCCGCGCTGGAAGACGGTGCTGGGCCTGCGCTACGAGCGATGGGAAGCGCGCGACGGTCGGACGTCGAACGCGGCCACCACCGTCAGCCATGGCGGCCGCGATGAGAACCACGTCTCGCCGAAGGCCGCGCTGGCCTTCCAGGCAAGCGAAGACTGGCTGCTGAAGGCCTCGCTCGGACGGGCCGTGCGCATGCCGACCGTGTCCGAGCTGTACCAGGGCGGCATCAATGCGGCCGGCACCCTGATCAACAACGACCCGGGCTTGAGACCGGAAAAATCCTGGACCGGCGAGCTGACGGCCGAGCGCAAGCTCGACACGGGCCTGCTGCGCCTCACGGCCTTTGGCGAGCGCACCCATGACGCCCTGTACTCGCAGACCAATGTGCTGGTGACGCCGAACGTCACCAACGTCCAGAACGTCGACCGCATCGACACCAGGGGGCTCGAAGCGGCCTACGCGGCCAGCGACGCCGGGCTGCGCGGGCTGGACCTGAACGCCAGCCTGACCTGGCTAGAATCGAAGATCGAGCGCAACGACAGGTTCCCGGCCAGCGTCGGCAAGTGGCAGCCGCGCATTCCGCAGTGGCGCGCCACCGGCCAGGCGACCTGGCGCGTCGACGACCGCCTGGCGGCCTCGCTGGCGGCGCGCTACAGCGGCCGCCAGTATTCGACCCTGGACAACTCGGATCCGAACGGCTTCGCCTACCAGGGGGCCAGCCGCTACTTCACGACCGACCTGCGCCTGAGCTACAGGATCGACAGGCACTGGACGGCCGCGCTCGGGATCGACAACCTGAACAATTATAAATACTGGAATTTCCACCCTTATCCCCAGCGCACCTGGGTGGCGGAGCTGAAATGGGATCTGTGAGCCCGCGCCTGGCCACCGCCTGACTTGCGTCAGCCGTGCGCCAGGGCCAGGCTGTGCGTCTGGCTGCGGCCCAGGCGCAGCATCGCGTAGGTGTTGCGTCCGCCTTCCTTGGCCGCGTACAGGGCGCGATCGGCGGCGTCGAGCAGGCGTTCCGGCGCCGGATCGGGCTGGTCCGCCAGTGCGGCCCCGATCGAGGTCCCGACCTGCAGCACCACCGCCGCCAGCTCGAAGGGCTCGCGCATCGCGGCGAGGATCTTGCGCGCCACCAGCTCGACGTCGGCCTCGCCGCTAACCTCGTGCAGCAGCACCGTGAATTCGTCGCCGGCCCTGCGCGAGACCAGGTCCGAACTGCGCACCGAGCCGCGCAGGCGGCGCGCGAACTCGACCAGCACCGCATCGCCGACGGCGTGGCCGTAGCGGTCGTTGATCTGCTTGAAGTGGTCGACGTCCAGGTACAGCAGGGCGGCGCCGCGCCCCGGGCGTTGCGCGGGCCGGGCGCCCCGCAGGACGTTTTCGAAGTGGCGCCGGTTCGGCAGGCCGGTCAGGCTGTCGGTGTGGGCCAGCGCGTGCAGGCTGCGCTCGTGCATGCGCGAGGCGGTGGCGTCCAGGGTCAGTACGTACACGCCGACCACCTGGCCGTCGCGCAGCTGCGGCAGGAAGGTCGTGTGCGCGATGCGGGTGTGCTTCTTGCGCACGATCTCGTGCTCGCACTGCGACGCGTGGCCGCGCCAGGCCTGTTCCAGCGCTGCCGCCTGCGGCGCCAGGTAGTCGGCGCCGAAGGCTTCTTCCATCGTCTTGCCGAGGATTTGCTGCGCCGGCTTGCCCAGCCACGACTGGTGCACGGCGTTGGCGAACACGTAGCGGCGCTCGCCGTCGAGGTGGGCGATCAGCACCGGCACGTTGTCGGTGATGGTGCGCAGCCTTTCCTCACTCTCGGCCAGGCGCAGTTCGCCCTCCTTGCGCTCGGTGATGTCGAAGGCCATCGCGAAGAAGCCGTCCGGCTGGCCGTCGCGGGTGCGCTGCGGGACCAGGCAGCACTGGTAATGCTGCTCGCGCCCCCTGGTGCGGGCGACGTATTCGAAGAAGGCCGGCTCGCCGGCCACCACCCTGGCGATGTGCGGAACCAGCCGCGCATAGTCCTTGGGGCGGTAGGCGCGGGCGATGTCGCGGCCGAGCAGCTCGTCGGCGCGCTTGCCGTAGGACTGCAGGGCGCGGCCGTTCAGGAACACGAATTCGTTGGCCGCATTCACCTTGCCGATCAGCGCCGGCAGGTTCTCGGTGATGGCGCGCAGGCGACGTTCGCTGACTTCGAGCCGGGCGCGCGACGCGTTGATCTCGGTGATGTCCTTCATCGCCACCATCGCCCCGAGCGGACGGCCGGAGGCGCCGCGCAGGGGGCGGCCGCAAACCAGCAGGGTGCGCGGCGCGCCGCCGTCCTGCGCGACCACCATCGCCTCGTCGCGGATGGTCTCGCCCTTCAGCGCGCGCACCAGCGGCACCTCGTCCATCGCCAGCGGCGTGCGGCCGTCGACGTGGTACATCGCGTAATACTGCGACCACTCGGCCGGCACGATGGTCTTCATCTCGCGTCCGAGGATGGTCCGGGCCGCGGGATTGAACAGCGACAGGTTGCCGACCGCGTCGCAGGCGACGATCGCGACGTCGGTCGATTCCAGCATGGTGTCCAGCAGCTCCTGTTTCTCTTCCAGCTGCTGGCGGGTGCGGATGCGCTCGGAGATGTCGTTCAGGAAGGCGCCGAAGCAGCGCCGGCCCTTCCATCCGTAGCTGCTGATGGTCATTTCGACCATGATCTGGCGTCCGCTCGCGGTCAGCGCCGGCAGCTCGAGCTTGCGGTTCTGCATCGTCCCGTCGCCGGCTTCCAGGTAGCGCCGCATGCCGGCCTCGTGGGCGGTGCGGTAGGCCGGCGGCACGATCAGCTCGGACAGGCTGCGCCCCAGCGCCTGCGCGCGCGGCCAGCCGAAGATGCGCTCGGCCGAGGCATTCCATTCGACCACGCGGCCGTCGGCATCGGCGCCGATGAAGCCGCTCCAGGAAGAGGAGACGATGGTGCGGTTCCACTCCACGCTGTGCTGCAGCGAGACCTCGACTTCCTTGCGCAGCGCGATTTCCTGCGACAGCTCGCCGACCTTGCGTTCGAGTTCGGCGGTGCGCTCGGCGACGCGCTGTTCGAGTTCGGTGTTCAGGGACTTCAGGGCCTGCTCGGCAATCAGGCGGGCGGTGGCGACCCTCACGTGGTTCAGTTCGACCTCGGCCAGGTCGGCCAGGTCGCGCAGGGCCTGCCGTTCGGCGTCGCTCAGGGTGCGCGGTGCGCGGTCGATGATGCACAGCGTGCCGACCGGCTGGCCGTCGCAGAACAACGGCTGGCCGGCATAGAAGCGGATGTGCGGCGCCCCGGTCACCAGCGGATTGTCGGCGAAGCGCGGATCCCGGCTGGCGTCTTCGACCACCAGCATCCCGCCCAGCGCC